>JAKLPK010000302.1 GCA_022013895.1 Cellulomonas sp. | reverse complement strand
GGGCCCGCGCCGGGCTGTTCCTGGCGATGCAGTACCCCGTCGAGGTGCCGGGTGTCTCGGTGTCGAACTTCCTGCGCACCGCCAAGACCGCCGTCTCGGGCCAGGCGCCCGCGCTGCGCACCTGGGTCAAGGACGTGCGGGCCGCGATGGACGAGCTGCGGATGGACCCGACCTTCGCCGAGCGTTCGGTGAACGAGGGCTTCTCCGGCGGTGAGAAGAAGCGCCACGAGATCCTCCAGATGGAGCTGCTCGCCCCGAAGTTCGCGATCCTCGACGAGACCGACTCCGGGCTGGACGTCGACGCGCTGCGCATCGTCTCCGAGGGCGTCAACCGGGCCAAGGAGCGCACCGACGTCGGTGTGCTGCTCATCACCCACTACACGCGGATCCTGCGGTACATCCAGCCGGACTTCGTGCACGTGTTCGTCGCCGGTCGGGTCGCCGAGGAGGGTGGCCCCGAGCTGGCGGCCCGCCTGGAGGACGAGGGCTACGACCGGTTCGACCCCGCGCTGAGCGCCTGACGTGACGACTGCCGCCCGCACCGGGCTCACCGACGCCGAGCTGGCGGCCGTCCGGGCTGACTTCCCGATCCTGGACCGCACGCTGCGCGGTGGACGCCGGCTCGTCTACCTCGACTCCGGGGCGACGGCGCAGAAGCCGCAGGTGGTGATCGACGCCGAGCAGGACTTCTACGAGAAGCGCAATGCGGCCGTGCACCGCGGCGCCCACCAGCTCGCCGAGGAGGCCACCGAGGCCTTCGAGCAGGCGCGGGACGCGGTTGCGTCGTTCGTCGGGGCCGACGCCGACGAGATCGTCTGGACGTCGAACTCCACCTCGGCGATCAACCTGGTGGCCTACGCCCTGTCGAACGCGACGGCCGGTCGCGGGGGAGCGGCCGCCCGTCGGTTCGCCCTGGCCCCCGGTGACGAGATCTGTGTGACCGTGGCCGAGCACCACGCCAACCTCGTGCCCTGGCAGGAGCTGGCGGCCCGCACGGGCGCGGTGCTGCGCTGGATCGACGTGAACGAGCAGGGCCGGCTGCGTCTCGACCAGCTCGAGGAGCGGGTGACCGGCCGCACCAAGGTGCTGGCGTTCACGCACGCCTCGAACGTCACGGGTGCGGTCACGCCGGTGGCCCCGTTCGTGGCCCGGGCCCGGGAGGTCGGGGCGCTCACGGTGCTCGACGCGTCGCAGTCGGTGCCGCACCTGCCGGTCGACCTGCACGCGCTGGGGGTGGACTTCGCGGCCTTCACCGGTCACAAGATGCTCGGTCCGACGGGGGTCGGTGCGCTCTACGGGCGTCGCGAGCTGTTGGCCGATCTGCCGCCGGTGACCACCGGCGGGTCGATGGTCGAGGTCGTGACCATGGAGTCGGCGACCTACGCCCCGCCCCCGCAGCGGTTCGAGGCCGGCACCCAGATGGTCGCCCAGGCGATCGGGATGGCTGCTGCGGCCGACTACCTGTCCGAGCTCGGGATGGCGGCGGTCTACGCCCACGAGAACCATCTGGCGGGTCTGCTGCTCGCGGCGGTCGAACCGCTGGAGGGGGTGCGCGTGATCGGCCCGACCGATACGGCCGACCGGCTCGCGACGGTCTCGGTCGTGGTCGAGGGCGTGCACGCCCACGACGTCGGCCAGGTGCTGGACGATGCAGGGGTGGCGGTGCGGGTGGGTCACCACTGCGCGCAGCCGGTGCACCGACGGTTCGGTGCGGTGTCGACCACCAGAGCGTCCGCCGCGGTCTACACGACGGAGCAGGACGTCGCGGCCTTCGGGGAAGCACTTGCGGGGGTCCGGGCGTTCTTCGGTGCGGAGGTGCGTTGACCATGGACGCGATGGAACAGCTGTACCAGCAAGTCATCCTCGACCATGCGAAGTCCCCGCACGGCCGTGGTCTGCCCGTGGACGCCCCCGGGACGACGGCGGTGGCCACGGCCGAGCACGACTGGTGCTCGGGCCAGTCGCACCAGGTGAACACCACCTGCGGTGACGAGGTGACGTTGCGGGTGGACGTCGACCTGTCGGGTGCGCGCCCGGTGGTGCGCGATGTGCGGTGGGAGGGTTCGGGCTGCTCGATCTCCCAGGCCTCGATCTCGGTGCTGCACGATCTGGTGACCGGCGTCGACCTGGACACCGTCACCCAGGTCTCGACCACGTTCCGGGCGTTGCTCGGCACCCGCGGTGCGGGGCTGGGGGACGAGGCGGCCGAGGATCTGCTCGGCGACGCCAACGCGTTCACCGGTGTGGGCAGGTTCCCGGCCCGGATCAAGTGCGCCCTGCTCGGCTGGGCCGCGCTGACCGATGCCCTCATCCTGGCCGGCGTGCCCGGCACATCCGCGGAGGCGACCCGATGACGCAGACCAACATGACGACCGCCGCCGATGTCGAGGAGGCGATGCGTGACGTCATCGACCCCGAGCTGGGCATCAACGTGGTGGACCTCGGCCTGGTGTACGGCGTGGCGATCGACCAGACGAACACCGCGGTGATCGACATGACGCTCACCTCGGCGGCGTGCCCGCTCACCGACATGATCGAGGACCAGACCGGGATGGCGCTGGAGGGTCTGGTCGACGCGTTCCGGATCAACTGGGTCTGGATGCCGCCGTGGACCCAGGAGCGGATCACGGCCGACGGTCGCGAGCAGATGCGGGCGCTGGGCTTCAACATCTGAGCGCGGTGCTCGGCGGCCGGGCGCGGGGGCACACGTCCGGGGCACTACCGTGGCCGGATGTCATGGCTCGAGGTTGTCGGCTGGGCCGGCTCGCTGCTCGTCGTCGTCTCCCTGACCCAGGCGCGGGTGCTGCGCTTCCGGGTGCTCAACCTGGTCGGGGCGCTGCTGGCGACGTTCTACAACGCCTGGGTCGGGATCTGGGCGTTCGCGTCCATGAACGCCGCGATCACCGTGATCGATGTCTACTGGCTGGTCCGGCTGCTGCGCGAACGGCATGACGATCGCGCGTACGAGGTGGTCGAGGTCTCGCCCCAGGACGCGTACCTGCGTCACCTGCTGACGGTGCACCGCAGCGACATCGCCCGGTACGCACCCGAGCTGGACCCGGCCGACCCGGTGGGTGCGCAGGGCGGAACGGTGCTGCTCGTGGTGCGCGGGGACGAGACCGTCGGGGTGGTCGCCGTCGCCGGCGAGCCGGGCGGTGACGGCCAGGTGCGCCTGGACTGGGTCACCCCGCGGTTCCGGGACTTCACCCCGGGGGAGTTCGTCTATCGCGACTCGGGGGTGTTCGCGGCGCACGGCTACCGGCGTCTGGTCTTCCCGGCACCGCACGCCGAGCAGCACGCCTACCTGGAGCGCGTCGGCTTCCGACGCGCGGGGGCGGAGTGGGTGCGGTCGGTCGAGCCGGTGTGAGAGCGCTCCCGCTATCCTGGGTGCCGCATCGCGTCCCGACGACGACCGTCCCGACGACGCGTCGTGCCCACGTCCGACCAGTCCTGAACCGAACACCCGTCGCGCCGTCGCGACCGGGTGAGAACCAAGCGCCGCAGAGAGGGTGCCTCCCATGACCGCCTTGCTGCCCGACGGGCACACGTTCCCGGCCGACTTCCTGTGGGGCGCCGCGACCGCGGCCTACCAGATCGAAGGTGCCGTGGCCGCTGACGGTCGGACCCCGTCGATCTGGGACACCTTCGCAGCGACGCCCGGCACGACGTTCGGCGGCGACACCGGTGAGATCGCCGCGGACCACTACCACCGCACCGAGGCCGATGTGCGGCTCATGCGGGAGCTGGGCCTGCAGGCCTACCGGCTGTCGATCGCCTGGTCGAGGATCCAGCCGACCGCCTCCGGACCGGTCAACCCGGCCGGGCTGGCGTTCTACGACCGGCTCGTCGACCAGCTGCTCGCGGCCGGGATCAAGCCGGCGGTCACCCTCTACCACTGGGACCTGCCGCAGTGGGCGGAGGACCTCGGTGGCTGGCCGGTGCGGGACACCGCGCTGCGCTTCGCCGACTACACCGAGCACGTGGTGCGCGCCCTGGGTGACCGGGTCCACCTGTGGACCACGCTCAACGAGCCGTGGTGCTCGGCCTACCTCGGGTACGGCTCCGGGGTGCACGCGCCGGGGGTCACCGACGGCGCAGCGGCGCTGGCCGCCGTGCACCACCTCAACCTGGCGCACGGCCTGGCCGGTCGGGTGGTCCGGGACGTGCTCGGCCCCGACGCCCCGGTGTCGGTGACGCTCAACCTGCACGTCGTGCGGGCCGCCACGCAGGAGCCGGCCGATCTTGAGGCCAAGGCCCGGATCGACGCGCTCGGCAACGAGGTGTTCCTCGGCCCGATGCTCGGGGGCAGCTACCCCGAACGGGTCCTGACCGACACCGCGGCGGTGAGCGACTGGTCGTTCGTCAAGGACGGCGACCTCGCGACCATCGCTGTCCCGCTGACGGTCCTGGGGGTCAACTACTACGCCACCAACCTGGTGCGCTCCGGCACCCCGGCCGTCGGTGACGGCACCCCGGGGCCGGACGGCCACCGGTCCTCGGAGCACAGCCCGTGGATCGCCGCCGACACCGTCGAGTTCCTCGCCCAGCCCGGCCCGTCCACCGCGATGGGCTGGAACATCGAGCCGCAGGGCCTCGTCGACCTGCTCACCGAGCTCAGCGGGCGCTACCCCGGGCTGCCGCTCATGGTCACCGAGAACGGGGCCGCGTTCGTCGACGAGGTCGCCCCGGACGGCGCCGTGCACGATGAGCGTCGGATCGCCTACCTGCGGGACCACATCGACGCGGTGTGGCAGGCGCGGGCGGCCGGTGCCGATGTGCGCGGGTACTTCCTGTGGTCGCTCATGGACAACTTCGAGTGGGCCTACGGGTACGACCGCCGGTTCGGCATGGTCCGCATCGACTACGACACCCTCGTCCGGACGGTCAAGGACTCGGGGCACTGGTACGCCGCCCTCATCGCAGACCAGGCCGGCGCCGCCCGCTGAGGAGGCGCGCACCTCGCGGGTCGGGCGCACCGGCCCGTGAGGTGCGCGGCAGACTGTCCCCGTGAGCACCGACGGGGTCCGGACCAGGCTGTGGCGTTCGGGACGGCTGGTCTCGGAGGGCTTCGACCTCGCGGACGTCTCGGACCTGCTCGCCGAGCCCGACACCCTGGTCTGGGTCGACCTGTGCCGCCCGGATCATGCGCTGCTCACCGCGCTGGCCGCCGAGCTGAGCTTCACCCCGCAGGCGGTCGAGGACGCGATCGCCGCCGCCGAACGCCCCAAGGCCACCCGTAGCCCCGGGCACTCGTTGTTCATCACCTACGCCACCCGGCTGGAGGACCGGCCGGGTGCCGCGCCGAACGCCTCCCGGCTGGCGACCACCAAGGTGTCCGCGTTCATGATGCACGGCGGTCTGGTCACCGTCCGCTCCGACGACGGCTTCGACATGGACGAGGTGGTCACCCGCTGGGACGAGGCCGCCGAGCTGCTCACGCACGGGCCGGCGGCCCTGCTGTACGGGCTGCTCGACACCGTCGTCGACGGCCACTTCGCCACGGTCCAGCAGCTCGACGAGGCGATCGAGGATCTGGAGGACGGGCTGTTCGACGGTGACGCCTCCTCCCAGGCCACCCAGCGCGCGTCGTTCCGGGTACGCAAGGAGCTCGTCGAGCTGCGTCGCGTGGTGCTGCCCATGCGCGAGGTCGTCGCGATGATCCTGCGCCACCGCGAGGAGCTCAAGACCCCGGATGCGGAGGACCTGGACGGCTGGTACGCCGATCTGTACGACCACGTGCTGCGGGTGGCCGAGTGGACCGAGTCGTTGCGCGACATGGTGACGACCATCTTCGAGACGACGCTGGCGCTGGCCGACGCCCGGCTCAACACCATCATGAAGAAGCTCACCGCCTGGGCGGCGATCGTCGCCGTGCCCACCGCGATCACCGGCTGGTTCGGGCAGAACCTGCCGTACTTCGGCTTCGGCCGTCAGATCGGGGTGTGGATGGCCGGGGGTTCGATCCTCGTGCTGGTCACGGCGCTGTACGTCGCGTTCCGTCGGCGCGACTGGCTCTGAGCGGACCGGCCCGACGACGCCACCTGCACGACGGCACGTAGACTGGTCCGCGCTTGTGCGCCGGGCGGTGCCCCGCGCAGCGTCCTCGGAGGAAACCCAGTGATCAGCGCCCACGACGTGGAGCTGCGCGTCGGTGCACGCGTGCTGCTCGAACCGACCTCGTTCCAGGTCCTCGCAGGTGACCGGATCGGCCTGGTCGGTCGTAACGGCGCCGGAAAGACGACGCTCACCAAGGTGCTGGCCGGTCAGGGTCAACCCACCGGCGGCAAGGTGAGCGTCGGCGGTGAGGTCGGCTACCTGCCGCAGGACCCACGGTCGGGCGATCTGTCGGTCCTGGCTCTCGACCGCGTCCTGTCGGCCCGAGGTCTCGACGAGATCGTGCGTGGCATGCGGGAGACCGAGGGTTCGATGGCCAGTGCCGACGACGAGACCCGCGACGCCGCGATGGAACGCTACGGGCGCCTCGAGGCACGGTTCACGGCCGCGGGAGGCTACGCCGCCGAGAGCGAGGCACACCGGATCGCGGCCAACCTGGCGCTCGACGACCGGGTGCTCTCCCAGCAGATCGGGTCGCTGTCCGGTGGGCAGCGTCGTCGCGTCGAGCTGGCCCGGATCCTGTTCTCCGGAGCCGACACGCTGCTGCTCGATGAACCGACCAACCACCTGGACGCGGACTCGATCACCTGGTTGCGCGACTACCTGCGGGTCTACACCGGCGGGCTGGTGGTCATCAGCCACGACGTCGAGCTGCTGCGCGCCGTGGTCAACAAGGTGTTCCACCTGGACGCCAACCGGTCGGTGATCGACCAGTACAGCCTGGGCTGGGACGCCTATCTGCAGGCGCGCGAGACCGATGAGAAGCGTCGCCGGCGTGAGCGGGCCAATGCCGAGAAGAAGGCCTCCGTGCTGATGGCCCAGGCGGACAAGATGCGGGCGAAGGCCACCAAGGCCGTCGCGGCCCAGAACATGGCCAAACGCGCCGAGCGGATGCTGTCCGGTCTGGAGGCGACGCGCACCGCGGACAAGGTCGCCCACCTGCGGTTCCCCGATCCGGCACCGTGCGGCCGCACGCCGCTCACGGCCTCGGGGCTGTCGAAGACCTACGGTTCGACGGAGGTGTTCACCGACGTCGACCTGGCCATCGACCGCGGCAGCAAGGTGGTCGTGCTGGGGCTGAACGGTGCCGGGAAGACGACGTTGCTGCGGCTGCTGGCCGGCCTGGAGCCCGCGGACACCGGTGAGGTCCACCCGGGTCACGGCCTCAAGCTCGGCTACTACGCCCAGGAGCATGAGACGCTCGACATGTCGCGCACCGTGGTGGAGAACCTGCGCACGGCCGCCCCCGATCTCACCGACACCCAGGTGCGTTCGGTGCTCGGCTCGTTCCTGTTCTCCGGTGACGATGCGGACAAACCCGCCGGGGTGCTGTCGGGCGGGGAGAAGACCCGTCTGGCCCTGGCCACGCTCGTGGTGTCCAGCGCGAACGTCCTGCTGCTCGACGAGCCCACCAACAACCTCGACCCGGCCAGCCGCGAGGAGATCCTCGCGGCGCTGCGCGGTTTCTCGGGTGCCGTGGTCCTGGTGAGCCACGACGAGGGTGCGGTCTCCGCACTCGACCCCGAGCGGGTGCTGCTGCTGCCCGACGGCGCCGAGGACCTGTGGAACGCCGACTACCTGGACCTCGTGACGTTGGCCTGATCCGTTCCCGACGGACCGTCGGGAACCTCGTCGTCGGCGCCTGTACCGGGGCCGCTGCCGGCGTGGGCGCCTGCGGCGAGCTGGGCGTCGATGAGCGCATCCTCGTCCACCTCGTCGCGGCCCCGGCGACGGGTCCGCGACGCCGGCGCCGCGTGCTGCGGGTCGAGCCACTCGCGGCGCGCCGCGCTGCCGAAGCCGCCGACGGCCAGCACGGCGAACGCCCACCACTGGAACGCGTAGGACAGGTGCGAGCCGGGGTCGAGGCTCGGGTCGGGCAGCACGCCCACGGGGGCCGCCGAGGGTGACTCGGTCACCAGCCGACCCACGGCGTCGTACGCCTGCCCGGTGACCGGGGCGTCGGCCGCGGCGAGCACGTCCTCGACCGCGGTCGACCGGACCTGACCGGCAGGGGCCGCCCGGTCGGCCGACGGTTCGGCCAGGACGAGCCGGGCGGTGAGTGTCACGGTGCCGGACGGTGGTGCGGGGACGGTGGCCGAGGTGTCGGGGGTCGACCCGACGGCCACCCAGCCGCGATCGACGACCAGGACCGTCTGCCCGGCGCCGATGAACGGCACGAGGACGTGGTAGACGCCCTGACCGTCCACGGTCCGCCCGCGCAGCAGCACCGTGGCGGAGGTCTCGTAGTGGCCGGTGAGGGTGACGGTGCGCCACTGGTCCGCCGACCCGAGGGTGCCTCCCGGCGCCAGCACCGTGCCGATCGGGACGGGCGCGGCCTGCCAGTTGCGCTCGACGGTCGCGATCTCGGCATCCCGGACCACGTGGCGGTGCCACTGCCAGCGGCCGAGCAGCACGCAGGCCGTGGCCACCAGGAGCCCGACCAGCACGACGGCGGCCGGCCGTCGCCAGCGGCTCATCGCTGGTCGACGCCTGCCGGTTCGTCGCGCACGAGCGTCTCGACCTCGACGACGTCACGCAGGAAGGAGCGGACCTGGAGGTACTCGGACAGCTGCTCGACGTGTTCGGGGCAGGCCAACCAGACCTTCCGCCGCTCGGGGGTGTGCAGCTTCGGGTTGTTCCACAGCAGCCCGTGGGTGGCCACCTCGCCGCAGCGACGGGCCGAGCAGATCAGGTCGCCGACGGTGTCCGGCACGGCCTCGTCGGCGCTCACCGTGGGGCCTCGTCGGGCAGCGGACCGGTCGGCAGCAGGCGGGCGCCGGCCTGCGTCATCGTGCCCCGACGTTCGCCGGCGGCGTTGGCTGCCAGCACCGCGATGTACGGCAGCACGGTGGCCGCGACCATCAGAGCGATCCCGACCGCGAGCGGCACCCGTCCCCACACCAGCACGGCAGCCACGAAGCAGACGACGCGGATGCTCATCTGCAGCAGGTACCGGTGCTGGCGGCGGGTCAGGTCGTCGGTGAGCGGCGCCCGGGCCGTGGTGATGCTCACGGGCGCAAGGGCGGGGACGGTCGGGCCCGGTGCGGGTCCGGATCTGCGGCCGATGCTCACCCGGCGATGGTAGTCGTGGACCCCGATCCGGGCTGTCCCAGGCTGTCTCGTGGGCGAGCAGCGGGCCCGCGGCGGGCCGGCCACGATGCGTGCGGTACCGGGGCGCCGCCGCGGACGGTGCCGTGTTGTGCAGGTTCGACAAGGGTCCGGCGCGATCTCGTGCCGAGCCCCCGACCGGTGCCCACCGCCCGGTCGGCTAGCGTCGGTCCCCGTGCCTGCCACCTCATCCGATGTCCCCGCCCGCAGCGTCCTGGTCACCGGCGCGAGCCGCGGGATCGGTCGTGCCATCGCCGAACGGTTCGTCGCTGCCGGTGACCGGGTGGCGACGCTGCACCGGTCCGGTGAGCTGCCCGCCGGTGTGCTCGGCGTCCCGGGGGACGTTCGGGACACCGCGGCGGTCGACGCCGCGTTCACGGCCATCGAGGCCGAGCACGGACCGATCGAGGTGGTGGTCGCCAACGCCGGCATCACCCGCGACGGTCTGCTCATGCGGATGTCGGACGAGGACTTCGCCGCCGTGCTCGACACCAACCTCACCGGTGCGTTCCGGGTGGCCCGTCGCGCCAGCACCGGGATGATCCGGGCCCGACGCGGTCGGATCGTGCTCATCTCCTCGGTGGTCGGCATGTACGGCGGGGCCGGGCAGACCAACTACGCGGCATCCAAGGCAGGACTGGTCGGTCTGGCCCGGTCGATCACGCGCGAGCTCGGCGGGCGGGGGATCACGGCCAACGTCGTCGCACCGGGATTCATCGACACCGCGATGACCCAGGACCTGCCCGAGGACGTGAAGGCCCGGTACCTGGCCGCCATCCCGGCCGGCCGGTGGGGGCAGGTCGACGAGGTCGCGGGAGTCGTGGAGTTCCTCGCCTCGCCCGCTGCCTCCTACATCAGCGGTGCCCTCATCCCGGTCGACGGCGGTCTGGGCATGGGGCACTGACGCCGCAGCGTTGCGTGCGGCGTTTCTGCGACGGACGGTGCCCCGGCAACGGTCGGCGGGGTGTCACGATGGTGCGATGAGCACACCTCGGCGGCTGGTCCTGCTGCGTCACGCCAAGGCGGAGCACCTGGGCGGCCCGGACCACGCCCGTCCGCTGGCGCTCGTCGGACGACGTCAGGCCGGTGCCGTCGGTGCCGAGCTGTTCGCCGAGGAGCTCGTGCCCGACCACGTGCTGTGCTCGTCGGCGCTGCGCACCCGCCAGACCTGGGAGCTGCTCCGCGGCGGGTTCGGGCCGGTCGCCCGGGAGATCAGTGTGGACGTGCGCGACGAGGTCTACGACGCCGGGGTGACCGAGCTGCTGGCCCTGCTGCGCGAGGTCCCGGAGAGCGCTGCCACAGTGCTGGTCGTCGGGCACGAACCGACCATGTCGGCGGCGGCCTCCCGGCTGGCCGGTCCGGGTTCGTCCCCCCAGGTGCTCGATCGGATCAGCCGGGGGGTGCCGACGGCGAGCTGGTCGCTCCTCGAACCGGAGGGCGACTGGCGGAGCCTGGGCCCCGGTGCAGCACGCCTGGCCGCGCTGCGGGTCCAGGCCTGAGTCGCCGGTCCGAGTCGTCGCAGGGCCGTCATCGGGCCGTCGTCGGTCTCAGTCGTCGAGCAGGGGCAGCAGATCGTCCAGCCGTCCGCTGATCGCGGCGTCCGCGGCGGCGGCCACCACCGGCCGGGCGCCGAACGCCACGCCGAACCCAGCCAGCTCGATCATCCCGAGGTCGTTCGCGCCGTCGCCGACCGCGACGGCATCGGCCAGCGGGACACCCGTCGCGGCCGCGTAGTCGCGCAGTGCCGTGACCTTGGCCGCCCGGTCGATGACGGGGCCACGCACACGTCCCGTGAGCCGGCCGTCGACCACCTCGAGCCGGTTCGCCCGCACCATCGTGATGCCGAGGCTGGCCGCGAGCGGTGCGACCACCTCGAGGAAGCCGCCGGACACCAGACCGACCGGCCAGTCCCGCCGGGCCAGCTCGGCCAGCAGCTCGGTGGCGCCCGGGGTGAGGGTGAGCTGCGCACGCACCTCGTCGAACACGGCGACGGGGAGCCCTGCCAGGGTCGCGACCCGCGCGTGCAGGGAGGCGGCGAAGTCGAGCTCACCGCGCATCGCAGCCTCGGTGACGGCCGCGACCTGCGCGCGTGAGCCCGCGTGCTCGGCGAGCAGCTCGATCACCTCGGAGGTGATGAGCGTCGAGTCCACGTCCATGACGACGAGCCGGCGCCGCGGGGTGCTGGTCACGGTCCGGCAGCGTACCGGGACGGGATGACGACGCCGTTCAGGACGTGATGACCGTGCCCTTGGGGACCACCGTGATCCCGGACTCGGTGACCGTGAACCCGCGCGCCCGGTCGTGGTCGGGGTCCAGACCGATCCGGCAGTGCTCGGGAACGATGACGTTCTTGTCGATGATCGCCCGGTGGATGTGGGCGTACCGCTCCACCTGGACGTCGTCGAACAGCACCGAGTCGGTCACCTGCGCCCACGAGTGCAGGTTGATGCCGGGGGACAGGATCGACCCGGACACCGTCGCGCCGGAGACCACGGTGCCGGGGGACACGATCGAATCGGCTGCGTGACCGAGCCGGCCAGGACCGGCGTGCACGAACTTGGCCGGCGGCAGCCCGATGTACCCGGTGTAGACCGGCCAGGCGGTGTTGTAGAGGTTGAACACCGGCTCGATGGCGATGAGGTCCTGGTTCGCCTCGAAGAAGGCGTCGAGCGTGCCGACGTCCCGCCAGTAGTCGCGGTCACGGGGTGCCGAACCGGGGACGTCGTTGCGGATGAAGTCGTAGACGCCCGCGGAGTTGCGGGCCACGAACCGCGGCACGATGTCGCCGCCCATGTCGTGGCGGGAGTCGAGGTCGTCGGCATCCGCGGTGACGGCTTCGACCAGGGCGTCGGAGTCGAACACGTAGTTGCCCATCGAGGCCAGGATCTCGCCGGGGGAGTCCGCCAGCCCGATGGGGTCGGTCGGCTTCTCGCGGAACGCCGTGATGCGGGTCGGGTCGTCCGCGGCCGTCTCGATCACGCCGAACTCACCGGCCGTCTCGATCGGCTGCCGGATGCCGGCGACGGTCAGCCCGGCGCCCGACTCGATGTGCGCGTCGACCATCTGGGAGAAGTCCATCCGGTACACGTGGTCGGCGCCCACCACGACCACGATGTCCGGCCGTTCGTCGTCGATGATGTTGAGGCACTGGTAGATGGCGTCCGCCGAGCCGAGGTACCAGTGCTTGCCGACGCGCTGCTGGGCCGGGACCGCAGCGACGTAGTTGCCCAGCAGCGCCGACATCCGCCAGGTCTTGGACACATGCTGGTCCAGGGAGTGCGACTTGTACTGGGTGAGCACGATGACGTGCAGGTACCGCGAGTTGATGACGTTCGAGAGCGCGAAGTCCACGAGGCGGTAGATCCCGCCGAACGGCACCGCTGGTTTAGCGCGGTGGGCCGTCAGCGGCATGAGTCGCTTGCCCTCTCCACCCGCAAGGACGATGGCCAGGACGCGCGGCGTTGCTCGCATGGCCCGACAGTAGCGTCCGGTGCCGGAGGTCACACGGGCGGCGCACCCGGGGCACTAGCGTGTCTCGCGCAAGCAGCCGCAGAACCTCGGGAGGCATGGTGCGCGTCGACCTGGTGACCAGGGAGTACCCGCCGCACGTCTACGGCGGTGCCGGGGTGCACGTCGCCGAGCTCGTCCGGGTGCTGCGGACCGCGATGGACGTGCGGGTGCACTGCTTCGACGGTCCGCGGACCGAGCCCGGGGTGCACGGCTACGAGGCGTCGCCGGAGCTGGCCGGCGACCCCGTGCTCGCCACGTTCGGCGTGGACCTCCAGGTGGTGGCCGGTATCGGTGCGATCGACGGCACCCCGGAGCTGGTGCACTCGCACACCTGGTACGCGAACCTTGCGGGTCACCTGGCCGCGCGCCGCTACGACGTGCCTCATGTGCTCACGGCGCACAGCCTCGAGCCGTTGCGGCCGTGGAAGGCCGAACAGCTCGGCGGGGGCTACGCGCTGTCGAGCTGGGCCGAGCGGACCGCCTACGAGGGCGCCGACGCCGTGGTGGCGGTCTCCGCGGGTATGCGGGCCGACATCCTGCGCGCCTACCCGTTCATGGACCCCGACGATGTGGTCGTCGTCCACAACGGCATCGACCTCGACACCTGGCGCCGGCCGACGGACCCGCACGCGCTAGCGGCCGCCGACCGGACGGTCCGGGAGCTGGGGATCGACCCGGACCGACCGGCCGTCGTCTTCGTCGGCCGGATCACGCGGCAGAAGGGTCTGCCGTACTTCCTGCGGGCGGCCGAGCGGCTGCCCGCCGACGTCCAGGTGGTGCTGTGCGCCGGCGCGCCGGACACACCGGCCATCGCCGAGGAGGTCGCCGGCCTCGTCGCGGCGCTGGCCGCCAAGCGCACAGGGGTGGTGTGGGTCGAACGGATGCTGCCGCGCGCCGAGCTCGTCGCAGTGCTCGCGGCGTGCACGGTGTTCGTCTGCCCGTCGGTGTACGAGCCGCTCGGCATCGTGAACCTCGAGGCGATGGCGGTCGGGCTGCCCGTCGTGGCGACCGCGACCGGTGGCATCCCGGAGGTCGTCGTCGACGGTGAGACGGGTCTGCTGGTGCCGATCGACCAGGTGCAGGACGGGACCGGGACCCCACGTGACCCGGACGGGTTCGTCGCGGACCTCGCCGAAGCCCTCACCGATGCGGTCGGTGACGCGGCACGCGCGAGCACCTGGGGCGAGGCCGGCCGGGTGCGCGCCCGGGACCACTTCTCGTGGGACGTCATCGGTCAGCGCACGGAACAGGTCTACCGGGACGTGCTGGCGGGCTGACCTGTCCCTGACCGGCCGGCCTCTCGGCGGTCGGCCTCGAGACGGCCGGCCCCGAGACAGCTCAGGGTGCCGGCGTCGTGGCGACGAACGTCGTCGAGGCCGCGAGCGCCCGCCGGGCTGCCCGGTCGGTCTCCCGCAGCGCCGCCGACCGCTGGTCCGCGACGAACACGCTCGGGCTGGCGGTCCGATCGGTGCCGGCCAGCCGCACGATCGCCCGCACCCGGGCGGCCGTCGCCAGCATGCGCAGCCGTGACCCGGGCATGCGCGGGGGCAGGAGCTCGACCGGCAGGGCCGCGTCGCGGACGGCCTCGACCTCGTCGCTCAGGGGCGACCACCGGGCGACGTCGAGCTGGACGAGTGCTGCCGTCGCCTCGGCGAGCCCGTGCGCCAGCGCACGGTCGGCCTCGTCCGGCCCACCGATCGCGGCGACGACCGCCCGCCGCCAGTCCAGCACCGGTGTGGCCATCCAGGTGACGACGTGACCGGGTTCGAGCTCCGACCCGAATCGCCGGATCAGCGGCACCAGGGCACGACAGCCGTCGGGGCCGCGCAGCAGGACCGCTTCGCCCGCCTCGATCGCCTGGGCGGCGACCGCCGGTCCGAGCGCCGCCGGGTCACCGGGGACCGGGAGCACCAGAGCGGTGTCGCTGACCGACAGGTGCCCGCCCTGGCTCAGATAGGGCGCCAGGTAGTCGCCGAGCGGCTGGCTGCGGCCTTCGGCCTGCACGGTGTGCGGCTCGTCATCGCCCTGGACGCAGCGGACCACCTGGGCGAGGTCGCCGCCGAGACCGAGCCAGGCGGCCAGCACGGCTGAGCGGGGGATCGTCAGAGCGGGTGCCACGGCGCCCGACCCTATCGGGGCGCCGGTAGGGTCCGGGCATGGATCCCGCCGAGCAGCCCTTCCTCGTGCTCCGGGACGACGATCCGCGGGTGGCGGTGCTGACGGCCGGCGGGTCCCGCCTGGTGGCGACGTCCTGGGGAGCCGTGCTCCGGATCGCCGAACCTCCGCAGCCCCGTCTCCTGGCGAGGCTCGACGCGTTCGTCGCCACGGCGCGGCGTGCGGGTGCCGAGGTGGGCGAGCTCGTCCGGTCCGGGGCCGCCGAGCTGCTCGCGCTGCAGGAGGCCAACCGGCTCGACTACTCGCACGATCCGTCGATGGCCCTGCCGCCTGGTGACCTCGCGTCGACGGCCGCTCAGTGGGACGACGGTGGTCGGGTGTTCGGTGCGCACCTGGACGGGCTGCTCGTGGCGGCGACCGTGATGCAGGTCGACGGCGAGCGCGCCGAGACGCTCTTCACGAGCGTGCTGCGGGCCCATCGCCGCCACGGCCTGGGGTCGGCGGTCAAAGCGGCGGGAGTGCGCGCACTGGTCGCCGAGGGCGTGCGCACGCTGCGCACGGGCGGTGCGGGCGACAACGTGGCCTCGTTGGCAGCCAACCGCGCGCTCGGCTACGAGGTCGATGAGCGCTGGGTGACGCTCACGCGCTGACGCTCAGCCGACGGCGTGCACCGGCGCTGGCAGCGGGGTCCCCGACATGTCCCGCCTCGGGTCCACGTCGGGCAGGTCGAGCGGCTGTCCGCCGGAGCCGGTCGCCGTCGCCGGGGCGGGTCCGGCCCACGCGAGGATCAGCGTGTCCTCACCCTTGCGGAAGCGGTGCGAACGCACACCGCCGGTGGCTCGGCCCTTGCCGGGGTAGACGTCGAACGGGGTCACCTTGGCGGCGCCCGCCTCGGTTCCGGGCAAGGCGTCGGTGGTGCCGGCCACGGTGACCACCTGGGCCGGGACATCGGGCGGCACGACCCCGACGAACACCACCCGGGCGCTGTCGGCGAGCTTGATCCCGGCCATCCCGCCGGCCGTTCGTCCCTGCGGACGCACCTGGGCGGCACCGAAGTGCAGCAGCGACGAGTCCGAGCTGATGAGCACGACCTCGTCGTCGTCGCGGGCGTGCGCGACCCCGACGACCTCATCGCCGTCCTTGAGCGCGATGGCCTCCCAGACGTCGCGGTTGGCTGGTACGTCGCCGGGCACCAGCCGCTTGACCACACCGCCGGCGGTGCCGAGCAGCAGGGGCGGGTCCGCCGGGTCGAGCCCTGTCAGGCCCACGACACGCTCACCGCGCTCGAGCTCGACGAGCTCGCTCGTCCGCGCACCGCCGGACAGCGACGGGCGGTCCTGGGTGGGCGGCAGCGCCGGCAGCTCGACGACCGACAGCCTCAGCACCCGGCCGCGGCTGGTGACGACGCCGATCTGGGCGCGGGTCGTGGTCGCCAGATCGGCGGCCAGCACATCGTGCCGCGAACGGCGTCCTTCCCGTGAGGGTGGTGCCTCGTCCGCCGTGCGGGCGAGCAGACCGGTGGCGGACAGCAGGACGCGGCACGGTCCGTCGGCGATCTCCAGCGACGCCGGTGCGCTGCCGCGGGCGGGTGCGACGGCCGTGGTCGCGGGCCCGCCGGCCGATTCCAGCAGCACGGTCCGCCGCGGGGTGCCGTACGTGGTGGCGACCTCGGCCATCTCCTGCGACACGGTGGTGCGCAGCAGCAGGTCGTCGCCCAGCAGCGCCTCGAGCAGGGCGATCTCCTCGGCGAGCTGGTCCCGCTCCTTCTCCAGCTCGATCCGTGAGTACCGGGTGAGCCGGCGCAGCCGCAGCTCGAGGATGTACTCCGCCTGCTTCTCCGAGAGGTCGAACACCGCCATCAACCGGACCCGGGCGGCATCGGCGTCATCGGCCGCGCGGATCACCTGGATCACCTCGTCGATGTCGAGGATCGCCACCAGCAGGCCCTCGACCAGGTGCAACCGTTCGCGGCGCCGTTCCAGCCGGAAAGCCGAACGGCGCCGCGTCACGTCGACCCGGTGGTCCACCCAGACGGTGAGGAGCTCGCCCAGACCGAGGGTGCGCGGCTGCCCGTCGACCAGCGCCACGTTGTTGACCGAGAAGGACTCCTCGAGGGGAGTGTGCCGGTAGAGCTGGGCGAGCACGGCCTCAGGTTCGAAGCCGGACTTGACCTCGACCACGACGCGCAGCCCGTGATGCCGGTCGGTGAGGTCGACCACATCGGCGATCCCGACCAGTCGTTTGGCCTGGACGCCTTCCTTGATCTTCTCGATCACCTTCTCCGGGCCGACCATGTAGGGCAGCTCGGTGAACACGATGCCCTTGCGTCGGGCGGTGACGTTCTCGATCCGCGCCGTGGCGCGGGTGCGGAACGCGCCACGGCCGGTCGCGTAGGCCTCACGGACACCGTCCAGCCCGACGATCGTGCCGCCGGTCGGCAGATCGGGACCGGGAACGAAGCGCATGAGCTCGGCGAGCGTGGCGTCGGGGTGCAGCACCAGGTGCCGGGCAGCGGCCACCACCTCGACGAGGTTGTGCGGCGCCATGTTGGTCGCCATCCCGACCGCGATCCCGGTGGCGCCGTTGACCAGCAGGTTCGGGATCGCCGAGGGCAGCACCTCGGGCTGCATGAGCTTGTTGTCGTAGTTCGGCACGAAGGTGACGACGTCCTCGTCGACCCCGGCGGTCATCGCGAGGGCGGCCGGGGCCATCCGGGCCTCGGTGTAGCGCGGGGCCGCGGGGCCCTCGTCGAGCGAGCCGAAGTTGCCGTGCCCGTCGACCAGCGGCAGCCGCAGCGCGAACGGCTGGGCCAGCCGCACCATGGCGTCGTAGATCGCGCTGTCCCCGTGCGGGTGCAGCTTGCCCATGACATCGCCGACCACGCGGGACGACTTCACGTGCGAGCGGTCGGGTCGCAGCCCCATCTCGCCCATCTGGAACAAGATCCGACGCTGCACGGGCTTGAGCCCGTCGCGCGCATCGGGCAGCGCCCGGGCGTAGATGACCGAGTACGCGTACTCGAGGAACGAGGTCTCCATCTCGGCGGAGACGTCGATGTCGACGATGTGCTCCTCGACGTCGGTCGGCGTGGTCTCCGAACCTCTCGGACGGCGGGCCATACAGCTCCTCGGACGGCGGTGGCGGCCGGGGGCGCCCGACGCGGCGCCCATTGTCGCCCCCGCGGGGAGCCGCGGCCGCGACGCCACGCACCCGTTCGACGAGTTCGCCCGCGCCCGCCCCACGACGGACCCGCCCGGCTACGCTTCGCACCATGGCAGCCGGTGCGGTGCCGGACCGTGCACCGACGGACGGTCCGAGAGGTGACGACGCCCCCGCCTACCCCGCGTGGTGGGAGGCGGACGTCGTCCTGTACGACGGCACGACGACCCACCTGCGCCCGATCCGCCCCGACGACGGCGAGGCCCTGCAGGCCTTCCACACCGGTCAGTCCGAGCTGTCGATCTACCTGCGCTTCTTCGCTCCGCTGGCCAGGCTCCCCGAGGCCGAGCTGGTGCGGCTGACCCACGTCGACCACGTCGACCGGGTGGCGTTCGTGGCGGTCACCGGGGGCGTCGGGGCCGAGCGCATCGTCGCGGTCGGGCGGTACGACCGGGTCGACGAGGACAGCGCCGAGGTGGCGTTCACCGTCGCCGATGCGCTGCACGGCAAGGGGCTCGGCTCGATGCTCCTCGAGCACCTCGCGGCCGCTGCCCGCGAACGGGGTGTGCGCCGGTTCGTCGCCGATGTGCTGCCGCAGAACTCCCGGATGATCGCGGTCTTCCGGGACGCCGGCTACGAGGTGCAGCAGCGCACCGAGGACGGGGTCGTCACGGTGGCCTTCGGGATCGACCCGACGGACCGTTCGCTCGCCGTCATGGCGGCCCGGGAGCACCGGGCAGAGGCGGTCTCGATGCGGGGGCTGCTCACGGCCCGGTCGGTCGTCGTGGTCGGACCCGGGCGCGGTGACCGGACGCGGGCAGCGCT
Organism: Cellulomonas sp.; assembly: GCA_022013895.1. Lineage (GTDB taxonomy): Bacteria > Actinomycetota > Actinomycetes > Actinomycetales > Cellulomonadaceae > Cellulomonas. The sequence goes on along the minus strand of JAKLPK010000302.1, from coordinate 3,811 downwards.
GCACGGTGCGATGGTCCGCCGCGTGGTGGGCGCTCTGGTCACCGATCCGGGCGTGGTGGTCCACACGGTCGGTGTCGAGGACGTGCCGCACGATGCGCTGGTCCACGACGACCTTGCGGAGGTGCCGGGGCCGCTCGATCTGGCGGTGGTGGCGGTCGATCCTGCACGGGCGGTCGTCGTCGTGCGGGCGCTGGCCCGGCTGCAGGTGCGTGGTGTCGTGCTCATGTCGGCCGGCTTCGCCGAGGACGGGCCGGACGGTGTGATCCGGCAGCGTGCCCTGCTGCGCGCCGCCCACGGTGCCGGGATGCGGGTGGTCGGGCCGGGCAGCTTCGGGCTGCTGTCCACGCACGAGGGCGTCACTCTCAACGCGAGCCTGGCCGATCCGGCTCCCGCGGCCGGGCGGGCCGGGCTGTTCTGCCAGTCCGCCCCGATGGCGGTGACCCTGCTGGCGGCCGCCGGGCGTCGCGGGTTGCCGATCGCCCAGCTGGTGTCCGCCGGTCACCGGGCCGACGTCTCGGGCAACGACCTCATGCAGTTCTGGGGAGAGGACCCCGACACCCGGGCGGTCGCCCTGTACCTGGAGTCGATCGGCAACCCGCGCAAGTTCTCCCGGGTGGCCCGGCGGCTGGCGGCGGTCAAGCCCGTGGTGGTCGTCACGGCGGGCCGGTCCGGGCAGGTCGTACCGCCCGGCCATGCGGTGCGCCCGACCCAGGCCCCCGTCGGTGCGATGCGCGAGATCTTGCGCCGGTCCGGCGTTCTGCAGGTGGACAACACCCATCAGCTCATGGACGCGCTGCAGCTGTTCGCGCTGCAGCCGCTGCCTGCCGGGCCCAGGACCGCGATCCTGGCCTCCTCGGCCTCGATCGCCGCCCTCGTCGGCGAGGCCGCGGCGGCGGCCGGGCTCGACGTGCCCGGGGACGTGGCGCTGGTCCCGGAGGATGCACCGGCGGATCAGCTGCGGGCTGCCATCGACGCGGTCTATGCCGCCGACGTGGATGCCGTGCTCGTGGTCCGGGTCCCGCTGCTCGGGGGGCTCGACCTGGACCTGACCGCCCATCTGGCCCGTGCAGCGGCCCGGACGGGGCGCACCACGGTGGCCTGCATCCCCGATCTGCTCGGGGTGAGCGAGGCGCTCACCGCACCCGATGACGCCGGTCAGCCGTGCACGGTCCCGGCCTTCGCCTCGCCGGAGGACGCCGCGGCGGCGCTGGGGCTCGCTGCCCGGTACTCGGCGTGGCGCGCCGCCGACCGCGGCCGCCCCGTCCGTCCGGCCGGGGTCGACACCCGCGCCGCGCGCAGGCTGGTGCACGGCTGGCTCGAGGGGGCGGGCGAGGGGACGGTCGTCCTCTCCGACTCCCAGGTCGCCGAGCTGCTGGCATGCGTGGGCGTCGAACCATGGGCCAACCTGCCGGTCCGTGACGCGGCCGGGGCGGTGGCGGCGGCCGCTGCGCTGGGCGGACCGGTGGCACTCAAGTCGACCCTGCCGGGCCTGCGGCACCGGGCAGATCTGGGCGGTGTCCGCCTCGACCTGGTCGATCCGGACGAGATCGTGGCCGCGGCGCTCGAGATCCTCGCGCTGGGGCGGCACGCGGCAACCGGCGATGAGCCGTCGCTGGTGGTGCAGGCGATGGCTCCGCGCGGTGTCGCCTGCGTGCTGCGCACCGTCGAGGACCCGCTGTTCGGCCCGGTCGTGTCCTTCGGGGTGAGCGGCGACGCCGTCGAGCTGCTGGGGGACGTCGCGTACGGGGTACCGCCGTTCACCGACGTCGACGTGCAGGAGCTGGTGCGGACCGCCCGGGCCGCGCCCAAGCTCCTGGGGCACCGCGGGGCCCCACCGCTCGACGTGGCTGCGCTGGAGGACCTGGTCGCGCGTCTGGCGATGCTGGCCGACGATCTGCCCGAGCTGCGCTCCCTGGAGCTGAACCCGGTGGTGGTCGCCGAACGCGGGGTGTTCCCGCTGGCTGTGCGCGCCACCGTGGCTCCCGCCGAGCGCGCGGACGCCGCACGACGGCTGCTGCCGCGCAGCTGACCGCCGGCGCCCGGCCGCACCTGGGTCGGCGGGATGGAAGGATGGCCCGGTGCCAGTCGTCCCCACCACTCTGCGCCGCGACCTCGACCGGGCCGGCTACTACCCAGCGCTGGTCGCCGATGTGCTGGACGTCGCGCTCGCGCAGGAGGACGTCCTCGCGCACCTCGTCCTGCCGGAGACCACCTTCGACGATGTCGAGCTGCGCCGCCATGTGACGGTGCTGGTCCTGACCGGGACCAGGCTCGTGGTCGCGCACGTCGACGACATGCCGGCCGACTCCGAGCACCCGTCGGCATCCGCATCCGCGACCACCGAGTCGGTCCCGCTGCGCGAGCTGCGCACGGTGGGTCTCACCCATGTCGTCGGCGACCCGGCACGCTACCGGGAGGGACGCACGCCTCCGGTGGAGGTGGTGATCGCGATCGGCTGGGGCTCGGTCTCGCGAGTCGATCTCGAACCCGCCGCCTGCGACGACCCGCAGTGCGAGGCCGACCATGGCCTCACCGGGTCGATCACGCCCGATGATGTGGTCGTCCGGGTGAGCGCCGCCGCTGAAGGTGCCGACGCAGTCAAGGCCGCCGTCCAGTTCGCACGGCTGCTGTCGGCGGCCGGTGCCGGTCGGCTGTAACCCGATGGGTGCCTCGGAGGACCTTGCGTCGGCGTGCTCGCAGGCGGGGCTGAGCTGGCCGTCGCGTCGCCGTGCAGGCCTGGTCGATGTGCTGGCCGGTGTGAGCGGCGCGCTCGGGCTCGACGACGAACGGGCGAGGCAGGCCCGCGCGCTGCTGGAGATCCCGCACGCCGATCGCATGGTCGTCGTCCTGATCGACGGGCTCGGCCGGCACAACCTGGCCGAACGCGCCGGGCACGCCCCGTTCCTGCGTGGGCTGCTCGCCGGTTCGCGGACCCTGCGCAGCACGTTCCCGTCCACCACGGCCACCGCCATGGGGACGTTCGGCACGGGTCTGATGCCCGGTGCGACCGGCATGCTCGGCTACACCGTCCGGGTGCCGTCCACCGGCGTCCTGGGCAACCTGGTCTCCTGGACGGACCTGCCGGACCCCGAGGTGTGGCAGCCGTCGCCCACCTGGTTCGGTCGGCTCCGCGCGGGGGGCATCGCGGTCACGAGCGTGGGACCGCAGCGGTTCGAGGGTTCGGGGCTGACCCGCGCGGCGCTGCGCGGCGGCGGCTACCGCCCCGCCGAGACGTTGGCCCAGCGCGTCGACGGGGTCCTCGAGTCGCTGCGGGCCCCAGGTCTGGCGTACCTGTACTGGGGTGACGTCGACAAGGCGGGGCACCACCACGGCTGGGGCTCGATGCAGTGGGGCGATGAGGTCGCCGCGGTGGACGCCGAGCTGTCCCGGCTGGTCCGCAGCATCCCGAAGGGCACCCTTGTCCTGGTGACCGCCGATCACGGCATGGTCGACGTGGACCGGCGGGCGCGATGGGACGTGGCCACCGACCCGGGGCTGCGCGAGGGGGTGAGCCTGGTGGCCGGTGAACCCCGCGCGATGCAGCTGCACCTGGAGCCCGGCGCAGATGCGGTCGATGTCGTGGAGCGGTGGTCGCAGGTGCTGGGGAACCGGGCGGTCGTCGTGACCAGGGAGACTGCGATCGCGGCCGGGCTGTTCGGGGAGCTCGACGAGCGGGTTCGTCCGGTCGTCGGCGACGTGGTCGTCGCGATGGCGGGTCGGGCCACCGTCGTCGACTCGCGTACCCAGACCCCCGGGTCGATGGACCTGGTCGGGGTGCACGGATCGCTCACCGACCAGGAGATGTCCGTCC
>JAKLPK010000301.1 GCA_022013895.1 Cellulomonas sp. | reverse complement strand
GCGCGCCCGCGCCAAGCTCGAGTACTCCCCGCTGGGCACCGCGTTCTGCCCGCCCCGGTTCACCGTCGCCCAGCTGCGCGCGGTCTACGAGGCGGTCTGGGGTCACCCGATCGACCCGCGCAACTTCCACCGCAAGGTGACGTCCGTGCCCGGTCTGCTCGTCGAGACCGACGAGCTGCGGGTCGAGGGTCGCGGCCGGCCCGCCGCCGTCTACCGCCCTGGCCCCGCGACCGTCATCCGCCCGCCGCTCGTCCGGGAGTAGGTGCCGGTGGTGTGATCGTGCTCGGACCCGAGCCGATCAGTGAGGAGCTGACGCCGCCCAGGCGCGAGGCTCTGGGCGAGCTGCACCGCAGGCGGATCGACCTGGCGGACGAGGTCCGTGTGGTGAGCGAAGGCGGCTACATCGGGGCATCGACCCGGCGCGAGATCGAGTACGTACGGGCCAAGGGCAAGGTCATCAGCTCGGTGGAACCGACTCTCGACCTGTGATCACGCCGAGCCCGGTCCGGAATGGAACGTCTCCCGTGCGGGCCAGGCGCAGCACTGTGGGCCGTCCCAGCCGCGACCAGAGCAAGTCACTACCGTGTGGCGGTGCCCGACCGCGCCTTCCGCGCCTTCCTCGACGAGGCGTCGGCGCTGCGTCCCGCCGATCAGCAGGAGTACCTGGTGTGCGCGGCGCTGATCGCTGACGCTGAGTGCCACGACGTCCGCGAGCACCTGCGGCCACTTCTGCTGCCCGGCCAGATCAAGTTCCACTGGACGGATGAGAGCGAGAGGCGCCGGGCCGACATCGTCGCCAGGATCACCGAACTGGGGCCGATGAGCGTCGTGGTCTCCCACCTGGACTCCCGGCGCAGGCGCGTCGAGCGCTACCGCAGGAAGTGCCTCGAGTCGCTCTACCTCGAACTGGTGTCGATGGAGGTGTTCGACCTGACCCTCGAGAGCCGTAGCGGGCCGCAGGACCGCGAAGATCGCGCGCACATCGTGGCGCTGCAAGGTCAGGGTCTCGACCGTCACCTCCGCATCGGGCACGTTCGCGGGGGCGACGAGCCGCTGCTGTGGATCGCCGACACCGTTCTGGGCGCAATCAACTCGGCCTACCTGGGCCGCAGCCGCCACATCGAGAGGCTCCGATCGACGCTCCTCATCGAGACCCGCACCCCGGACTCGCTCTCTCCGGAGCAAGCGAAAGGCCCTAGATCCAGTCGTCCGGCTGGGGTTCTAAGGCCTTCTTCCCGACCTGTCGTAACAGGAGGGCGAAGCCAAGGTTACTCGGGCCGAACTGTGCGGACAAGACGCTGTGGCCGAACCCGCTCCAGTGACGTGGGGAGTGAATCGTGACCCGTCGTGACCTGGGCCACGCGGTCTTGGTCGAAGACCACCAGCCGCCAGCCGCCTCACCCGAGCCCGAGCATCCCCACGCTCCGCTCCCACAGCCCCGCCGCGAGCCCCGCGTCCTCCACCGCGGAGACCACCCGACCGGGCCGCCGCTTCACGTAGTACCCGCCCGGCTCCCAGCCCTCGTGCGGCGGGGTCTGCGCGAGCCAGACCAGCGTGTCGGCGCCCTGCTCCGTGCTGTTGAGCACGAGGTTCTTCAACCGGCTGCGGTACAGGAACCGCCACGGCGAGCCGTCGGTCGTCGAGAAGTTGCTGGCGATCCCGCCGGGGTGGAACGACACCGCGGCCAGGCCGTCGGCCCCGTACCGCCGGTCCAGCTCCTTGGCGTGCAGGATCTGCGCGAGCTTCGAGCTGCCGTAGGCCCGAGTCGCGCTGTAGCCCCGCGATGACTGCAGATCGTCCAGGTCGAGGCGACCGAACCGTGCCCCGGCCACGCTCGACGTGTTGATCACGGTCGCGCGCGAGGCGACGAGCCGGTCGTGCAGCAGCTCGGTGAGCAGGAAGGGTGCCAGGTAGTTCACCTGGAACGTGGGCTCGAACCCGTCGGCGGTGACCGTGCGCGTGGCGCCGAAGATGGCCCCCGCGTTGTTGGCCAGCACGTCGATCTGCGGGTAGGTGCTCAGCAGGGCCGAGGCCAGCCCGCGCACCTCGTCGAGCCGGGCGAAGTCCGCGACCAGGTGCTCGGTGCCGAGCTCGGCCGCCAGCGCCGCGGTCTTCGCCGGTGAGCGTCCGACCACAACCACCTGGTCCCCGGCGCGGGTGAGGGCGCGCGCTGCGGCGGCTCCGATGCCATCGCTGGCACCGGTGAGCACGACGGTCCTGGCGGTCATGCGGGGTCTCCTGTCCTGGGCGCGGGTGGCGCTGCTGCGCAGTCTGCGCCCTGGGGTGCGGTCATCGCCGCGCGGTGTCGAACCGTTCGATGAGCGAGCGCAGCTCGTCGGCCCCGACGTTGGCCCCGAACGCCGCGGCCTGCGGTTCGAGGCGCACACCATCGGCCAGTGTCCCGGCCTGCACCGGGTCGAAGCCCAGGTCGTCGACCAGTCCGGCCACCAGGGACACCGCCTCGGGGTCGTCACCGGCCACCGCGATGGCCTTGCGGTCCTCGGCCCCGCGCGGGCGCGGCCCCTCGTCGAGGTCGTGGTAGCCCATGTGGTTGAACGCCTTGACGACGCGGGCGCCGGGCAGCGCCGTCTGGACCTGGGCGCTCGTGGAGACCAGGTCGTCCCGCAGTCCGTCGACCTCCCACCAGTAGTTCATGGCGTCGATGACGATCGAGCCGTCCAGCTCGGCGGCGGGGACCTCGGCGAGCCTGCTGAGCGGCAGAGCGAGGACGACGACGTCGGCGGCACGCGCGGCCTCGAGCGCCGTGGTGACCGTCGCGCCGGGCGCCAGGACGTCGACGATGAGCCGGATCTTCTCAGGTTCGCCCGACCCGGCCACGAGCACCCGGTACCCGGCGCCCACCGCCAGCCGGGCGAGCACGGTGCCGAGCTTCCCGGCGCCGAGCACGCCGAGCACCGGACGGCTCATACCCGCGCCGATGCGCGTTCGGCGAGCAGCTCGCGCACCCGCGGCACCACCTGGGTCCCGTACAGCTCGACGGCGCGCAACCGTGAGCTCATGGTCTGCGGGCCGGAGGTGTAGATGAGGTCGAACCGGTCGACGCCGAGCAGGCCGACGGTGTCGGCGATCTTGCGGGCGACGGTCTCGGGGGAGCCGACGTAGAGCGAGCCGTGCGCGATCTCGCCCTCGAACTGGCCGCGGTGCACGGGCGGCCACCCGCGGTCGGCGCCGACCCGGTCCCGCTGGATCTTGAAGCCGGGGTACGACAGCTCCTTCGCCTCCTCGTCGGTGTCGGCGATGAACCCCGGGGAGTGCACGCCGACGGCGCCGGCGGTGGTGCCGAGCTGGGCGGCGGCCCGCTGGTAGAGGTCGATGTAGGGCGCGAACCGGTCGGGCTCGCCGCCGATGATGGCGAGCATGAGCGGCAGCCCGTACTTCGCGGTGCGCACGACGGACTGCGGGGAGCCGCCGACGCCGATCCAGGTGCGCAGCCCGTGCTCCGTCTTGGGGTAGACGTCGGCCTCGTGCAGTGCGGCGCGGGTGGACCCCGTCCAGGTCACCGGCTGCTCGGCGAGCAGGCGGCTGAACAGTTCGAGCTTCTCCTCGAACAGCACCTCGTAGTCGGCCAGGTCGTAGCCGAACAGCGGGAACGACTCGGTGAACGAGCCGCGCCCGAGGATCACCTCGGCCCGCCCGTCGGACAGCGCGTCGAGGGTGGCGAACCGCTGGTACACCCGCACCGGGTCGTCGGAGCTGAGCACCGTGACGCCTGAGGCCAGCCGGATGCGTGAGGTGCGGCCGGCGATCCCGGCGAGCACGACGTCGGGCGCGGACACCGAGTAGTCGGGACGGTGGTGCTCCCCGACGGCGATCACGTCGACCCCCACCTGATCGGCGAGCACGGCCTCGTCAACCACCTGGCGGATGGCGCGCGCGTGGCCGACGAGGGCACCGTCGTCCTGGGTGGGGAGGTCGCCGAAGGTGTCCAGCCCCATCACGACGTCGGTCATCGCAGCTCCTTGGTTCGTCGGCCCCCATCGTCCGTCGAGGAAGTTGAACTGTCAACTAGAGGCGACGTCGTGGTCTGCACCGGACGTCGCCAACTGCGGGCCCAGGGGGTTGCGCCCACTTACGTCGAGCCTTAGGCTAAGACGTGTACTAAGTGCACGGCGCACTCCTCCTCCGTCAGCGGGGCGGAGACGGGGGCGCGGCATGCACGTCCGGATCAGGCGGGAGACACTCGCCGCCCGCAGGTGTGGCGCAACGGCGCACCCACGCGAAAGGGAACCTCCATGACGTACAACCCCCGACGGCGGGCTCTCGTACCCGCCGCGATCGTCGCAGCCCTCGCCCTGGCAGGCTGCACGTCGACCACCTCGAGCGGGTCGAGCTCGAGCGCCGCCGGCGACAGCGGCCCCCTCACCGTCTGGGTGATGGGCGACAGCGCGAAGAACTTCGACGAGCTCGTCGCCCCCTTCACCGAGGACACCGGGATCGAGGTCAAGACCGTCGCGATCCCCTGGGACTCCATCGACCAGAAGATGACCACCGCCGTGGCCTCGGGGGACGGCCCCGACGTCGTCCAGATCGGTCTGTCCAAGCTGCGCACCTTCGCCGACACCGGCGCCCTCATGACCCTCGACGACGCGACGCTCGCGGACTACCCGAACCTGGCGTCCAGCCGGTTCCTGCCCGGGATCGCCGGTGATGCGACCGCCATCGACGGGACCGTCGTCAGCGTCCCGTGGATCTCGGACACGCGGGTCCTCTTCTACCGCACCGACATCCTCACCGCCGCAGGCATCAGCGAACCGCCGGCCACCTGGGACCAGCTGCGCGCCGACGCCAAGACCCTCGCCGCCCGCGGCGACGGCCAGTACGGCTACTACATCCCGCAGTGGGACAGCGCCCTGCCCGTGCAGATGACCTGGGCCTACGGCGGTGACGTGGTCGACTCGAGCGGCACGGTCGACTTCGGCACCGACGCCTTCAGTGACGCGGTCGACCTGTACACGGGGCTGTACGCCGACGGGTCCGTGCCGACCGCCTCCGACTTCGACCAGACCCAGGGCTTCGTCTCCGGCACCACCCCGATGGTCGTCTCCGGTCCGTACCTCGCCGCCGCCATCAAGGAAGCCGCCCCCGAGCTCGACGGGTCGTGGGCCGTGGCCCAGCTGCCCGAAGCGACCACCAGCACCGCGCTGCTCGCCGGGTCGAACCTGGGTGTCTGGGGCAAGACCGAGCACAAGGACGCCGCGCTCCAGCTGCTGGACTTCCTCGCCCAGAAGGACACCCAGCTGTCCTGGTACTCGATCAACGGAGACCTCCCGACGGTCACCGAGGCGCTGTCCGACGAGAGCCTGACCTCCGACCCGTTGGTCAAGGTCTACGCAGACTCCCTCGCGAGCGCCAAGATCCTGCCGCTCGTCCCGAACTGGGACGGTGACACCGGCAAGGCCCTGCTCGACGCGCTCAACTCGATCGTGCTGCAGGGGACCGACAAGGACGCGGCCATCGCCACGCTCGAGAGCGCGACCAAGGGTCAGTCGGTCAACTGAGTCGCACGGACCGTTCCGGCGGCGGTGCACGCCCCCTCGCGCACCGCCGCCGGAGCCACTGAGAGGAACCTCCCATGAAGCCCCGTGCCGCGCCGTACCTGCTGGTCGGCCCCGCGAGCCTGCTGCTCATCGCCTTCGGTGTGCTGCCGATCCTGGTGGCCCTCGTCGTGAGCGCCACCGATATGGACGCCGCCGGTCTGGGCGACCTGTCGCAGGTCTCCTTCATCGGCACCGCCAACTACCAGGCGTTGTTCGCCGACCCCTCGTTCTGGCAGGCGCTGGGGAACACCGCCTTCTACGTGCTGCTCGGGGTGCCGTCCGTCGTCGTGCTCTCGCTCGTGGCGGCCCTCGCGCTCAACCACACCGACAACCGGTTCTTCCGGGCGCTGCGCTCGTTCTACTTCCTGCCCGCCATCACCGGGATCGTCGCGATCGCACTGGTCTGGGGCTACCTCTACAACAGCCAGTTCGGGCTGTTCAACTACCTGCTCTCGCTGGTCGGGCTGCCGCCCGTGCAGTGGCTCTCGAACCCCGCGGTGGTCAAGGTCTCGGTGGCGGCGGTCGCGATCTGGCGGGGCACCGGGCTCAACATCATCATCTTCCTGGCCGCGCTGCAGGGGGTGCCGCGCGAGTACCTGGAGGCCGCCGCCCTCGACGGTGCCTCACGGCTGCGGACCACCTGGTCGATCGTGCTGCCACTGCTGCGGTTCGCGATCTTCTTCGTCACCGTGACCACGGTCATCGCCTGGTTGCAGTTCTT
>JAKLPK010000300.1 GCA_022013895.1 Cellulomonas sp. | reverse complement strand
TGGCTCGACGCCGAGCAGCAGCGGCACTGGCGCGCCTTCCTGGTGGCGACCCAGCTGCTCAACGATGTGCTCGACCGCCAGCTCGGGGAGGACTCCGGTCTCTCGCTCGCCGAGTACGAGGTGCTCGTCCGGCTCTCCGAGGCCCCCGCCCGCACGCTGCGGATGAGCGAGCTCGCTGCAGGGCTGGCCCACTCGCGCAGCCGGTTGTCGCACGCCGTCGGGCGGATGGAGCGCTCGGGGCTCGTCGCCCGCAGCAGGTGCGCCTCCGATGCGCGTGGAGTCCTGTGCACGATGACCGAGCACGGCTGGCAGGCGATCCAGGCGGCAGCGCCCGGCCATGTCAGCGCGGTGCGCGAGCACCTGGTCGACGTCCTCACCGACGACCAGCTCGCGGCCCTCGGCGAGGCCATGACCGCCGTCCTGGAGCACCTGACAGCCCGCGACGCCTGATCTGTGCGACGAAAGACCCAGGGGGTTTGCGAGGATGGGGCCATGGTCGCCACGACGGTCCACCTCCTGCGCCACGGCGAGGTCCACAATCCTGCGGGCGTGCTCTACGGCCGGCTGCCCGGCTACCCGCTGAGCGAGCGTGGCCATGCGATGGCCGAGCTGGTGGCCGCCGACCTGGCGGGGCAGGAAGGCGGTCGCCGGTACGACCTGGTCGCGGTGGTCGCCTCCCCGCTGCGGCGGGCCCAGCAGACCGCGGCGCCGATCGCCGCGGCGTTCGGGCTCGAGGTCGGGGTCGACGAGCGGGCGATCGAGGCCGCGAACCACTTCGAGGGCATGAAGTTCGGCGTCGGCGCGGGTTCCCTGCTCAACCCGCGGCACTGGCCGTACCTGCGCAACCCGATGCGCCCGTCCTGGGGTGAGCCCTACACCGAGCAGGTCGCCCGGATGCGCGCCGCGGTCGACGACGCACGTCGCCTCGGCCGTGGGCACGAGGTCGTGCTGGTGAGCCACCAGCTGCCGATCTGGGTGACCCGGCTGGCGGCCGAGCGGCGCCGGCTCTGGCACGACCCCCGGCATCGCCAGTGCTCGCTCGCCTCGCTCACCTCGCTGCGGTTCGAGGGCGACACGCTGGTCGGCGTCGGCTACCGCGAACCGGCAGCTGCGCTCCTGGCCGGGGCGAGCGCGGTTCCGGGCGCATGAACGGGACGACGGTGGTCGTGACCGACCTGGGCGCACCGCGCCCGGCGGGGCGCCGGCGACCGGGGTCGGGGCCGCGGTGGGGTCGGTCGACGGCTGTCGCGGCGGCCGTGCTGACGATCGGGCTGCTCGCCGGGTGCAGCGCGGGCGGCACCCCGTCGGGCACCGCGACCAGTGCCGCCGCGCAGGACGGCTACACCTCGACGGACGGGACGACGACGACCTGGGCCGTCGGCCACCGCACGGGTCCGCTGCAGGTGACGGGTACCGACTTCGACGGTGCCGCGCAGGACACCGCGACCTGGCTCGGCGACGTCGTCGTGGTCAACACCTGGTACGCGGGTTGCCCACCGTGCCGCGCGGAGGCAGCGGACCTGGTCGCCATCGCGCAGGACTTCGCCGACAGCGGGGTGCACGTGCTCGGCATCAACTCGGTCGACGACACCGGGACGGCCCAGGCCTTCCAGCGCGCGTTCGAGGTGCCCTACCCGTCGATCCAGGACACCGGCAGCACTGCCGTGGCCGCTCTTCAGGGCGTGGTCCCGGTGAACGCGACCCCGACCACCGTCGTGCTCGACCGCGAGGGCCGGGTCTACGCCCGCATCCTCGGGGCAGCCGACGCAGGCACCCTGCGGGCGTTGGTCGAGGACGCGCTCGCCGAGCCCGCGCCCGGTCCGACCTCGTGATCGCCTCGACGGCGCAGGCGGTGGCCTCGGGCTCGTTGCTGCTCGCGCTCCCCGTGGCGCTGCTCGCCGGTCTGGTCTCGTTCGCCTCACCGTGCGTGCTTCCGCTGGTCCCGGGCTACCTCGGATACCTCGGCGGGATGGGGGCCAGCGGGATGGGGACCAGTGGGACGGGGGCCAGTGGGGTGGGCGCCGGCGGGGTGGATGCCCGCGGGATCGGTGCCGGCAGCTCAGGCTCCGGCGCGACAGGTGTGGCCGCGCTCCCGAGCGCCGTCGGTGTCTCCCCGGTCCGTCGCGCGGTCGTCGAACCCGGGAGCCCCGAGCAGGAGCGCCGCCGTCTGCTGGTCGGTGTCGGCCTGTTCATCGCCGGGTTCTCCTCGGTGTTCGTGGTGCTGGGCGTCCTGGCCGGCAGCCTCGGTGTGGTCGTGGCCCGCTGGCAGGACCCGATCACCCGGGTGCTCGGGGTGCTCGTCGTGCTGCTCGGGCTCGCATTCATCGGGCTCGTCCCGGCGCTGTCCGCCGAACGCCGGCTGACCCTGGCCCCACGGGCGGGGCTGTGGGGTGCACCGCTGCTGGGGATCAGCTTCGGGCTGGGCTGGACGCCGTGCATCGGGCCGACCCTCGCTGCCATCCTCACCCTCGCCCTGTCGGACGGTTCGGCCGCGCGCGGGGGGCTGCTCGCGGCGGTCTTCTGCCTCGGGCTCGGGCTGCCGTTCCTCGCCCTCGCGCTCGGGCTGTCCCGTTCCCGTCGGGCCACCGACTGGTTGCGGCGCCACCGCCTCGCCGTCCAGCGTGCCGGCGGGGGGCTGCTCGTGCTGCTCGGGCTGGCGATGGTCACCGGCGTGTGGGGCGAGGTCGCGTCCCGGCTGCAGGCCCTGCTCACGTACGTTCCTGTCCTGTGAACGCCACCCGACGGCCCGAGGGGCTGGACGACGCGTTCCTCGAGGGACCGGCACCGGCCGCGCTGCCGGCGATCGGCCTGGTGGGCTGGTTGCGGTGGGCCTGGCGTCAGCTCACGAGCATGCGGGTGGCGCTGCTGCTGCTCATGCTGCTGGCGGTGGCCGCGGTGCCGGGCACGATGGTGCCGCAGCGTGCGCAGAACCCGGAGAAGGTGACCGCATTCCTGCAGGCCCACACGACGGCGGGCCCGTGGCTGGATCGGCTCGGCTTCTTCTCGGTCTACACCTCGGTGTGGTTCTCAGCGATCTACCTGCTGCTGTTCGTCTCGTTGGTGGGCTGCATCGTGCCGCGGGTGCGGCTGCACGCCGGCGCCCTGCGCGGACGTCCGCCGCGCACACCGGCCCGGTTCGGGCGCTTCCCGGCCCGGGGGCAGGGCACCAGCCCCGACCAGCCGCACGCCGTCGTGATGCGGGCCGCCGCGGTGCTGCGCGCACCGCACCGCATCCCGTGGGTCCCGTCCTACCGGGTCGACGTGCACGACGAGGGCGCCGGCACCTGGTCGGTCTCGGCCGAACGCGGCTACCTGCGGGAGACCGGGAACCTGGTGTTCCACCTGGCGCTCGTCGGGCTGCTCGTCGCCATCGCCACCGGGCAGCTGCTGCACTACCGCGGGCAGGTGCTCGTGGTGACGGGGCACGGGTTCGCGAACGCGCAGGCGCAGTACGACACCTTCGAGTCCGGGTCGGCCTTCGACCCGGCGTCCCTCGTGCCGTTCACCGTGGCACTGGACTCGTTCGAGGCGGTGTTCGACCCGCAGACCCTGGCGGCGCGCGACTTCACGGCGAACGTCACCCTCACCGAACCGGGTGAGGACGCTCAGGCCCGCACCATCAAGGTCAACCACCCGCTCACCGCCGGGGGAGCGCTCGTCTACCTCCAGGGCAACGGGTACGCCCCCGACCTGGAGGTCACCGACGCCGCCGGTGAGGTCGCGTTCTCCGGTCCGGTGACGTTCCTGCCGCAGGACTCGGTGTACACGTCCCGGGGCGTCGTCAAGGTGCCGGACGTGTCCGGCGGCCAGGCGCAGATCGGGCTCTCCGGCTACCTGCTGCCCACGGCCGTCCAGATGGACACCACGACCTGGCGCTCGGTGAGCCCGCAGGCCGACGACCCGCTGCTGGTGCTCACGGTCTGGTCCGGCGACCTCGGCCTCGACACCGGGGTGCCGCAGAACGTCTACACGCTGGACACCACGGACCTCACGCAGTCGGTGACGACGTCGGGCCAGCCCGTGACCCTCTACCTGCGCCCGGGTGAGACGGTCGAGCTGCCGGACGGGCTGGGCTCCGTCACGTTCAAGGACCTGCCGCGGTACGTCGCGCTGGACCTGCGGTACGACCCGGCGACCGGGTGGGTGCTGGCGTTCTCCCTGGTTGCGCTCGCGGGTCTGGCGGCCTCGCTGTTCGCGCCGCGTCGTCGGCTGTGGCTGCGGGCCGGCCCGGCGACAGACCGGGACCAAGGTCCTACAGTGGTCACCGCCGCGGGTCTTGCCCGGGGTGACGACCTCGGCCTGGACGACGAGCTGGACCGGGTGCTGGCGGCCACGGTGGGCCGCTCACCCGCTGGTTCGGGCGCCCCGCCCGCCGGGACGTCCGATGAGGTGACCGCCCAGGAGGCCTGAGGATGAGCGCAGCGGACCTGTCCACGCTGCTCGTGTGGTTCGCGACGACGGCGTTCACGATCACCCTGCTCGCCTGGACCGTCGACCTGGCCCTCATCGCGGAGCGTTCGGCCGCGCGCCGGCAGCTCGCCGAACCTGCCGAGGTGGCGGTCGCGGTCGGGGCCGGCGTCGGCGACCGGGGGGCGACGAGCGCCCGCGCCGCGAGCGGCACCGGCTCAGGACCGGACACACCGTCCTTCCGCTCCGCACGTGCGGAGGGCATCGGCCGCTCGACGAACCTGCTCGGTGTCGTCCTCCTGCTCGCCGGGATCGCGTTGCGTGGGGTGGCCGCCGGTCGTTGGCCCACAGCCAACATGTACGAGTTCACGCTGGTCGGCGTCGTCGTCGCGATGGGGGTGCTCGCCGTCGTCCAGCGGCGTCGGGCGCTGCCGTTCATCGCCGTCGTCGTGTCCGGCATCTCGGTGCTCTCCCTCGCCCTCGCGCTGCTGGTGTTCTACGTGCAGGCCGAAGCGGTGCAACCGGCGCTGCAGAGCTACTGGCTGGTGCTGCACGTCGGTGTCGCGATCATCGCGACCGGCGTGTTCACGGTCGGGTTCGCCTCCTCGGTGCTCCAGGTGCTGCGCGAATCGCGTGAGACCGACCGTTCGCACCTCGACGGCCGCTGGGGTCGTGCGGACCCGCTGCGCCGCGCGCTGTCCGGCTGGAAGGTCACCGGACGCCGCTTCGCGTGGCTCGAGCAGGTCCCGACCACCAGGGCGCTGGAGTCCCTCACCTTCCGGCTGCACTCCATCGGGTTCGTGCTGTGGACGTTCACGTTGATCGGGGGCGCGATCTGGGCCGAGCACGCCTGGGGACGCTACTGGGGCTGGGACCCCAAGGAGGTCGGCACCTTCGTCGCGTGGGTGGTCTACGCGGCCTACCTGCATGCCCGCACCACCCGCGGCTGGAGCGGGCGGCGGGCGGCGTACATCGTGTGGGTCGGCTACGCCGTGGTGCTCGCCAACTTCACGGTCATCAACCTGGTGGTCACCGGCAAGCACTCGTACTCCGGGCTCGGGTAGGTCGGCGCTGGGCGGCTCCGGACCGGTCCGGAGCCGCCGCCGTGAGGTGGCCCGGGGCGGGCCGGACCGGATCAGTCCTGCAGGTCGACCAGCCCGCGCTGCACGGCGCGGACCAGTCGCGGCGGCACCAGGACCCGTTCACCGGCCACCACGAGCGGCACGAGGACGGGGCTCTGCGCCTTCCACTGCGCCCGACGCGACCGGGTGCGGGACCGGGACATCTTGCGCTTGGGGACGGCCATCAGCCCTGCCGCCCCTTCCACCGCGGGTTCTGCTTGTTGATGACGAAGACCTTGCCGCGACGGCGCACGACGATCGAGCCGGGCTTCTTCTTGAGCGAGGCCAGGGACGCACGGACCTTCATCGGGGCTCCTCGGTGGTGGGGGTGGCGACGCCGTAGCGCCTGCGGAACTTCTCGACCCGTCCCGCGGTGTCGAGCACGGTGGCCCGGCCGGTCCAGAACGGGTGCGACGCGCTGGAGACCTCGACGTCGATGACGGGGTAGGTGTTCCCGTCGCTCCACTCGATGGTGCGGGCGGAGGTGGCGGTGGACCGGGTGAGGAAGGCGAAGTCGGCGGAGGCGTCGCGGAACACCACGGGGTGGTAGTCGGGGTGGAGGCCCTTCTTCACGGTCGCCTCACCAGCTCGACTTGGTGACGCCGGGCAGCTCGCCGCGCAGGGCCATCTGCCGCAGCCGGATCCGGGACAGCCCGAAGGTGCGCAGGTGGCCGCGGGGGCGTCCGTCGACCACGTCGCGGTTGCGCAGACGGGTGGGGCTGGCATCGCGCGGCAGGGCGTGCAGCGCGGCCATGGCCTCGGCGCGGACCTGCGGTGTCAGGTGCGGGTTGACGCTCGCCGCCTTGAGCTCGGCGCGCCGTTCCGCGTGGCGGGCGACCACCTCGCGGCGCTGCTCGTTCTTGGCGACCTTGCTGGCCTTGGCCATCTCAGCGCTCCTCCTTGAAGTCGACGTGCCGGCGGATGACGGGGTCGTACTTGCGCAGCACGAGGCGGTCGGGGTCGTTCCGACGGTTCTTGCGGGTGATGTAGGTGAAGCCGGTGCCGGCGGTCGACCGGAGCTTGATCTTGGGGCGCAGGTCCTGGGCGCGGGCCATCAGAGCTTCTCCCCGCGGGCCTGGATCTGGGCGACCACGGCCTCGATGCCGAGGCGGTCGATGGTCTTGATGCCGCGCGCCGACACGGTGAGCCGCACGTACCTGCGCAGCGAGGGGACCCAGTACCGCTTGTGCTGGACGTTGGGGTCGAACCGGCGCCGGCTGCGCACGTGGGAGTGCGAGACCGAGCGGCCGAACGCCGGTTCGGTGCCGAGCACCTGGCATCTGCGGGACATGGGGACCTCGTGGGATCGGGGACGGAGATCGGGTTGTGGCATAGTAGATAATGAGAATCGTTCGCGTCAATTGGTCTGCCGGCTCACCCGTCAGACCGGCCCCGGAAGGTCGTTCATGTCCCAGAGCCCGCTGACCCCCCTGGCCGTGCTGGCCACCGTCGACCCCGTGCGGCGCGACGCCGCGATCATGAGCGCCCTGCTCGACCGGCCCCGCACCGTCGTCCTGCGGCACGACCTGCGGCCCGACGAGGACGGTCTGCACCGGCTCGTCGTCGACTCCTCCGGCGTCATCGACGACGTCGTCGTCCCGCTGGAGCACAGCTGCGTCTCGTGCGCCGTGCGCGAGGACGCCGTCCCCACCCTCGCCCGCCTGGCGGTCGACGGCCGCTGGGACGCCGTCATGCTCGCCCTGCCGGTGACCGCCGACTCGCTGCCCGTCACCCGGGCCCTGGCCGTCCGCACCGAACCCGGTGAGCAGCTCGAGCACCTGCGACTGAGCGCCGCGGTCGCCGCCGTCGGCCTCGCCGGCCTGGTCGACGACCTGCTCGGTGACGACCTGCTCGACGAGCGCGGACTCGCGTTCGGCGAGGAGGACCGGCGCAGCGTCGGTGAGGCGCTCGCGGCCCAGCTCGCGCACGCCGACGTCGTCCAGGTCGCAGACCTGCCCGTCGACCACCCGGTCGCCTCCGACCTGCTCGACCACATCCGCGCCGGTGACGGCGCCCGGGTCGCCGACGGCGACGACGCGACCGACGAGCTGCTGTTCGGCTCGGTGCACGACACGGTCCGGGCCGATCGGCGCACCGACCCGCGCCGGGTGCCGTCAGCGCGTCGGCGGTCCCAGCACGGGGTGTGGACCATCGCACTGCGGACCCGCCGGCCGTTCCACCCCGACCGCGTGCTCGAGCACATCGAGCGCCTCGGCGGGGGGCGGGTGCGCTCCCGTGGTGTGTTCTGGGTGCCGACCCGGCCCGACTCGCTGTGCGCCTGGGAGGGCTCGGGCGGTCAGGTGTCGATCGGCGACCTCGGCCCGTGGGGGCTCGACGCACCGCGCACCGAGCTGGTGGTCACCGGTATCGGCGACGAGGACGCCCGGATCCGGGCCGCGTTCACCGACTCCCTGCTCACCCGCGCCGAGCTGGCCGACGGGCTCGCACCGTGGCTGGGACGGGAGGACGTGCTCGCACCGTGGCTCGGCGAACGCGGTGAGCTCTCGTGACGCGGCCCGCGGTCTGCTGAGGCGCGGCCCGGGCGGGCCGGCTCCGGCACACCGGCCCGGATGTACCGGCCTGGCGGTCAGGCGCCAGGCTTGCCGCCGTCGGCCGGCCCCTGGCGTCGCCGGCGCTCCTCGTCGAGACCGTGCAGGAACTCGGGGTCGTCGTCCGGTGCGGTCGGCCCGGACCTGGTCGAGCTGTGCACGCTGCGACCGCCGCTCTGCCTCCCGCGGGAGACCGCGAGCCAGACCACGGCGCCCACCACCGGGAACAGCACGATGATCACCGCCCACAACGCCGCAGGAACCCCGCCCCGCTCGTCGTCGGTGCTGCGCACAGCATCGATGAGGGCGTACACGACCAGGCCGATCGCCAGCAGGACACCCAGGTTGCGGAACATCGTCCCAGCGTAGGCGTCGTGGTCGGACGGGGCCCGCCCTAGGCTGGCCGTCATGGCCGTGCTCCGCTACTCCGTGCTGCGGCTCGCCCTGTTCGGGGTCGCGCTGGTCGGTCTGCTCTGGCTCGGGATGAACCCGTGGCTCTCGCCGCTGCTCGCGGCGTTCGTCGCCTGGGGGCTGTCCTACGTGCTGCTGCCGGGCCCCCGGGATGCGGCAGCGATCGAGATCGCCGAACGGGCGAAGGCCCGCCGCGAACGACGCGGACGCACCGAGCTCACCGGCCGGGCGCGCGAGGACGCGGATCTGGAGGATGCCGCCGACGAGGCCGCCCGGGCGGCGCAGGGCGAGGGGCTGAACCGCGACGAGGCGCCGCCCGCCACCCCTCACACCGCCAGCCCCACCCCCAGGAGCAACCCGAACGCCAGCTCCAGCTGACCGGTGAAGCCCAGCACCTTGATGAGCGCTCCGCCGCGTGCCCCGAGCAGCACCACGACGGCCAGCGCCACCGCGGGGCCCAGGCACAGCAGCACGAGCAAGGACCACGGTGCGACGAGTGCGCAGGCGGCCCCGAGCAGCACCGGGACCAGCACGAACGCCGCGTAGAGCCGGCGCGCACCCCGTTCACCCAGACGTACCGCCAGGGTGCGCTTGCCGACCAGCGCATCGGTGGGCACATCGCGCAGGTTGTTCGCCATGAGCAGCGCGCACGCTAGCAGCCCGACCGCGACGGCCCCGGCCCAGGCGGGCCAGGACACCGACCCGGCCTGGGTGAACGTGGTGCCGAGCACGGCGACCAGGCCGAAGAAGACGAACACCCCGACCTCACCCAGACCGGCGTACCCGTACGGGTGCCGACCCCCCGTGTAGGTCCAGGCAGCCACGATCGCCAGGGCGCCCACGGCCAGCAGCCACCACGCACCGGAGGCGGCCACCAGCGCCAGACCCAGCACGGCGGCCACGGCGAAGGCCCCGAACGCGGCCGCACGTACCTGGGTGGGTCGCGCCGCCCCCGAGGCGGTCAGCCGCAGCGGCCCGACCCGGTCCAGATCGGTGCCGCGCACCCCGTCGGAGTAGTCGTTGGCGTAGTTGACCGCGATCTGCAGGGCGAGCGCGACCCCGAGGGCGAGCGCGCCCCGGCCGAGGTCGAACGAGCCGAGCTGGGCCGCGGCCCCGCTGCCGACCGCGACCGGTGCCGCGGCGGCGGGCAGGGTCCGGGGTCGGGCCGCCCCGAGCCATTCACGCACGTCGGCCACGGGCCACCTCCTGTCGGTCGAGGATCTGCTGGGCGAGCCGGGTGGTCGCCTGCCGATCCGGTTTGCCGGGTCCACGCAGCGGGAGCGCGTCGACCAGTACCAGGTGGCGGGGAGCCGCTGCGGCGCCGAGCGCCGCGGTGGTCGCTGCACGAAGGTCGGCCAGATCGGGCGTCCCGTCGGGCCGGGGGACGATGACGGCAGTCACTGCCTGCCCCCAGCGCTCGTCGCCGATTCCCACCACACACACCTCCTGCACCCCCGGCCGCGTCGCGACCACGGCCTCCACGGCGGCCGGGGCGACCTTGACCCCTCCGGTGACCAGCACGTCGTCGGCCCGGCCCAGCACGTGCAGCCGACCCTCCGGGTCGAGGCGTCCGAGGTCGGAGGTGACGAACCAGCGTTCGCCGTCGGACTCGACGAAGGTCTCGGCGTCCAGGTCCGGGCGGTCGAGGTAGCCGTGGGCCAGCACCGGACCGGTGATCCGGACCCGCTGGTCGGGACCGACGGACACCCGGACGCCTGGGAGGGGGTGTCCGTCGTAGACCGCTCCGCCGCAGGTCTCGGTGGCCCCGTAGGTGGTCACGAGCCGGATCCCGGCCTCCAGTGCGCGGGCCTGCAGCGCGGGGGTGAGTGCGGCTCCACCGACCAGCA
>JAKLPK010000299.1 GCA_022013895.1 Cellulomonas sp. | reverse complement strand
CGCCTTGATCGCCATCCCCTCGACCCGGTGCAGCCGACGAATCTCCGCCCAGTCCTCCACGGTCATCACCCTCCTCAGCGTGGCCGAGGGGGTTCACTTTCAGCCGTCGCTCAGGGGTACGTTTTCACGCGCCGTCGACACCAGCCAGCTTGACCACGGCGACGATGCCGGGAGGCATCGCGTGCGCGGGGCGGGCTGCGATGACCGACGACTCGGAGCAGGGTTCGCCGCGATGAGGCCTGATCCGGCAGCCCAGGCGAAGAAGCTCCGGGCGACGCTCTCTCGCTGGCGCATCGCGTTCAGGGTGCTTGCCTGGCACACCCATGCCTGGACCTCGCCAGCGTCGAGCTTCCAGGGCCCGTCCGGATACGCCGCGGCGAGCACCCGGAGCCGACGGAGCGTGGTGGCGACGGTGGTCGGCGCCAGGTCGAGCGACTCCACGAGGTGCTTGCCGTAGCCGACGACCAGCGGAACCCATGCGGCCGGTACCTCTGTTGCGGAGCGAGTCGTCATCGTGCGTTCCTTTCGAGTGCGCGCACGACGGATCGCATATCGTCGTGGCTGGTCGTGACGTAGCGGCGAGTCATGTCTGGGTGTGCGTGCCCGAGCAACTCCTGGACGGTGAAGAGGTCGCGCTCGACGCCGTAGGCGCGGGTGGCGAAGGTGTGGCGGAGCGCATGCATCGACACCCCCGGCGGCAAGCGACGCCCAACGCGTTTGCCGACCCACCGGGGCGATAGGTGGCCGCCGTCGTTGCCGGGAAAGGCCCAACCCGGCGGAAGCCCTTCAAGTGCTCCGGCCAACGCCCGGGGCAGTGGGACGGTCCGGCCGCGGCCGCCCTTGCCCCGAATCCGCAGCCACGCGCCGTCTTCCCCGTCGACCAGGTCGGCGGAGTGGACCGAGGCAACCTCTGCCCGTCGCAAACCCACTTCAGCAGCGAGTCGCAGCATGAGCGATTCCGAGGCGGTCGCAGCGGCCAGCGCTCCGGCGTAGTCGGCGGGCCGGACGAGCCGCGGCTTGGGCAGCGGGCGGGGCACCCTCGCGAGCCGGGCGGCTGGGTTGCCGGGGACTCGTCCGGAGTCCAGTCCCCAGTCGTAGAACCCGACCGCGGCTGAGCGACGCACCCTCTTCGTCTCGGGCGCCCATCGGCCGGACTCCAGCCACTCCGCCAGGTCAGCAGTGGTCAGCTCCCATGGAGACCGGTCAGCGTGCAGCGCCGCGAGGCTCCTGAGTTGATCGGAGCGCGCGCGGACGGTTGCAGGAGACCGCCCAGCAGCCCGGAGCGTGGCAAGCCACCCGTCGACCGCCTCGGGCCACAGCTCGCCGCTCACGGCTGACCACCGCACGTCGGGTGGGTCCGCATCCCATCCGAGAACAGGACCGGGTCGAGCGCAAGCCCGCACGCGCTGCAGAGACCGGGCCCTGTCTTGGTGAGCGCGAACCCGCGACGCCCTCCGTGCTGACGTTCTCGCTTGGCGACCACAATCCCGACTTCGGCGAAGGCCGGTGTCATCCGCTTGAGCTTCGACGACACCGCCTCGGGAGTCGTGGGCCACACCCGCGGAACTCGGACGGGCGACAGCTCGTCGAGCAGCTCCCGCGCCGTGCCCGACCACCGACCGCGCGCCTCGACGAGCGAGCGCACCGCAGCGGCAAACGCATCCGCCTCGATCACGGTCTCCGACACATCAGAGGCGCTGTGCAGGTAGTCCGTGAGAGTGGTCCAGCCCGTGACAGCGTCGAGCGCAGCCAGCAGCCGCGCGAAGTCTGCCATCCGGGGCATCTCGTCGAGCCTGGTGTGCGGAAGCTGGACCAGTACCAAGGCGAGCAGATCGAACAGCGCGCCGAGCACCTCGGGGGCGATGCGGCCGAACGTGGAGTCAACAGCCCGTTGCGTCCGTCGTTTGGCCGGCTCGATGGGATCGAGCTCCACCGGAAGCAGACGGTCCGCCACGTCGCCCTGGAGCGCACCGGGTGAGATCGAAGTCAACGCAATCACTCGACGGAAGGTCAGGACGGTCACGTCGTCGTCGGTGAACTTCGCGCGACGAACGATCCCGTCGCCGGTCACTGCCTTGCACAACGCATCCTGGAGCCAGGCGGGCAGGCTCGAGACGTTGTCGAGACCGAAGGCCCACGAGTGCATCGCCGGTATGACCCAACTGTCCTCGTCGCGCGGCACCGAGCGCGTGCCGGCCGGAGACGGGTCGAGCAGGCCCAGCAGCATTCTCATCGCTGTTGTCTTGGCGGTGCCTTGCTGACCGAGCAACGCGAGGATCGGGTGCGGGATCGTCGGCAGGTACCCGGCGAGCAGCCACGCGATGAGGAGACGAAAGCCCGGCTCAGAGACGTTGAACAGCGCTCGCAGCGGATCGAGCGACCCACCACGCACCGGTTCAGGCAGAGGGTTCGCCAAGGGAGACCGGCGAAAGGTGACGGGCGGGCGGTCGACCAGCCGCCAGCCACCGGCATCCACCTCGACAGACCGAGCCGAATCCGCGGCCCCGAGGTGGACGTAGACGGCGGAATCGACGGAGGCGACTCGCAGGTGAACGGCCACCGGCTCGGCACGCAACGCGTCACCTTCCAGGGTGGTGAGCATGTCGCTGAGCGCCTGCCCTGTTGCGGCACGGCCGCGCTGGTCAAAGTAGGCCGCCGAGACTCGTTCTCGCATGCCCGGCTTCCCGCGCAGCGCGAGTGCCAGGCCAGGCGTCGTACGCGCGACGGCGTACGTGCGCCCGTCGTCGCCGCGGATCACCTCGAACTGCCCACGGGCTAGAGCGATCAGCTCCGTGGCCTGGGACGTTCCCCGGGGGCGCCGATCCGCCGAGCTGGGCTCGTCCTCGAACGCCTCCGCCTCGAAGTAGTCCGGGATCGCCCCGTCGTCGGCGCCCTCAGCAGCGACATCGGCCACGTCCGGCCACGACGCAAGAGCCTCTTCGGGCGAGGGTGTGCGACCCTCCGCGGCGTTCGAGTCCGCGCCTGCCAACCTCCGCGTCGGGCGCGAGGGGAGCGCCGACTCCGACTCTCCCCTTGACTCTGCCGGGCCCCTCTTCACAAACCCTCCGAATCTCGGAGCCGAGCAACCGCCGCGCGCCAGTGCAGATCGGCCCGCTGAGCCCACAGCGCGGCTCTGTCGGGCTGCTCGTTCGTCGCTGCGAAGATCAACCACGCGCACAGCGCAGACGCCCGCGCGTCGAACTCGACCCATGTCGCGGCCTCACCGAGCCCCGCCGACAGCGCTGCGACCATCTGGTCGCGCGCTGTCCACGACGACGGGCGGTCATCGATCACTCGCTCGGACCCCGCGGTGCTCACCGGTGTTCCCGCCGCTGAGCAGCCTTGTGCGCGTAGGAAGAGAAGTGCGCATCCATGACCCTGGCAGCTTCGCGTTCGTCGCCACGCGCGCGTGCCTCAGCAGCCGCTCGGCGAGCGTCGGCCTCTCGCCTCTTGGCCATCGCTTCGAACTCTGGTGACGGCCGCGAGTAGAAGCTAGCCAGCAGGTCACGGCCGTCGTCGGCCGTCATCGCGAGGTCTCCGCGTCCAGCTCGCTGGCGCGCCGCTCGCGCGCTGCGCCGACAGCGGCCACAAGCGACAGCGCCTCGGCGCTCTCGCCTCGCCGGATCGCCTCGTTGGCGCGGCGCAGCGCCTCCGCCGTCAGGCGGTTGACCGCTTCCCACGTGGGCGCTGCCGCGATGCCGTGGCACAGGTCTCGCAGAAGCGCGCCGTCGTCGTTCGACGGCCCTGCCGCTTCGAGACCGAAAGTCACGATCGACGAGACCAAGTCCGCTGCCGCCTCCAACGTTCGCGCGAGGTCCCGCGCGGACTCTGGCGTCAGATGGACCGTCTCAGCCCCGCAGATGTCGATACCGGGAAGCTCCGACCACACCTCCGGGGGCGCGACGCTCATCACGTCCTCACGCGCTACGAGAACCGCAACCGATGAGGGCTCGCCCTGGACCTCGCCGACCTGCCGCTCCCAGCACCGCGACCAGCCACCCGCCGGACGAACCTCCCACTCCGCCGAACGCCTGTCGGCCCAAGCCGGAGCCGCCGGAATCACCTCGCACCACCCGTCTGCGCGAAGGTTTGGGCCTCGACGTAGGCATCCACGTCAGCCCACCTGTACATGACCCGACGTCCAACCTTGACGAACTTCGGACCGCGACCGAGGTAGCGGAGATTTCCAAGGCCGCCGGGGGTCGTGCCCAGGTAGGTCGCCACCTCACTCGGGCGCGCTAGGCCAGGGTTCTCAGTTGTCATCGCTTCCACTCACATCCTCTCAGGGTACGTGCAACCACGTACCCTGAGAGGATGCACGCACCCGCTAGACCTCGTCAAGTCACGTGGTTCCATGTACTCTCACGGACGTGTCTACACCTCCCAAGACCATCGCCGAGGTAGTCGGTGCCAACTTCAAGCGGAGGCGCCTGCTCTCAGGGACAACGCTCGACAGCGTCGCTCAGATCGCACGTGGACTGGGATTTCACTGGACCGCCTCCGTCGTGTCTGACATCGAGGCAGGGCGTCGGTCTGCGACCCTCGCGACTCTTGTCGGCTTGGTCGCCATGATGTCCCTAGATGACGAGCCCGTGACTATCGCCGACCTTTTCGAAGGCAGTGAGTCGGTGTTTGTCAACAAGACAACAACCGTGCGGCTCTCGGAATTGCGTTCAGCACTGCGAGGCGGGTCATTCGACATCGAATCGCTATTCGACGCCGATGGCCGACCAGCCATGCTGAACCACGCGCATTCCATCGCGAACGGTGAAGGAAGAATAGGAACCTACACGCTCGCGGACGAGCGCGCGGCGCGAACGCTGAACCGGTCAGACAACGAACTCATCAGTGCGTCGCTCAAGAAGTGGGGACGAACTCTTAGCGCGGAGCGCGACGCTCGCGCGGGCCGGGGCGCCTCTCCGCAGCGACTTGGCCGAGTAACTCGAACTCTGCTCGACGAACTGAGAGAGCATTGGCCCGATGGCGACGATTGAGCCCTACAGGACGGCGCGAGGCGAGCTTCGATACCGCGTTCGCTATCGCACTCCCGAGCGCCGCCAGACCGACAAGCGAGGATTCCGAACGAAGCGGGACGCCAAGGCGTTCGCGGCCACGATCGAAGTCGCCAAACTTCGGGGCGAATACATCGACCCGAGCGCAGCAAGGGCAACCATCGGAGCCATCGGCCCTGGCTGGCTCGCCCGCAGAGCACACCTCAAGCCATCTGCGCACCGCGTACTAGACCAGGCCTGGCGAATCCACGTCCAGCCGCGATGGGCCGACGTAGCGGTGTCAGATGTCCGACGCACCGACGTCCAGTCGTGGGTTACCGGGCTTAGTCAAATCCGGGCTGCCACGACAGTGCTCCGCGCCTACGGCGTCCTTGCATCGATCCTCGACGACGCCGTGAGCGACCGGCGCATCCTTGCGAACCCCGCGAGGGGAATCATCCTTCCTCGCAAGGTTCGACGTGAGCGCCGCTACCTGACGCACGACGAAGTCGCGGCACTTGCGAGCGCCGCGGGCGACCACGGACCGCTCATCTTCCTGTTGGCCTACTGCGGGCTGCGTTGGGGCGAGGCCGTGGGACTCCGGGTGCGCGACCTCGACCTACTCCGGCGACGTCTCACGGTGAATCAGAGCGTCGTCGAAGTTGGCAGCCGACTGGTGCTCGGCACACCGAAGACCCACGAGCGCCGTTCTGTGCCGATCCCGGCGTTCGTCGTCGATGAGCTGGCGCGCCAGTGCGAGGGGAAGGGCCGAGATGAGCAGGTCTTTCCGGGCGCCCGAGGTCAGTACCTGCGCCGTTGCAAGACCTCCGAGGGCTGGTTTGGTATCGCAATTCGAGAGGCGGGCATCGAGCCGGGCCTACGCCCCCACGATCTGCGGCACACAGCTGCAAGCCTGGCCGTGAGCGCCGGTGCCAACGTCAAGGCGGTCCAGCGGATGCTCGGGCACGCGTCCGCCAGCATGACTCTCGACGTCTACGCGGACCTGTTCGACGACGACCTTGACGCGGTGGGGGCGGCGCTGCACATGGCCGCTTCAGCGCGGCAACAAGCCCAACAGGCATCGGTCCAATCGAGCGCGCAGACAGCCAGCGCCCGAATCTGAACGACTCCGGAGACCATGCGCTCGCCGCGTCAGTGAGCAGCAGCCATCCCCTGGGCAGGCTGGACGTGTGTCGGAACACGGAGGAGCTGGTCGTCTGCGTGGCGGACGTCTGCGTCCACGTTGCTCTCATAGCTCACGTATACGGCCTTGACGATCAGCACGAACACGGCGAGAACGAATGCTCCGAGCGACACGGCCACCGCAGCCCAGACCGGCCGGGGAGCGACTCCCGCGCCGACCACGACGCACGCGACGACGGCCAAGAGCGAGGCGAGGACGCCGACCAAGCTGTGGGCGACCGCGGCGTCGACCGAACGCCTAGCCGGGGCCTCCGACTGCAAGTGAGTCTTGGCGCGATCGTCGAGGCGAGTGCGCCATGACGCAAGCTGCACGAACACGGCGATCAGGATGCCAGCGACCAGCGAGAACCCGCCGATCAGTGAGCCCGCAGAGTCCGTGAGGTCCCACCCAAGGCGCCAACAAGATGCACCAGCGATCAGCGGCAGGCCATAGACGAGGACTCGTGTCACCCACCGCGGCCTACCTGCGCCGCCGTTTCGGAGATCCGCCATCCCTTCCACATGCCGCCTGAACAGACGCGTGAGCCCAGGTTCCCCACCCATGTCGCTCCCCCGGTCGCCGATCTACCACTGTATATCGGTTCCCTCTGACAGAGGCCCGGAGAGCTCCGTCTTGACCCGGTCCAGCCACACCTCGTCACTGGGCTGCAGCTCGTGACTCACCTCGTAGGTGAACTTCGCCCGGATCGCCTCGGGGTTCAGCGTCTTGGTGTGACCCTCTGCGTCCTCAACTTCGATGGACGCTTGGTTGAACCTGAGCCCGATCCGGTCGAGCTCGTCCGGGTCGTACCCGGCGATCTCCTCCACCCGCTGCACGAATCCCTCATCCGGTCCGTGATCCATGACGCTGAGGAGGTTGGTGATCAGCGAGCGACGCTTCAGGTGGCTCTTCGTCTGATGAATCAACTGGACGCTCTCGCCGTCGGCCACACCGGGCGCTCCCGGCCGGCTCTGCTTCAAGGTCGCCGTGATCGACTCGGCGTTCCGAATCAGCTCGCGAAGTCGAGCAGGGTCACCCATCTGCTCGACGCGCAGCCGCGCCCAGTGGTCCTGATCTCTCTCAAACTCGACTCGGGCGAGCCAGGAAACCAGCGCTGTGACCGGGCATTTTCTGTCGTGGACCTCGACCACCAGCCTCGACGCGGTACCGCCTTGCGGCAGCAAGACGAGCGCGCGGAACGTGGTGGCTGCCGCCTTGTCGTGCATGGGCACATCGCCCTGGCTGGACATGGCCGTCTCGTACTCACCGAAGTACCCGTATCTCACCTTCACGAGAGCCGCGCCCTCGGCGAGCCTCTCCACGGCCTGAAAGTCGAGCTGAACGTCTCCGGCGGCAGGAAACTCGGGCGCCGTCCAGTCCCGCTGGTGCGCGAGGTTCGGCACACCAGTCAACAGGCCCCGCGCAATGAGTTCGGAGACATCTTGTTCGAGCCGAGCGGCGAACGAGACTCCGTCGCCGAGGGGATTCGATACATCTGCCGCGAGCCGCCCTGTCTGCGCGGTCACCCTTGCGTCGTACACCCGAAACCCGTACACGGTCCCCCCGCGTTCACTTGTCGCGCTGACTTGATCGCGACGCTACCAGCGAGAGAACGGGCTGCGGGGCTGGCGCCGCGCGCGGCGTCAGCCCCGCAGCCACGAGGGCATCGGGCGTCGTGGGCAAGTTGTGGGCAAACCGCGAGCTATCAGCACCATCTCGGCGAGAAGGCGTCTCTCACCAGCACTAATGCATGGAGCAACGTGCGGAGGGCGCGGGATTCGAACCCGCGGAGACGGTTTCCCGCCTCAGCAGTTTTCAAGACTGCCGCCTTCGGCCGCTCGGCCAGCCCTCCTCGGCACCCGCAGGCACCGGGCGACGAGTCTGCCACGACTGGCGTCCCGCACGCGGCGCGCACCGCCCGACGCTCCGACGCGGGGCGGCCCTTCGACGTGGATCGGATCAGCGCGAGCGCAGACGCTCCATCGCGAGCTTGACCAGGGAGATCAGGGCCTGCTTGGTCGCGGCCCGCGAGCGGGCGTCGGTGTAGAGCACCGGGACACCGGGGGCGATCGCCAGAGCCTCGCGCACATCGTCGAGCTGGTGGCGGGCCACCCCGTCGAAGCAGTTGACGCCGACGACGAACGGGATGCCGCGGGACTCGAAGTAGTCGACGGCCGGGAAGCACTGGTCGAGCCGCT
>JAKLPK010000298.1 GCA_022013895.1 Cellulomonas sp. | reverse complement strand
GCCATCGGGTGGGGGAGCGGCCTCGCCGCCGTGCCCGGGCGTCCTGGTCGTGGTCCCGCGGACGAGGAACACGACCAGCAGGATGATGCCGAGGATGGCCAGCGGCCAGATGAACCACATCCAGCCCATGCCCCAGCCGTTGCCCATCATGGTGCTCACCTCTCTCGCGTCGTAGGAAGGATTGCCGAGTCGAATCACTGGGCCAGCACGGTGCCCATCATGCCGCGGTCCTCGTGGTCGAGGATGTGGCAGTGGTAGACCGTCTTGCCGCCGAAGTCCTCGAACGCCACCCGCACCTTGACCCGGCTGCGGGCCGGGACGTTGACCACGTCGAGCCACAGCGGTTCAGCGACCTCCTGGCCGTTGACCTCGAGCAGCTGCATCGGCCACACGTGCAGGTGGAACGGGTGGTCCAGCGGGCTGTCGTTGCCGATCGTCCACTCCTCGACCGTGCCGAGGCGGACCTGCTGGTCGATGCGATCGGCGTCGAACTCCTGGCCGTCGAAGGTGAAACTCATCGGGCCACCTCCGCCGCCCATCATCCCGCCCATGCCCATCTGGAAGGTGATCGAACGGCGCTGGTCGACCTCGGCGTCACGCAGGTCCCGCAGGCTCGGCCCCGCGGGGATCCCGCCGCGGCCGGGGCCACCGCCCGAGCCGACCTCGACCCGAGCCAGCGTGACCGGCCCGCCTCCGCCGAAGCTCGGGCCACCGCCGCCCATCATCCCGCCCATCATGCCGCCGCGGTCCACCGGCTGCGCGAGGAGCTCGCTGCTGCCCTGGGCCAGGTCGACCACGAGGTCGAGCCGGTTGCCCGGAGCGAGTACGACGTCGCCAAGCGCGCCGTCGCGGGCCAGACGCCCCACGTCACGCCCCACCACACGCGGCTCCTGGCCGGACAGGTCCAGGGCGAGGTAGCGGGAGGTGCACGCGTTGACGATCCGCCACCGTTCGCGTTCCCCGGAGCGTCCCTGCAGCCGCGGGGCCCGCTGGCCGTTGAGCAGGACCAGCTCGCCCTCGCGGCCCATCATCTGCTCCATCGTGGACGGCGTGACCAGGGAACCGCCGCGGTCCAGGGTGATGTCGGAGACCACCATCACCCGCTCCCGGTCGACCTCGAGCTCCTCGGCGGGGTCCTCGACGACGATCGCCCCGTAGAGCCCACCGAAGACCTGGTCGGCGACGTTGCCGTGGTGGTGCGGGTGGTACCAGTAGACGCCGGGCGGATGGTCGTCGGGCAGCCGGTACTCATAGCGCTGGGTCCGGCCCGGTTCGACGGCGAGGAAGATGTTGTCCCCGTTGCCCTCCGGTGAGACGTGCAGACCGTGCACATGGAGGTTGGTGACCTCCTCCAGCCGGTTGACCAGGTCCAGGCGGACGGTGTCGCCGGGGCGCAGCCGCAGGGTGGGTCCAGGAACGCCTCCGTTGTAGCCCATCGTCCGTGCCTGGCGCCCGGCCAGCTGGTGCGTCCCGAAGGCGGCCTCGAGGCGGACGTCAAGCCGGCCGCCCTGGCTGCGCAGGACCTCCGGCTCGGTGAACGACTCACCGGCGGCCGGGTCCAGCACCGAAGGGTTGAGCTCGCGCCGCAGGCCGGTGCCGCCGACGACGGTGCTGGCCAGGCCGAGCCCGCCCATGGTGAGCACGGCGCGCCGGCTGATCGGCTTCATCGGTCTCTTCCCTGGAGCACCCGCAGCCGGTGCTGGTACTCCTCGGTGCTCAGCTCACCAGCGGCATACCGCTCCTCGAGGATCTGCCGGGCTGATCTGCCGGAGGCCGGGCGAGCAGACGTCGTGCGGCCGGGGGAGTCGGCGATGCCACCGGCCAGGGCACGGACCGCGGTGAGGGCGAGCAGCGTCACACCCACGACCAGGAGGGCCGCGTACAGGACCATGGTCATGCCTGCGGACCTCCACGGTGTTTCGGTCTGGTTCTCGCGTGCCGTTTGAGCATACCCCTAGGGGTAACCACGGGATGTGTCGTTGAAACCCGGCTGGGAAGGAACATCGTGAGTCTCCAGGGCCTTGACCCGGGTTCGTGGACACGGTGGTGGGTTTACGCCGCTGCCGGGAGGGTAGCGGCGGTGTAGGTGTTCTCGTAGGTGGTCGGGGACTGGTGGCGGCACCAGGAGTGGCGGCGGCGGGTGTTGTACCTGACGAGCCAGCCGAACACCTGGCGGCGGCAGGTGACCTCGTCGGGCCAGGTCGTGGCGTCCTGAAGGACCTCGCGCTTGAGGGTGGCGTTGAACGACTCCGCCAAGGCGTTGTCGGCGCTGGACCCGACGGCGCCCATGGACTGGGTCACCCCGAGGTCGGCGCAGAGCCGGGCGTAGTCCTTGGACGTGTAGGTCGAGCCGTGATCGGAGTGGAAGATCGCCCCGACCAGGCTGCCCCGGGTCGCGTGCGCGGCCTTCAGGGCGTCGGCGACGAGGTCGGTGCGCATGTGGTCGGCTACCGCCCAGCCGGCCAGGCACCGGGAGTAGCAGTCGATCACGGTGGCCAGGTACAGGTTGGTGCCGCCGGCCAGCGGCAGGTAGGTGATGTCCCCGACGTACCGCCGGTTGGGGGCGTCGAACGTGCAGGTCATCACCGCGGACACATTCGACACCCTTGACGCTGCCGCCACAATGAGCGACCCGTCGGTCGTGAAGGTGTACGTCCTGACGGTTCAGTCGATCCTCGCCCCCACCGGCTCGCAAGCCCGCCGGCGCACCCACGACTTCCAGGAAACGTTCGGTGCTGCGTTCTACGAGACGCTGCGCGCTGAACCCGACCTCGTCGTCATCGCGGACGAATACCACGAGTACCGCGGTCCACGCTTCTCTACGGCGATCAGCGAGCTGGGGCCGAAGGTGACAATTGGGCTGACCGCCACGCCCTTCAAGGACGACGAGGCGGACGTCGTGTACCGGTACCCGCTGGCGGCGGCAATCGCGCAGCGGTGGGTGAAGGTGCCCGTCGTCCTGGGGCGTCCCGACGATCGGGACGACGTGCACACGCGGCTGGCCGACGGGCTGGCGGTCCTCGAGTACAAGCGGACCGTCGCTGCCCGAGAGGCAGATCGCCTCGGCCGCCGGATCAACCCGATCATGCTCGTCGTCGCGTCCGACACGACGGAGGCCGATGGGATCGCCGCCACAATTCGCGACCCCTCTTTCGCTGACGGGCGCTACACGAGCGGAGTCCTGGTCGTCCACTCCAAGGTCAAGGAGGAGGACGAGCCGGCCGCGTTCGAGCGGCTGGCCGCCGTCGAGGATCCGGAGTCCGCTGTGAGGGTCGTCGTCTCTGTCGGCATGCTGAAGGTCGGGTGGGACGTGAAGAACGTCTACGTGCTGATGTCCACCCGCCCGAGCCTGTCCTCCGTGTTGACCGAGCAAGTGCTCGGCCGCGGCCTGCGCCTGCCGTACGGCCGATGGGTGGAGCCGGGCGTCCTGAACACCCTTGACGTCGTGGCCCACGAGCAGTACGCGAAGCTGCTAGAGCGGGCGGGTGTGCTCAACGAGCAGTTCGTCTCCCACATCACTCGTGCGCGGGTTGCCCGCGACGCGATGGGCCGCCAGGTGCTGGTTCGCGACGTAGAGGAGGTCTCGGCACCTGCGGCGGTCGCCGAGGGGCAGACCGCCGGACCGGGGATGGTTGAGGCGCCCACCCCTGCTGGTTCGACGGACGGGCAGGTGACGGTGCAGGTCGCGTCCGTCTCGACCCGCACGGGGCGCGCCGCCGCCGAACCGGTCCCACACGATGTTGCGCGACGCGAACCCGCCGTACAGGTGCTCCTTCCGGTGCTCACGCTGCGCCCTCAGGTGGCTGAGTTTTCGTTGACGGACCTGACCGACAAGGCCGCGTTCCGCCAGCTGGGGCGGTCGGTGGCCGCGGCGCCCGACAGGTACTTGAGGCGGGTAGCTCTCGACGCGACCGTCTCCAGGGACGCCGACGGCACAATCCGCAGCCACACCCGGACCAGGGAGATGGAGGACAGGATCGAGTCAAGCTCCGTTCGCCTGGACGTCGTCGCGGCCCGGATGAGCCTCGTCGACGCCGTAGCCGGCTCCGACACGGCCAGCGCGCGGGTTGACTTGGCCCGCCAGGAGCGTGCCGCGGCCGGGGAGATCGTTGACGCGTTCCTGGAAGGGCTGAACGGAGACGCTGAGACCCTGCTGGCCGCCTACTTGGACCGTGCCCGATCCCGGCTAGTGCGGGCAGTCGACGAGGCGCGCCGGAACCATCAGCGTGCCCCGCAGTACGAGCCGTTGGTCTCGTTCGTGGCGCCGGACCTGCGCCGGTCGTCGGGCCGTCCGACGAGCGACGACTGGACGACGAGGTTGTCCCGTTCCGCCCTGGTCGGGACCGCCTTCACGGGGTCGCGTCGGTCGGTGTTCGTCGAGGACTGGTTCGACTCGCACCCGGAACGTGACCTGGCCGTCCTGCTGGACTCGCCGGCGAACCCTGTGTCCTGGTGGCTCCGGCTGCGGACCGGCGACCTGCCGATCCGGTGCTGGACGGGTCCGAAGGCGAGTACCACCCCGACTTCTTAGTCGCGACCGACGACGGCCGGCGCTGGGTGGCGGAAGTGAAGTCCGACGCGGAGGTAGGCGCCGAGAGGGTGCTGCTCAAGAGGGCGGCCGCGGCCGGCTGGGCGGCGAAAGTCAGCGCGAACCGCCCGGAGGGCTCACCGCCGTGGGGCTACGTGTTCGCCTCCGAGACGGATCTGAGGGAGGCTCGAGGGTCCTGGAGCTCGCTGCTGCGGCTGACGTCGTCCACCTAGGGTGCGGCCGAGGACGGTCCACCCCCTTAGTCGACCCGCTGGGTGGACTCTGGTGTGGACCATGTGCGAATTGGCCGTGCGCCCGCCTGCGCCCTGGCGCCGAGGACTGCCGCGAATCGCGGACCTCTCCCGCACCGCCGGAGCCGTGGGACCTCGGTCGCCCCACCGCCAACGATCGGGCTCACGCGCCACGCGCGACGCGCGGCACTTTGCGCCGTTCCCCACCTCGATCAGCGGGGCAGGACCTCGTGACCGACGTCTGGCGAAGGGGATGTCGGTGCAACCTTCGCGCGCTGAGGATGCCTGTCGGGCACCCGGCCAGCCACCGCCATCGTGGTGCGTTTGGCAACGACGCGGAGCTCGGCAAGGCGTTGGGAAACGACGGCACGCGGGTCGTCGCCCCAAAGCCGAACTGCGGTGGCGAGTTCGCGACGCACGACCGGCTCGGGGACGTCGGTCACATCCGCGATCTCAGCTGACTTGAGGTTCCACCCGGTGGTGGAGCCGCTCGCGAGCACCTGGGCCGCTTGGCGCACCGCATCCATTCCGAGTAGGCGGTCCAGCCGAGTGCGAACCAGCAGGTCGGCAAGCGGGGTCGCGCTGTCGAGCTCCGACCTAAGCACCGCTGCCCCGGCGCCCTCGAGTGTGCTCCCGGGGTCGCTACCCGGACGCAGGCTCACTGTCAGGGGTATCACTGCGTGCTGCGCCAGCAGCCAGTAGTTCCGTTGCGCAGCAGCCTGTCCAGCGAGATCGGCGTCGGTTCCCACGATCGGCGAGACGCCGGAGTGGGCTACTGCTGCGGCGAGGTGAGCGGCCTGCTCCTCTGTGAGCGCCGTGCCCAGCGGTGCGGCACCGACGAAGTGCCCCTGGCCAGCGAGCGAGACAGCCAACGCGTCGAGCGGGCCCTCGACAAGAACTGGCGCGGCGCCCGAGTTGAGGTGGTCGGCACGGACTGTGTAAAGCTGCGCGCCCTTGTGGAAGAGGGCCGTGTCGGGGCTGTTCAGGTACTTCGGCCCGCCGCTCTGGTCCGTGGCGTCGGGGTGGCGGCGGCCGACGAAGCCGAGGGGTTCGAGCTGGCCGCCGGCGTCGAGGCGGGTGATCGGGAAGACGAGGCGGTCGCGGAAGCGGTCGATGAGGCGACCGGTTCGCGCGACGGTGGCCAGGCCGGACTCGGTGAGCTCCAGGTCGGTGACACCCTGGCGGCGCAGGTGATCGACGAGGCGGGTCCAACCGGCCGGGGCATACCCGGGGAGCACGTACGGGTCGCCCGTGAGGTCGGTGTGGAGCCGCTCGGCCAGGTAGGGCTGGGCCCAGGAGCCGGGGAACTGGCGCACGTAGAAGTCTGTGGCAAGCCGGTTGAGCTCGAGGATGCGGGCCGGGCTGACGGGTGCCATCGCGGCGTCGAACTCGCGTGAGGCCTGGGAGTCGATCATCCGGTCGGTGGGCGGCAGGACGGTGGCGTGGGCTCGCACGGCCGCCGCGAGGGTGAGGAAGGCCTCGACGTACGCGGGATCATCGAAAGGGTCCCTCGAGTCGGGCTCGTCCGGCTCGGGCGCGAACGGGTCGTCGGTGGTCTGGTCGACTGCGACCAGGTGCTGCCACTCGTCGTCGGTGGGGGAGACGAGCGCGTGTTGCGAGTCGTCATGGCCGAACGGGTCGACGTCGTCGCCACCGAGCGCGGATGCGGGCGTGTACGGGTCGGGGTCGATCGCGGGCTCGGTCAGGATCGAGATGCGCCAGACGAGCGCCTGGCACGGGTCGACGTCGTCGTCGGTGATTGGGCCCGCGAGCAGGTCTTCAACGGTGGTACCGCGGGCGATGGCGTGGTCGACGGTGGTGACCAGCGCTGGCCACCACGGGCTGGCCTGCAACATGTCGGCCGTCTCCTGGCCGACGAGGTCGGGGAGCCGAGGAGTCCACGGGGTGGTGAGGTGGTGGTCGGACTCGGCCTGCGCGGCGACCGCTGGAGACAGACGCCCGGTGATGCGCCACCAGAGGGCCGCCGCGGCGTGGTCGTCGGGAAGGGCGCCGTCGGCCTGGGCGTGGCGCACGACCTGCGGGGCGTTGAGGCCGGCGCGGGACAAGGCTGACAGGCGCTCGGCGAGGACCGGCACGAAGGCGTCTCGCGTGGTGTCGGTGAGCGCGCGGTCGAGTAGGGGCTGCCACTCGGCGAGGGCCGGGGTGTGGTGGGTGGCCAATCGGGCATCCAGAGCCTGCTGGTACCGGAAGGCGGCCTTGCCGAACTGGGGAGCGCCGGTGGGGCGCCGGTCGCTGCCGGGCACACCGGTGGCCGCGCGCCACACGGTGAGGTCGACGAAGACGTCGTCGTCTGGGCGCCGCTGCCCGGTGTGAGCCCACTGCGGCATCGACTCGTCCGATCGCGCGTGCTCGGTGACCTGCTGGGTGAGGTCGCGCACCTGCGCGGCGCGGGCGGCGAGGTACGGACCCCACTGCGGGTCCTCGCGCAGCGACGGGGGGATTCCGGGCAGCCAGGGCAGGGGTCCGGTGCCGGCGTTGCGCAGGCCGGTGTCGTCCAGCCGCCAGTCGAGCACCGCGGCGACGTCGCCGGCAGAGTCCAGTTCCCGCGCACCTGCGGCGGCGCGAAGGTGGGTGAAGGGGTCACCTTCCTGGGCCGCGAGCAGGAGGAGATGCGCGCGAAGCGTCGGCCAGGCGTCGGCCCGGGTGAGCTCGGGCACGATGAGATCCGCAGCGCGGTCCAGGCGAGCGACCTGCTCGGGTCCGAGCAACTGCTCGGCGCCGACGTACAGGGAGTCGACGTACCGGGCCGCCGCCTGGCCGAGCAGGGTGGCGGGGTCCTCGGCGAGGCGGCGGGTGGTGTGGGCCGACTGGACGGACTCGTCGCGGGCAAGGATCCGCTCGAGGAGGTCGGTTGCAGTGAGCGGGTGGACGTACTCGGGGCGGATGACGCTGTGCTCGTCGCCGTCGCCGACGACCTCGAGGTAGAGGTGATTGGCCGCCTTGCCGCGCGTGACCGCGGTGTAGGCGAGCTGCCGGGACTCCTGCCCGGTCAGCAGGGTGTGGCTGGTGTCCGCCGTGACGCCCTGAGCGGTGTGGATCGTCGTGGCGTAGCCGAGGTCGACCGAGGTGCGCACGTAGTCCGGCGGCAGGTCGACGCTGCACCCGCTGGTCTTGTGCCGGACGGTCAGCGCTCCGGTGGGGTGCACGGCGGTGACGTGCCACCGGTCGCCGTTCTTGACCCAGTCCGTGCCGGTCACGCGCAGCTGCCGGTTGTTGGCCCGGGTGATGACGGTGTCGCCAGCTGAGGCGGCCGACCCGTCGGCCAGGTGCACGGTCTGCTCGGGGGTCTGGCCGTCGAGCCGATGGGCGCGGGCTCGATCGTTGAGCTCGCCGACGAGCTCGCGGCTCGGGGCGAGCATGACGGCGTCACGGCCGTTCTCGCGGTCGGTGCGCCAGGCGTGGAAGACGTCGTCGGTGAGGGTGGTGAGGTCTCCGACGTGAACCCGGCGCTGGTCGAGGTAGAAGCCGAGGGACTCGGGCAGTCCGTCGCGCAGGGCCAGGGAAGCGGCGCCTTCGGCCGGGTCGGCGAAGCGCATCAGCTCGGTGAGGTGAAGGGCACCATGCGTGGCGCGCACGTCGCGCAGCACGCCGCCCGCACCGACGGCGGACAGCTGCTGGTCGTCGCCGACGAGCCGCACCGACCCGCCGCGCTCGGTGACGAACTCGATCAGGCGATCCAGGGAGAGGGTGTCGGCCATGCCGGCCTCGTCGACGACGACGAGGCTTGTCGGGCCGATGCGCCGCGCCCAGCTGGGCAGGTGCTCCGGATCGTGGTCCAGGTGCCAGAGGAGCTTGGCCATGGTGTCGGTGCGGGCGGCGATGGCCTCGCCCAGGACCGTTGCGGCAGTGGCGGACGGCGCCAGTCCGACGACGTCGCCGCCGCCAGCCGTCCACGCGGTGGTGAGGGCGCGCATCGCGGTCGTCTTGCCCGCCCCTGCCGGGGCGATCGCGAGCTGGACCCGTGCGCCTGAGGTGGCCATCTCGGTGACCAGGGCCGCCTGTCCGGCGTTGAGCGGCAGGCCGTCGGCGGCGGACTGGGCGAGCGCGTCCTCGACGGCGTCGGGGGTGGCGCGGGTGCCGTCGTGCTGGCCGGCGTGGGCGACGATGCGCGCCTCGGCCGCGAGCAGGTCGGGGGAGGTGTAGAGGGTCGATCCTGCGACCGTGTAGACGCTCGCACCGTCGCTGCGGCGTAGCGCGGCTGGGGTGTCGATGTCTCGCTCGGAGCGGGTGAGCGGTACTGATCGGCGGGTCAGGACCTCGTCGACCAGGAGGCCGACGAGGGGGTCGACGTCGTGGGTGTGGACGTCTGCGCCGCGGACCTGGCGTTGGGCCTCGGCCTCGACGTGCCAGCGCTGCCAGTAGGAGCGGTGCGCTTGCAGAGTCTCCTGGATGGTGGCGGCGGTCTCGCGGACCCACGCGGCCTCGACGCGACGAGTGGGTCTCGCGGCCGGGTGCAGCGCGCGGTGCAGCATCGCCTGCACCCCGCGCTCGCCGCCGAGGACCTGACGGGCCTGGGCAGCCCAGGTGGCGCGCTGCTCGGCGAGGCTGCGCGGCTCGTGCTTGCCCTGCCGGGTCTCCAGGGTCGCCTGCTGGGCCAGCTGCACGGACTCCACGGGTGTGGGCGGGCGGCCGTGGGTGGCCTGGAACGCGCCGGCGAGCTCGGCGCGGCGCGTCTCGATGTTGGCGCGGCGGGCGGACCAGCTGGCGGCGAGGCCAGGGTCGACGCCGACGATCTCGCGGATCGGGCGCTTGCGCGGGTCGTCGCCCTCCCGGACCTCGAACCGCACGCCGAGAGTGTCGGTCAGGTGCCGCTCGAGCGCGGTGTTGTAGGTCTCGGACGCAGCAACGGTGGCCGCGAACATCAGCCGCCCGTCGATGGCGAGCCAGCGGCCGGTGTCGCGGGTCTGGACCTTGTTGGCGACGGCGACGTGGGTGTGCAGGTCCGGGTCGCCGGCGCGGGAGTCGCGATGGGTGAAGGCGGTGGCGATCAGGCCGCGGGTCTCGACCTGGCGGACGCCGTTGGTGCCCTCGCGGGTGAACAGGGTCGTGCTCTCTAGGAATGTCAGCGCGTCTCTGACCGCTTGCTGGTGGGCGCGTTCGATCGCGGCGGCGGTGGGTCGGTCGGCGAGAGCCCACAGGGCGCTCACGGTCTTGACCGGGGAGAACGTGAGGTCGTACCCGGCGACGGCGTTGGTGCGCGGGCGGGAGTGCTTGGCGATCGTGGCCGCGAGCTCGCGCGCGTCGGCCGG
>JAKLPK010000297.1 GCA_022013895.1 Cellulomonas sp. | reverse complement strand
CTACGCGATGCTGCCGAGCCTGACGGTGCTCTACGCGGTGTTCATCCTCATGGGCGTCACGACGATCCTCATCTGGTGGGGCGTGCGCTACAAGCTGGTGCGCCTGGTCTCCAAGGAGGACGAGTACCCGAAGCGGATCGGCGTCTCGTACGGCATCTACGGCATCGCGGGCCTGGTCATCGGTCTCATCTCGACGTGGATCGTGGCCGCCGTCGGCGACGACCTGGGTCTGGGCGTCTCGATCTACCTGTACTTCCTGGCCGGTCTGATCATCGTCCTCGGCATCCTCTCGTGGCTGTTCATCCCGAAGTTCGCCGGTGAGATCAAGGGGGAGAGCACCTTCAGCCTGGCCGAGTTCGGCCGCGCGCTGCGCGACCCCGTGGTCTGGATCGCGGCCGTCTCGCTGTTCTTCGTCTACTTCTTCTACACCGGCGCGACCTACACCACGCCGTACATGACCGGCGTGCTCGGCGTCTCGCTCGCCGCCGCGACGATCGTGGCGAACATCCGCAACTACGGCATCACGCTGCTCTCGGGCCCGGCGTTCGGCTGGATCGCCAACAAGACCAAGCCGTCCGTCGTCATCGCCGCCGGCTCGCTCCTGTTCTGCGTGGCGCTGGGCGCGATGATGCTGCTGCCGCACGATGCCGGTGTCGTGGTCGTCGCCTGCACGCTCGTGGTGCTGCTCGGCTTCATCGCCAACGGCGCGTTCGGCGTGGTCTCGGCCCAGCTGACCGAGGGCAAGGTTCCGCTCACGTACTTCGGTGCGGCGACCGGCCTGCTGTCGATCATCGGCTTCCTGCCGGACACGTTCTCGAGCACCTGGTTCGGGTCGATCCTCGACGCGCAGACCGATGCGAGCGGCAACGTCGCGGCGGGCGCCTACCAGCAGATCTTCGCGATCCTCATCGGCTCGGCCGTGCTCGCGGCGATCTCCTCGCTGGGGCTCTACCTCTACCTGCGCAGGTCCCGCTCGCGCGCCGCGGCGTCCGAGCTCGACCGCGCGGCCGCGTAGGGGTCGGCCGTGGACACCCTCACCAAGCTGCCGGTCCTCGACCGGATCAGCGACCAGATGCGTGCCGTGCTCGCCACCTCGGCCGAGCTCGCGCCGGACGCGTACGCGACCGATGCGGGCGTGGACGAGATGCGGCAGGCGTACACCGTGGAACGGCGGTTCTGGAACGAGGGTGGCCCGGCCATGGTGCGCACGCTCGATGCGAACGTGCGCACCCCCCACGGGGACGTCGCGACCCGCTGGCATGTGCCCTTCGCGGGGCAGGACCTGCCGGTGGTCGTCTACCTGCACGGTGTCGGTTGGGTGGTCGGCAACCTCGACACCCAAGACCGGATCATGCGGGCGCTCGCCCACGAGTCGGGTGCGGCGGTGCTGGGGGTCGACTACTCCCTGTCGCCGGAGGCGAAGTTCCCGGTCGCCGTCGAGCAGTGCGCCGCCGTCGTGCGGCAGGTGCTCGACGGTGAGCCGGGCGACGGGGGGCTCGGGCGAACGGCCGGGCTCGCCGTCGACGGCCGCAGGGTCGCGATCGCCGGCGACAGCGGGGGAGCGAACATGGCGCTGGCCACGGCCCTGCTGCTGCGGGACCAGGCCGCGGCGGGGTCCCGGCCGGTCTCGTTGAGCGCGCTCGCCCTCTACTACGGCCTGTACGGGTTGCGGGACTCGGTGAGCCGTCGCCTGCTCGGCGGCCCGTGGGACGGCCTGTCCGAGGCCGACCTCGCGTACTACGACGAGGCCTACCTGGCCGACCCGGCCGATGCGCGCAGCCCCTACGTGGACTGCCTGAGCGCCGACCTGGGCAGCGGCGTCCCGCCGTGCTACCTCGCCGCAGCCGAGCTCGACCCGCTGCGCGACGACACGACGGCGCTCGCCCAGCTGCTCACCGTGCGCGGCGTACCCGTGGAGCACGACGTGTTCGACGGGGTGCTGCACGGCTTCCTGCACTACTCACGGATGCTCGACGACGCCGTCGTCGCACTGCAGCGCGGTGGGGCCTTCCTGCGCCGCGCCTTCGAGACCACCCACTGACGAGGAGATCGAACGATGGACTTCCGCCTCACGGACGAGCAGCAGCTGCTCGTCGAGAACGTCCGAGAGCTCATGGCCCAGGAGAACTGGGAGGCGTACTTCGCCGAGTGCGACCGCACGCACACCTACCCGCAGCGGTGGGTCAAGGAGCTGTGCGACCTCGGCTTCGACCTCATCATGCTGCCCGAGGCCCATGGCGGCCTCGAGCTCGGCCTGGTCACCCTCGCGGCGGTCTACGAGGAGCTCGGCCGCTGGGGCGCCCCGACCTACGTGCTCTACCAGCTGCCGTGCTTCGACACGATCCTGCGCGAGGGCACGCCCGCACAGATCGAGAAGGTGCTCGCGTACGTCGGCACCGGTAAGCAGATCTGGAACTCGGCGTGCACCGAGCCGGGCGCCGGCTCCGACGTCGGCAGCCTGCAGACCACGTACACGCGCCGCGACGGGAAGATCTACCTGACCGGGCACAAGACGTTCATCACGTCCTCGGCGCACGTGCCTTTCCTCGTCGTCATGGCCCGCAGCGCCGCGGACCCGACGGTGTTCACCGAGTTCTTCCTCGACACGAGCCTGCCGGGCGTGCGCATCGAGCCGCTCGACAAGTTGGGCCTGCGCATGGACTCGTGCTCGGACGTCTACCTCGAGGACGTCGAGCTGTCCGAGTCCGACATCTTCGGCACCGAGGGCAACGGCTTCAAGCGCGGCATCAAGGACTTCGACTTCGAGCGCTTCCTCGTCGCGGCGAGCGACTACGCGGTGGCGATCTCCGCGTTCGAGGACGCCGCCCGGTACGCCAATGCGCGTGTGCAGTTCGGCAAGCCGATCGGCCGGTTCCAGCTCAACCAGCTGAAGTTCTGCGAGATGGCCATCCGCCTCGATGCGATGAAGAACATGGTCTACGAGGCCGCGTGGCACTACGACACCGACGAGATGACCGCCACCCAGGCGGCCATGTGCAAGTACTACTGCGTGAACGCGGCGTTCGACGTCGTCGACGACGCGATGCAGGTGATGGGCGGCATCTCGGTGGCGGGCGACCACCGGATCCAGCGGATCTGGCGTGACCTGCGCGTGGACCGGATCAGCGGCGGCACCGACGAGATGATGATCCTCACGGTGGCCAAGGGCGTGCTCCGCACGTTCGCGAGCTGAGGCCGCTGCCATGGACACCAACCCCACCAGCAAGCCGTCCTTCGGCGTCCTCGACGACGTCCGCGTCGTCTACTCCGCGATGGAGCTTGCCGTCCCGAAGGCCGCGAGCCTCATGGCCGACTGGGGCGCCGACGTCATCTGGCTGGAGAACACCGGCGCCGGCGACACCATCCGCGACACCCCGTGGATCAAGCAGGCCGAGCGTCGCAACCAGCGCTCCGTCGCCCTCGACTACTTCTCCGCGGAGGGCCGCGAGGTCCTGCTGCGGATGCTCGCCGAGGCCGACGTCTTCATCGAGTCGAGCAAGGGTGGCACCTGGTCCAAGCGCGGACTCACGGACGAGGTGCTGCGCCGCGACAACCCTGAGCTCGTCATCGTGCACGTCTCGGGCTTCGGCCAGACCGGCGTGCCCGAGATGGTCACGCGCGCCGCCTACGACCTCACGGTCATGGCGTACTCGGGCTACATGAGCCAGAACGGCACACCCGAGCAGCCGATGAACCCCGGTCCGTACGCGGGCGACTACTTCAACTCGCTCATGATCCTGGGCTCGACGCTCGGCGCGCTGCACAAGGTGGGTCGGACGGGCGTCGGCGAGTCGGTCGACGTCGCGATGTACGAGACTCTCCTGTCGATCGGCCAGTACTACCTGGTCGACTACCTCAACGCCGGCATCGTCTGGCCTCGGCCCGGCGCGCGGAACCAGAACCTCTGCGCGATCGGCGAGTACCGCTGCTCGGACGGGTTCATCGGGCTGTGCGTGTACGGCGTCCCGCAGAACAAGTACCTGCTCGAGACCATCGGGCTCGGGCAGCTGTGGGGCACGGGGGACTACCCCGAGGACTGCTCCGCGCTGTGGCTGTCCAGCTCGCACGCCGCGCAGATCGAGGCGGCGCTCGAGGCGTGGCTCGCCCCCCGCACGGTCGCCGAGGTCGAGGCCGACTTCGCCGCGCACCGCATCGCCGCGCAGAAGGTCATGGAGTTCGGCGACCTGGTCGCCGAACCGCACCTGCGCGCGCGCGGCGTGTGGCAGGAGTGGCCCACCGCGAGCGGCGACACGTTCAAGGGGCTCGGGGTGTTCCCGCACTTCGACCAGCACCCCGGGCAGGTCTGGCGTCCGATGCCCGACCAGGGGCAGGACACGGCGGACGTGCTCGCGCGCCTCGGCTACACCCCCGACGAGATCGACCGCCTGACCGCCGCCGGCGTCGTCAAGCGACCCGCCTGAACCAGAGAGGACCACCGATGCGCATCGTCGCATGCATCAAGGCCGCAGCAGAGGAGCAGGACATCGCGGTCGCACCCGACCGTTCGCTCGACCTGTCACGCGCCCACTGGAAGGTCGGCGCCTACGACCTCAACGCCGTCGAGGCGGGGCGCCGGATCGTCGAGACGGTGGGCGGCGAGCTCATCGGCCTCTCGGTCGGCGGTGAGGCGCTGTCCGGGACGAAGCTGCGCAAGGACGTGCTCTCGCGCGGCCTGGACAGCCTGGTCGTGGTGGCCGGTGACCCGTCCGCCGACAGCTTCCAGACCGCGAGCGCGCTGGCCGCCGCACTGGACGGGCTCGGCGAGGTCGACCTGGTCCTGCTCGGGGCGGGCAGCGCCGACCGCTATGCCCAGCAGGTCGGCAACCAGC
Organism: Cellulomonas sp.; assembly: GCA_022013895.1. Lineage (GTDB taxonomy): Bacteria > Actinomycetota > Actinomycetes > Actinomycetales > Cellulomonadaceae > Cellulomonas. The sequence goes on along the minus strand of JAKLPK010000297.1, from coordinate 1,203 downwards.
TCGGCGCCCTCCTCGGCCGGCCGACCCTCAACCAGGTCGACGACCTCGCGGTCGAGGGCGACCACGTCCGCGTGCGGCGGTTGCTCGAGGACTGCGTGCAGGTCATCGACGTGCCGCTGCCGGCGGTGCTCAGCGTGACGTCGGGCCTCAACACCCCGCGGATCGCGGGGATGAAGGACATCCTCGCGGCCGGCAAGAAGCCCGTCTCCGAGGTCGCCGCCGCCATGCCGGGTGGCTCGACGCGCCTGGTCTCGCTGCTCGCACCCGAGCAGGTCGACCGCGGTCACGTCGTCGTCGAGGGTGCGCCGGCCGAGGTCGCGCAGCAGCTCGCCCAGTTCCTCAAGTCCCTGTGAAGGAGTGCGGACCCATGACTGAAGCCTGGATCGTCGTCCACGACACCGACGACGGGAACGCCCTCGCGCGGTCGGCCCGTGGCCTCGGGGACCGCGTGGTCGCGGTGAGCCTCGGAGCCGGGGCCCTGGCCGACGCCGACCTCACCCTCACGATCGACCTGGCGCCCGGCGCGCTGGTCGAGGCCTACGCCCGGTCGGTCGCGGCGCTGCTCGCCGAGCGCGGCGCGACGCTGGTCGCGTTCGGCGCCGATGTGCGCAGCCGGCTGCTCGCGGGTCAGATCTCCGCGCACCTGGGCGTGAGCCCGGTGAACGTCTCGGGTGTGGTGTCCACCACGCCGCTCGTGGTGACGCGCTCGGCGTTCGGCGGCCTTGCGGTGGCCACCGACGAGGTGACCGCCGCGGTCGCCGTCCTGGTGGTCGAGCCGGGTGCGCTGACCCCCGTCGATGCGGCAGGGGAGGGCGTCGTCGAGGCTGTCGGGGCCGAGCCCGTGCCCGGGCTCACGCTCGTCGAGACCCAACCCAAGGCGGGCGGGCAGGTGGACCTGGCGGCAGCGACGCGGGTGGTGGGCGTCGGACGCGGTTTCGCGGCCGAGGCGGACCTCGACCTCGCGCGTGCCGTCGCGACCCGGCTCGGCGCCGAGCTGGCGTGCAGCCGACCGATCGCCGAGGGCGTCGGTTGGATGCCGACCGAGCGCTACCTCGGGGTCTCCGGCGCCACCGTGCAGCCGGAGCTCTACCTCGCCATCGGGATCTCCGGGCAGGTGCAGCACCTGGTCGGGGTGAACCACTCGAAGGTGATCGTGGCGATCAACAAGGACAAGAACGCCCCGATCTTCCAGCACGCCGACTT
>JAKLPK010000296.1 GCA_022013895.1 Cellulomonas sp. | reverse complement strand
GTACGAGTACTGCGGCGACATCCCACCCGCCCAACTCGAGGCCGCCTACTACGCTGCCCACAGCCTCACGCCACCGGCGGAGGTCTCACAAAAGTGAGTCTCCGGACACGCCGGGGCGGTTCACGCTGTCCACTCTGCCCTCCGTCCCTGTGAACCCTCTCAGGTTCACTCAGGTGATCCACAGGGCCACCGGGCGAAGGTCAGGCGATGAACAGGCCGACCGGCCCGTCACCGCACACAAGGAGTGAGTCACCATGAGCCCGATCCGCAAGCGAAACCTGGCGGTCGCCGGAGCGATCACCGCCGCCCTGCTCGCCGGCGGCGCCGGCGTGGCAGTCGCCTCCACCGACGAGCCCACCAACCAGACCTCCCCCGCCGAGCAGGCCGAAGGCAACGAGGCCAACGAAGGACCGGAGGGCAACGAGGGCGCCGAAGGGCCCGAGGGCGACGAGGCGAACGAAGGCCCCGAGGGGTCCGAGGGCGACGAGGGGTCCGAGGGCGACGAGGGCGACGAGGGCGACGAGGGCGAGATCCTCAACGGGACCGTCCCCGCCCCGGCGGACAGCACCGCTGAGGAGTCCGGGACCGAGGACGAGGCCGCCGAGGCCGCCGCCCTCGCCCCGCTCGCCAAGGTCAGCGAGGCCGACGCCACCGCGGCCGCCCTGGCCGCCGTCCCCGGCACCGCCGGGACGACCCTGCTCGAGGACGAGAACGGCTTCGTCGTCTGGGCCGTGGAGGTCACCGCCGCCGACGGCACCATCACCGAGGTCAAGATCGACGCCGGCGACGCCAGCGTCCTGGCCCAGGAGACCGAGGAGGGTGGGGAGACGAACGACGACTGACCGCCCTCCCCTGGGCAGTGGAGCTGACACCACTGCCGCACCCCGACCCCTGACCCCTGACCCCTACCCCTGACCACGGTGCACAAGCCCCACCGCCGAACACCGGCGGTGGGGCTTGGTCGTTGTCCCGCAACCAGACTCGGCCGGTCGTCCCGACGGGGCTCGGTCAGGTCGTCGGTTTGACCGCGGCCGCGGTGACCTTCGCAGCCCTCGCTGCGCGGCGCCGATCGACGATCACCACCCCACCAAGGACAGCGACGGCCAACGCGATCGACGCCGTCACGTCAGTGAGGAAGTGGTACCCCAGGTAGAGCCGGCTCAACGCCACCACGAACGTGCCCAGCGCGATGATCAAGAGCCAGCGCACCAGCGACCCCCAGACCGGTCGGCGGACCCACGCCAGATAGCCGACCACCAGCAGCAGCGTCGCTGCCCCGATGGTGTGACCCGACGGGAAGGAGTACGTCGACTCCACCCCTGCGACAGTCATCGTGTCCACCGGAGGCCGAGGCCGGGCGACGATGTTCTTGATGGCCACCGACACGATCGTGGACACGATCATCGCCGCGGCGAGGAGCCCGGCCTGCCACCACCGCTTGCGGACCAGGCCCCACACGAGAGCTCCTACCAGCACGATGACCGGTAGGACCGTCGGCCCAGCAATCGTGGTGATCACCGTGAGCACCAGGGTCAACGCCTCACTACGACCAGCCACCAACGCGGTCAGGACCGGCTTGTCCAACGAGGCCAGGTCATCGGCCTCCCGCACGCCGTCAAGGACACCGACGAACCCCGCCGTGCCGATCGCGACCAGAAGCACGCCGACCCAGACCGCGACCTTCGGCCCGCGATCACGCACCCAACCCACCGACGTTCGCTCCCACGAAGACAGCGCGCCCCAGCGTGCTCCTCGACCTTCCTCCGGACCCCTCGAATCAGACATCCGGCGAGCCTGACACGGCGGGCGCCGCTCCGCAGGACCCCGGCCCCCTTGGCCTGCTCGAGCACCCGCACGTCGCCCAACACCACCTCCGGGAACCGCACTCCTACCTTGCTCCCATGAATGGCACGGTGCCGGTCTTCTCAGGTCGCTGCGGCTCGCTGGGCGCGGGTGTGGGCGAGGCGGTAGGAGGTGGTGCCGGTCTCGATGATGTTGCCGCCGAAGGTGAGGCGGTCCACGATCGCGGCGCAGAGGCGGGGGTCGGTGAAGGTTTTGGTCCAGCCGGAGAAGGATTCGTTGGAGGCGATGGCGACGCTGTTGGTCTCTTCGCGTTCGGTCAGGACCTGGAACAGCAGCTCGGCGCCGCGTCGGTCGAGTTCCATGTAGCCGAGCTCGTCGAGGCAGAGCAGGTCGACGCGGCCGTAGCGGGCGATGGTCTTGGACAGGACCCGTTCGTCGGCGGCTTCGACGAGCTCGTTGACGAGCTTGGCGGCCAGGACGTACTTCACGCGGTGCCCGGCCATCGCCGCGGCCGCGCCGAGCCCGATGAGCAGATGGCTCTTGCCGGTCCCCGAGTCGCCGATCAGGCACAAGGGCTCGCCCTTGGTGACCCAGGCGCAGGCGGCGAGCTGGGCGATCACCGCAGGCTGGATGTGGGGGTTGGCCGTGTAGTCGAAGTCCTGCAACCACTTCTCCCGCGGGAAGCCGGCGGCTGTGATCCGCCGGGCGGACCGCCGTCGGTCGCGGTCGTCGCACTCGGCCATGAGGAGTTCGGCGAGGAACCCGCGGTAGGTCAGCTGTTCGCGTTGCGCGGCGTCGGCGACTTCGGCGAACCGGGCGCGCATCGTGGGCAGCCGGAGCATCCGGCATGCCTGGTCGACGGCGGCGTCCGCGGCCTGCTCGGTCACGCCAGTGCGGCCGGCCCGGATCGCGGTGGCGTTGCTGGTCGTGGTGGTCATGAGGTTCCTCGGGTTCCGGTCGCGGGCGGGTGGGTCAGCAGCTCGTCGTACTGCGCGACCGACGGCAACGGCCGCGCGTCGGCGGGCAGGTCCCCGGCGCGGTTGCGGGCCTCGACCAGGCGACGTTCGGTCAGGCTCGCGACCCGATCCCTGCGACCGGGGACGACGGGCTGCACCGCGTCGACCGGTTGGCCAGGTGAGCCGAAGGTCGGGGTTGCGCCGCGCAGCTGCGCGGCCTTGCGGGCTTCGACAGCGACGACATCGGAGCTGGTGGACCCGATCGCGACTGCAGCGGCGAGCCCGGCGACGACGTCGCCGTGGGTCAGGTGGCGGTGCAGCAGCAGGACCTCGACCATCGCCCGGGTGCCACCAGCGTCGCCGAGCGCCCGGCGGGCCAGCGCCCAGAACGCGTCGTGGGCGGAGGTGAACGTTCCGGCGGCGCGGGCTTGGGCCAAGGCGGTCGCTCCCGGCAGCGCCCCAGGCTTGCGGGCCAGGACTTCCAGGTAGTGGTCCAGCAGCAGGCTCTGCGAACCCTTGCGGACCGACCGGGCGTGGCGGGCGACCTCGGACCGTCCCTCGAAGATCACCAGGTCCGAGGCGCGCAGCGACACCCTGACCCGCCGGCTGATCAGCCGGGCGGGGACGGAGTAGTACGCCATGCGGACCATCACTCGGGCGTAGCGGTCGACCCGTGGGGTCAACGTCAGCCCGGGGTCGATGCCCTCGACCGGTAGCGGTCGCAACAGCGGCTGCTCGAGGGCGAAGTCGTGCCCGACCGTCAGGGTGCGGTTGTCGACGCGGCGGCGGTCCTCGGCCGCGTCGATCTGCTCGAGGCGGGCGTTGAGCTCGGCGAGGCTGGTGACGTCAGGCATCGGCACCAGGTGGTTGCGGCGGAACCGGCCGACTTCACCCTCGACCCCGCCCTTCTCGTGGGCGCCCTCGATGCCGGGCATGCAGTAGAAGCTGTCGAAGCCGTAGTGGGAGCGGAAGCTCACCCACCGGTCGCACTCGGTCCGGTTCCGCCCGAACAGCACCCGCGTCACCGCACTCTTGAGGTTGTCGTAGCGGATCTTGTCCGTCGGGGTCCCGCCCAGGACCCTGAACGCCTCCAGGTGGCCCTCGATGAACGCCTCCTGCCCCTGGCTCGCGAACACCCGGTGCACGGCCTTGCCGGAGAAGGACAGGCGCAGGGTGAACAACGCGCACTTGGTCAGCTCACCGTCCAGACGGACCCACACGTCACCGAAGTCGACCTCGGCCTCCGCGCCCGGCTCGTGGGTCTGCGGCACGAACGCCTTCTCCCCGCCCTTGCCCGCCGAAGCCCGCACCTGCGGCCGGCGCTTCGCGACGTAGTCACGGACCGCCGAGTACGTCAGCTCGCTCATGCCGTGCTCATCGACCAGGCGGGCCAGCACGCGTCGCGCTGTGTGCTGCTGCTTGCGCCACGCCGTCAGGTCCTCGACCAGCATCGCGTCGATCAACGGCTTCGCGGCCTCGAGCTTCGGCGCGACCCGCACCGGAACCTTCCGCGGCGCCGGGACCGCCGAGGCCAGCGCCGCACGCACCGTCCGCCGATGCACCCCATGCCGCTCCGACAACGCCCGAATCGACAGCTCCTCGCGCCGGGCATCCCGGCGGATCGCTTCGTAGAGCTCCACGCGCGTCCCCAACCTGGCCCCCCACCAGAGTCGTTGATCACGACTATGCAGGCGCGGGCGCACCTCGACCGACAGCGACGCCCTGGCGTGTCGGCAGGTGGGGCCAGATCAAGCCGTCACACCCATCGACAGATCCGCCGAGGGGAACGGGGTGGGGCCAGATCAAGCCGTCACGGTGGGGCCAGATCAACCTGACACAGCCAGATCGGGGCGTTCCTCGGGCTGACCCCCTCTGAGCACTCCTCGGGCAGCACCCGGCGCCAGGGCGGAATCACCAAGGCCGGCGACACCCACGCCCGCCGCCTGCTGGTGGAGTCGGCCTGGCTGCACAAGCCCCGCTACGTCGTGGGGAAGGTCCTGCAACAGCGGTGGGACGCCGCACCCGCGGCGGCGCGCCTGCGCGCGGACGAAGGCAACCGGCGCCTGCACCACCGCTGGGTCCAGTTCGACAGGCGCGGCAAGAAGCACACCGTCGCCACCACCGCGATCGCCCGAGAACTGGCCGGATGGTGCTGGTCCCTGGCCACCCTGGACTCCTGACCGGCCACCACCGGCCGGACAACCACGCTTGTCATCGACGTCTCTGCTCGGTGCTCAGCGCGAGGAGCGACCCACGTCTCGACTGTGAGCAGCCCTTCAAGGCCACGCTCGACCTCACCCGCCGGTCCGCTCCTGCCGAACCACCGTCATGCGGTAAACAACCCGCGCATATCAGTCTCGACCGCGCGTCGACCACGACACGCTGCACCCGACCAACGGCGCGATGACAAGAGAAGCGCCCGCCCCGAGCGACGGCCCGGAGCGGGCGCTTCACCCTGCCCTTGACAAGACACAGCTACATTTCAGTCGTCGCGCCAGACTTCCCGGTACAGCTCGACGGCGTCGCGGCGGAACTCCTCGGAGTAGGTCTTCCTCGCCATGACCAGATCTTCTCGCTTCCTCCAGGCTAGACCTGGAATCAACGTGTCCACGATCAGGGGTCAAGTCCCGAGACACGATGACCCAGAACGTGAAGCACGTACTCGTTACGTCGGCAGCAGCAGTTGCCTTGACCATCACGACTGGGTTCGCAGCTCCGGCACACGCCACCGTCGACTTCGGCCAGCACGTCCAGGACTGCGCACAGACCCACGGATTCGACAGTGAGACGAACCCGGGGATGCACCAGGGCCGCTACGGCGGAGACCCCAGCATGACCTGCTGAGCCTATGACCGGCAGCGGCCGGCCAGGCGCTCACAGACCATGGTGACAGTGTCGCGTCACCAGTCGGTCGTGCGGCGGCGCCGCAGTGTGGCGTCGACGGCACCACCGTCACCGGCCGGAGTCGCCCCGCAGCTGCCGCAATCGCTCTTGGTACTCCTCGTCAGTGATTTCGCCGCGGGCATGCCGTTCGTCGAGGATCTCCTGGGCGCGGCTCCGCCCGCTCTCGCC
>JAKLPK010000295.1 GCA_022013895.1 Cellulomonas sp. | reverse complement strand
GGGGCGGCAACTATCGACACCAACCCAGCCACCACCCGCACCACCCACCCACAACAGGCAGACACCACGAACAGCAACCAAGCAAACGGCATCGACTACTCTCGACACACTGTTGAGTTCTCAAACAACACACGCGCATCCCCCAGGACCTTGTCGGTCCGGCCGGAGGCAACCTGAGTAACTTAGCCCACCGTTGCGTCCTGGTCAAATCGGCCTGTCCGCGCTACTTCCGGGGGATGTCCCACGTCGTTCCGGCGTTTCAGACCGCCAGCCCTTGGGGACGCGTAACTCTACGTCATCGGACGGGGTGCTCTGTCCACCCCCGGGGCCCCGCAGCCCGGGAGGCCCGACCTGCGTTCGGAGCGGGTCGGTCGAGGTCCTCGCGGCATGGAGACCGGCGGCGGGCGGGGATGCCCGCCGCCCCAGGGGCCGCAGGCCCGCCGGGGTGGAGATCGAACCCGATCGCCGCTCCATGGTCGACGGTCGGCTGCCTCCGGGCCACGCACAGCCGACTCCGCAGCTCGGACGGCTGAGTCCGCTGTGCGGCGGTCGACAGCTGGCCGGCGCTGCGGACGACCACCGTCCGGATCCGTCCACCGGCAGCCGCTGGGCGGGGTCCGTCAGGAGGAGTCGGCGGTCCGGGAACCGTCCCGGCAGGGCTGTCGCGGTGAACCGTCAGTACAGCGCGTTGGTCAGGGCCCGGCGGGCTGCGACCACGCGCGGGTCCTCGGACCCCACCACGTCGAAGAGGTCGACCAGCCGCAGGCGGACGGTCTCCCGGACCTCGGGACCCGCGATGCGGACCACGTCGATCAGGCGTGCGAATGCGTCCTCGACGTTTCCACCGAGCACATCCAGGTCAGCGACCACGAGCTGGGCCTGCACATCACCCGGCGCGTCGGCAGCCGCGGTGCGCGCGGTGCGCCGATCGACATCACGGGTCCGCTCCAGGAGCCCGACCTGGGCGAGTCCGGCGCGGGCCATCGCATCCCGCGGGTTCTCGCGCAACGCCCGTTCGTACGCGGACCGAGCCCCCGGCAGGTCGTCGCGCTCGAAAGCGTCGTAGGCCTCCTGGTGCAACGGCGGGAGCGGTGGTTCCTCCGGTTCGGAGGGGTTCTGCTGGGTCGTCGATGCTGCGACCTTGCCCGTGATGCCGGCTTGGGCTGCTGCCTGGAGCACCTGGTTGAGCACGTCACGCATCTCCGGCCCGCTCGGCGCTCCTTGGAACAGCGGAAGCGGCCGACCGGCCAGGACCGCGATCACCGCCGGGACCGACGGGGCCTGGAATGCCTGCGCGATCTGCGGGTTCGCATCCGCGTCGACCCTGGCGAGCAGCCAGCTCCCGGCGTCGGCGTCCGCGAAGGCCGCCAGATCCTTGCAGACCTGCTGACTGGCCTCGGACCACGGCGCCCACAGCACGACCACGACCGGGTACTGGGAGGAGCTCTGGACGACGTCCGCGAACGTCGCGCCGTCCACGTTGACGACGAACGGCCCGGGCGACGGCAGGCCGCCCGGCGCCCCCGGCGCGGGCGTCGACGGACGTGCGAGCGACGACAGATCGACGGCGCCGCGCACGTCGAGGCGGGGGCGGGGCGGGGTGGGCTCAGACATCGTGTGGTCCAGGGGTCGGGTGGTGGGCCTCAGCTGACGGCTGCGGCGGTGAGGATCTGCTCGGCTGCGAGGGCGACCACCTGGCCGCCCGCCGAGGCGGGTGGGACGTAGAAGACAAGGACGTCGGTGTAGGTCCGCGCCAGGGACGTGGTCGGGGCTGCGCCCGCGAGCGCGGCCGAGAACGGGTCCGAGTTGGTGAGCGTGCCGCCCTCGGCGGCCGTGATCGTCGAGGTCGTGGAGAGCTGCCCGACCACGAGCGCGCCGCCGTCCTGGGTGGCGAGACTGACCACCGGGCCGTCGACCGCCGCGTAGGTCTCCGTGAAGGTCGCGCCGCCCTCGGCGGCGAGTGCCTGCTGCTGGGTCCGGTTGGCCTCGGTGGCCGTCCTGAACGTGTCCCCGGCGTAGGTCGCGGCCGATGCGGACGAGGCACCGTTCGCCAGGACGTCCGCGTATTGGCTCAGCACGGCCGAGGGCGGTACCACCAGATCCGGGTCGTCCGCCGCGACCACCGCGCTCCCGGTGGTGAGCGCCGCCGTCGTCGGGAACTCACCCGGGAACATCCGGGCCCAGCCCCAGAGCTTGTACTGCTCCCGCGGGGAGGCCTGCTGCAGGATCAGGACGCGACGGGCGCTGAGGTCGTCGGGCTGCTCGGTGATGACCAGCATGGTGCGCGGCCAGACGTCGGTCTGCGGGATGACCGCGCTCGCCTCGTTCGCCGGCAGAGCAGTCGGGGCCTTCGCCCCGCCGGTCGCAGTGGACCGGATGTACTCCGCGGTCCGCATGGTGAGCGCCGGACCGGTGAGCCGGGCGGACAAGCCTGTGGGGTCCAGTGCCTGGTCCGAGGTCGAGAGGACCGATCCGACGGCGGCGAGGACGGTCTGTGACTGCGCGGCCGACAGCACCGGCGGTGGGACCGCCTCAGCCTCGGGGCTCACGCTCGGCAGCGGGTTCGAGCAGGCCGTGGCCAGCAGAGCGACGACGGTGGCCAGCACCACCGCCCGGAAGCGCGCCCTCATCGACCGTCCTCCGGATCGTCGGGGGCGGGTTCGGCCGGCGCGTCGTCAGCCGGCGCGATTCCCCAGGTCCGACGCCACGCATCCGCCCGCACGGTGGGTGGCAGCACGGGGGAAGGCGGCAGCTGAGCCGGGGCCGGGACGACCTGGTCCGGTTCGGGTGCAGCCGTGACGGGTGAGGGTGCGCCCCGGTCCGCCCCGAGCCACGACGGCCGGGCACGACGCTGAGGCGCAGGTGCCGAGGTCTGTGCCGCAGGGTCAACCGGCGGGAGTGCGCCGACACCCGTCGTGGGCCGATAGCCGCGACCGGCTCCCGATCCGGTCGACGGCTCGGTGCCGCGTGGCGGCTCCGTGCGCCGCGACGCGGCACCCGGTGCACCGGACGGCCGTGTCGGTGTCCACATCGGGTGCCCGCTCGCACCGGTGGCCGACGGCGTACCGGTGGCAGACGTCGTACCGGCAGAGGCGGCGCCGGCGGGAGACGGATCCGCGGTCCGGCCGGGCGCCCCGGCCGGGCCGTCCGGACCGGACACCGATGGCTCCGAGGTCGAGGCTGCGCGCCGTAGGCCTCGGGCTCCGCGCGGGAACAGCGGCTCGGGCTCGGGCGAACGGAGCTCGGCAGGGCGTGGCCCAACGGCGCCCGGCACGGACGTCGCGGCCTCCGGCCCACCGGGGACGGGCAACGCGTCGGTCGGCCGATCGACGACGGGCCCGTGGCCGACGGACTCGGCGGGGCGCCGGCGCGGGAGGAGACGCCGCCCGCGCGGCACCGACTCGCCCGACGGTGGCACCTGCGGGTCAGTGGCCAGCTGGGCCGGACCGGCCGTCGGGTCCGTCTGCCGGGTTCCACCAGCCGTCTCCGACCGGGTGCCGACGAACGGCCCGGGCCGGGCGGCGGCGGGTGGTTCGGAGCCGCCCGGCCCCGCGAACGTCCCGGCGGGACGCGGGGACGTCGTCGGCGCCACACGCTCCACCGAACCGGTGCGCGGCACCTCCGACCGGGATCCAGCAGCCAACCGCTCCGCCTCGCGCAGCTCACGGCGGGTGCGGGGCGCCGTGGCCGGCGCGACCTCGACAGGGGCCGGCTCGACCGCCGTCCAGCCCGCCACCGCGCGCCGCGAGGTCCACCACAGCCGAGCCACAAGCCCGAGCGCGAGCAGGACGAGCAGCCCTCCCGCGACGACACCGGGCCACAGGTAAGGGGTGGTCACCGTCCGCGGCCATGCGATCGACAGGGTCGTCGCCGTCCCGTCAGGGCTCGCGGCCAGCACGCTCCATCGGCCCGACTGGCTCGGCCAGGTGACGGAGGCCGAGCCGGTGCCCTCGTCCGAGGCCGTCCACATGTCCGAGCCGGCAGGATCGGCGACGGCGACCGGGTCGGTGGTCGCAGAGGAAGCCGAGGGCGTCGCGGTCGCCGGTGCGGCGGCGTCCGACGCGGTCGCCGGGTCCGACGCGGAACCACTCACAAGGTCCGATGCGGCGGCGGAGGCGGTAGCCGTCACGGCGCGGGTCGCCAGGGTGTGCCACCCGGACAGCCCGGTGACGAGCTCGTAGGGGTCTTCACCGATCCAGCCCAGGACATCGGTGTCGCGGCCGACCACCACCACCACCGGGTGCCCGGCCGAGGTCCGGGCCGTCACCGTCGCCGGCGCACCGCCCACATCGATGACCCCGGGGGCCGTGACCACGTAGGCCTGGTCGCTCGCGACCGTCGCCACCAGGACGTCATCGGCCCGCCAGAGGGTCGCCGATGCGACGGCAAGACCGACGACCAGCACGCCGACGGCGCCGATCACCGCGATCACGAGCCGCTTGAGCACGCACGAACCTCCGAGGTCGGAACGCTCCACCCTACGGCGAACCGCTGTCAGGACCGAACCCGGCAGTCTCCTCCACGAGACCCCGGTGACCGCGTCCGCTCCCCTATCCTTGGCCGGGGCTGGTGCGACGGCGCTCGACCGACGCGTCGCGCACCGATCCCGCGCGCACAGGAGGAAAAGTGCCAGAACCCCGGCCCCAGTTCCCGGTCGTGAGCTTCCGCGGCTATGACCGCGAGGCGGTCGACAGCGCCTTTGACGCCGTGGAGCAGACCGTCGCGGCGCTGCAGGCGCAGGTCGAGCAGCTCGACGGCGCGGTCGCCCGCGCGACGGAGGACCTGGCGACCGCCCAGCGCCAGCTGCGCGAGGTCGAGCGACCCAGCTACTCCGGGCTCGGCTCGCGGATCGAGCAGCTGCTGCGTTCGGCGGAGGAGCAGTCCACCGAGGTGATCGCCCAGGCGAACACCCAGGCGGCCGACGCCGTTGCGCGTGCGCAGCTCGCCGCCGGGCAGCTGCGCTCCCGCGCCGAGAGCGAGGTCGCGGAGATGCTGGCCTCGGCCCGCCGCGAGGCCGAAGAGGCCCGCACCTCAGCCCGCACCGAATCCGACGCGGTGCTCGCGGCTGCCTCGCAGCGCGCCGAGGAGCTGGTCGGCTCGGCCGAGCGCGAGGCCGCCCGCATCGCCGGCGAGATCGCCTCCGAGGAGGCCGAACGTCGGGGTGGGCTCGAGCGCGAGCTCGGCACGCTGCGCGCCACCGTGGAGAACGAGACCACCCAGCTGCGGGTCACCACCGAACGGGAGACCACCGAGCTGGCGACCCGCACCGAGGCCGAGGCCGCAGCCACCCGGACCGCGGCGGAGCGGTACGCCGAGGACCTGCGCCGCACGGCCGAGGAAGAGGTGCTGGCCGCCCGTCAGCAGGCGGCGGCCGAGATCACCGCCGCACGGCAGGAGGCCGAGCGCGCGGTCGCCACCCTCAGGTCGAACACCGCACTCGAGGTCGCGACCGAACGCCAGGCCGCCGCCGATGAGGTCACGACCCTGCGCACCACGACCCAGGAGTTCGCCGACGCGCTGCGCACCGGAGCCGAACGCGATGCCGCCTCGCTGCAGCAGCGCGTCGCCTCCGAGGCCAGCACCCTGCGCGCCGAGGCAGAGCAGTACGCCACGACGGTCCGCGCCGAGGTGGACAGCGAGGCTGCTGCGGCCCGCGCCAGCCTGGGCGATGAGCTCGGGGCGCTGCGCACCGAGGCCGAGCGGGAGATCAGCGAGGCCCGCACCGAGGCCGAGACCTACGCCGAACGCATCCGGGCTGCAGCCGACCGGGACACCTTCGCGCTGCGGGAACGGGCCGCGGCCGAGGCTGCGCACCTGCGTTCGGTGGCCGAGCAGGAGACCACCGACCTGCGCGCCAGCGCCGAGCGGGAGGCTGCACTGCTGCTCGAGGAGGCGCGTCGTGCCGACTCCGAGCAGCGCGAGCAGACCAGGCTCGAGCTCGAGCGGATGCGGGCCCAGGCGCAGCGGGCCCTCGAGGACACCACCGCCAGGATCCGCGCCGAGGCCGATGAGCTGAAGGCCCGTGCCGAACAGCAGCACGCCGATGCCGAGCTCCAGGTGGCGGCCGCGCACGAGGCCGCGCAGCGCCAGGACGCCGAGGCGCACGCCGCCGCCCGCACCGACGTCGAGAAGATGATCGCCGACGCCGAGGCGCACGCCGCCGACGCCGAGGCCCGGGTCCGGTCGGCCCTGGCCCAGGCGGAGCAGGTGCGGCGGGACTCCGAGGCGCAGGCCGCCGCGACGCTGTCCGCAGCTCGCACCCGCGCCGACGAGCTCGTGGCCGAGGCACGCGAGCACGCGGAACGACTGATCGGCGATGCGAGCCAGGAGTCGGAGCGCGAGCGGGCCTCCGCCGTCCGTCAGGTCGAGGAGCTCAACAAGCGGCGAGAGTCGATCACGTCCTACCTCGACGAGGTCCGCGACCGCCTGGGTGCCGACGCCGCAGCCACCGAGGCAACGACCTCCGGCGACGATGTGCGGACCACCCCCGGCGAGACCCGCGGTGGCGCTGTGCGCCGAGCGCTCGCCGGACGCACCGGGCGCCCGCAGCCGGCGTCCGACGCCGCATCGGCCCAGGAGGAGCGGCCGACGACGGCCGAGGAGACGACGCCGGCCACCGAGGCTCCGGCCCGCGCCACCAAGGTCAAGGGGCCCGGCGGCAGCGGCCGTCCGCGCCCCATCGCCGCCGTGCCCGCCTACCCGACCCCGGCCGTGGACGTCGACGAGGACGAGGACGAGGAGCCGGACGACGGGTTGACCGAGGCCGAGCTGAGCGAGGAGACGGGTGCTGAGCCGGTCCCGACACCAGAGCCCGCAGCTCAGGAAGACGCGCCCACCGATCAGCCTAACGACCGCTCCTGACCAGGCGGACGTGACCCAGATGACGCCCGGGCCGGCCACCGCCGGCGATCCGGGCGCCGCCGCCCGGTGGCGCGCCGAACGGCAGGAGGCTGCGGCCGCCCACGGCGAAGCGCTCGAGCGCCGTCGGCGTGCCGACTCCGAGCGCGCGCGAACCATGCTCGGCGAGATGGTGGTCCGGGCGCTGCGGGAGGGTCCGGAACCGGTGCCGTTGCGGGCCGTCGACCCCGACGGTCGCCGCACCTCTCGCACCCGGTTGCGCGGGTGGTACCTGCGTCGCGACCACCGGGTCGCCGTCGGCACCGACGGGGAGTACTACGTGCTGGTGCGCCCGGGTGGACTGTTCGGTGCTCTCCGTCGGTTCCAGCCCGTGCCGAGCGAACCGCCTCTGGTCATCGGCGCGGGTGGCCGCGACGGCGAGTCGATCGACCTCGCCGACGCGCTCGCTCGGGTGCTCGCAGGCGGCTGACGGCCGCTGCCCGGGTTCAGTCGGCGCGGATCGCCAGCTCGGCCAATGCAAGACCCACGGCGGCCGGGTCCTCGACCGCCGACAGGTGCCCGGCCCCGGGGATCACGACGAGCTGGGCGTCCCCCGCCACCTGGGCCATCGTCCGGGCTGCCTCGACCCCGGTGAGGGTGTCCTCGTCTCCGACGAGGATCGCGACCGGGCCCCCGAAACCGGCGAGCACCTCGGTACGGTCCGGACGGGCCGCCATCGCACGTTGGCACCAGGCCACGACCTCGGGCGACTGCTCACCGATCCAGCCGGCCACCTCGGCCACCAGCGCGGGCCGCGCCACCCTCGTCGTCTCCCCGAGCAGGGTGGACGCCATCGGCCGGACCGCGGCGACCGCGCCTGCGGCGAGGAGCTCGTGGGCCATGTCCCGGCGGCGCTGCGCCGCCTCATGCGAGTCCGCCGCCGCCCTGGTGTCCACGAGGCCCAGGCCCGCGACCACCTCCGGATGACGCTCGACCAGCGCGAGCGCGAGATATCCGCCCATCGAGATCCCGGCCACGACGACCCGCGCGACGCCGGCCTGTGCGAGCTCATCGGCCAAGGCGTCGGCCGCCGCGTCGAGCGAGGAGACCGACGGGAGCGGGCCGCTGCGGTCCGGCAGGTCCGCCGCGAGGACGCCCCGGGGCGACGGGACGGCCGCGGCCGCCGCCGCCCACATGCGATGGTCGAGCGGGAAGGCGTGCAGCAGCAGCAACGGGGGCTGGCCGTCGACCGGCGGGCGCAGGGTGTGCAGGCTCATGCGGATTCCTCCTCGTCGACGAACGTCCCGGACGGCGCCGTCCAGGTGGTCGGCAGAGGCACCGGCACCTGGGGCACGATGTGCGCGACGACCTCGTCGAGCACCCGGCGCACGGAAGCCTCGCCCACCCACAGGTGCTTGGCCCCGTCCACCCCGATGACCTCGGCCTGCGGCACCCGCGAGAACCGCTCGCGCGCCGCCGGCGGCTGCAGGTAGTCGTCATGTTCGGGGACCAGCGCGACGAGCGGACGGCCGAACCTCGCCCAGCCGTCCAGATCGTCGTCACCGGCCCGACGCAACGGGGGCGACAGCAGGATCGCGCCCTCGACGCGCGGGTCCCGCCCGTGCATCAGCGCGAGCTCGGTGCCGAAGGACCAGCCGAGCAGCCACACATGCGGCAGACCGCGGTGCTCGACCAGGTCGAGTGCCGCGGCCACGTCGAGACCCTCGGCGCCTCCGCCGTCGAACGCGCCCTGCGACGTACCGCGCGGGCTGGTGGTGCCGCGGGTGTTGAACCGCAGCACGGCCAGACCGGCCAGCGCGGGCAACCGCCAGGCCGCCTTGCGCAGCACATGCGAGTCCATGAACCCGCCGTGGGTCGGCAGCGGGTGCAGCGTGACCAGCGTCGCCTGTGGCGGTCGGTCCACCGGGAGCGCCAGCTCGCCCACGAGGGTGAGCCCATCGGCGGTCCGGAGCTCGACGTCCTCACGCAGGGCGGGCAGCACGGACAAGGATCTGATCGGCGAGGTGTCCATCGGGTCCGAGCCTAGCCAGCGCAGCTCAGCGCAGGCGTCCGTGACGGTCCCAGCAGGCGGTGTGCCAGTGCCTGCGGTCCTCGACACCGCCGCCGACCAGCGCATCCGTCCGCCAGACGACCACATGCGCCACATCCACGACGATCTGGTCGCACCCCGGGCAGCGGTACTGCTTGGCGGAGGCCCGCACCCGCTGGACCACCCATTCCCCGTCCGCGGCCGACTGGGTGGTCCGACCTCCGGTGGCACGGTCGAGATCGAGCTCGACGTGACCGGTCGCGTAGGGCCGCTTTCCCGAACGCCTGGACGACGGCACGAGCTCAGACCTCGACACCCTGACGCAGCACCCGGCGAGGATGCAACCCCGCGTCGGTCACCAGGACATCGGCCCGCAACCCCGGCGCCAGCTCGCCGCGGTCGGCCAGGCCCAGCAGCCGCGCGGGCGTCCGGGTCGCCGACAGCACCGCATCGACCATCGGCACCCCGGCTGCGACGACCGCGCGGACCACATCGAGCAGATGCGCCGTCCCGCCGGCGATCGCACCGGCGGACCCGTCGGAGGTGAGCAGCCGCGCCACGCCACCGGCCACCCGCACCTCCAGCGGACCGAGCCGGTAGTCCCCGTCGGCCATCCCGGCCGCCGCCATCGCGTCGGTGACCAGGACCACGTTCTCGGCACCCAGGGTGTCGAAGACGGTGCGGACGGTGCCGTCCCCCAGATGGGTGCCGTCGGCCACCAGCTCGACCACGAGCTCGCCCCGAGCGGCGGCGTCCAGGCAGGCCGGCACCGGTCCGGGGTCGCGGTGGTGCCACGGCCGCATCCCGTTGAACAGATGGGTCGCGGTGAGTCGACGGGAACCCGCGAGCAGGGCCGTCGTGCGCCCGATGGCCGCGGCGGTCTGCTCGAACGAGGCGTCGGTGTGCCCGATCGAGGGCAGCGCACCGGCCCGCACCAGGGCGCCCAGCACATCGTCGGCTGCACCGACGCCGTCCGCCACGCCCGGGATCTCGGGCGCCACCGTCATGGTGCGCAGGGCGCCGCGTGCGACCTCGGCGATCCTCGCCACCAGCGCAGGGTCGCCGACGATCATGTCGGCCGGGTTCTGCGCGCCGCGCCTGGCCTGCGACAGGAAAGGACCCTCCAGGTGGATGCCGATCAGGTCCCCGGCATCCACCGCATCGGCCAGCAGCGCCGTCCGACGCACCAGCACATCGGCCGGGGCAGTCACCAAGGAGGCGACCAGGCTCGTGGTCCCGTGCACCAGGTGCTCGCGAGCCGCCTGACGCACATCCTGAGCATCGACGGCATCCGGGAAGCTCGCACCCCCGCCGCCGTGGCAGTGCACATCGACGAGGCCAGGAAGCAGCAGGTCTTCACCGGGGGGCGGCAGGAGGCCGCGCCACTGCGCGGGGACGTCGACCGCCGGGCCGAGGTGGACGATGGTGCCGCCCTCGATGACCACCACAGCATCCACGACGGCAGCACCACCGCTCACGGCGGTTCCACGCAGTGCGAGCAGGTTCCCGGAGACGTTCACCGCACCATCATCCCAGCCGGGCCCGAACCTCCGAAACGAGGCTGGTCAGGGAACCGGCCGGGACCGCGGAGCAGGAGCTGGCCTCAGAACAGCCGGGCCGACGGGTCGTCGAGGCCGCGCAGGCCGGCGTAGTCGAGCACCAGGCACTCGATGCCCCGGTCGTGGGCGAGGACGCGTGCCTGCGGTCTGATCTCCTGAGCCGCGAAGACCCCGCGCACAGGCGCCAGCCGGGGATCGCGGGACAGCAGGTCCAGGTAGCGCGTCAGCTGCTCCACACCGTCGATGTCGCCACGGCGCTTGATCTCGACCGCGACAGTGCCGCCGGACGGGTCGCGCGCGAGGATGTCGACCGGCCCGATCGCCGTCGGGTACTCACGGCGCACGAGCGTGTGTCCAGGCCCGAGCAACGTGATCTGAGCCGCGAGCAGCTCCTGCAGGTGGGCCTCGACACCGTCCTTGACCAGACCGGGGTCGACACCGAGCTCGTGCAGGGAGTCGTGGAGCACCTCGAACAGCTCGATCACGAGCCGGTCATCGGACTTGGCGTGCTGCACCGTCCAGACCTGCTGCACCCCGGCGCCGGCCTGGTCCTCATCCGGGTCGGACACCGCCAGCCGGCACGGTGGGCTCATCCAGTTGAGCGGTTTGTAGGACCCGCCGTCGGAGTGCACCAAGACCGAGCCGTCCGCCTTGACCAGGAGCAGACGTGTCGCACGAGGGAGCTGGGCGGCGAGCCGCCCGCTGTACCTCGCCGCGCAGTCCGCGACGACGAGCCGCATCAGATGACGACGCCCTGGTCCCTGGACGCGGCCTCGAGCCAGCTCGTCAGACCCGCCGACGAAGCGGGGTCCAGCATCAGGTAGAGCTCCGGAACGGCCTCCGCCCCACGGGTGACGCCGCAGGCGATGGCCAGCAGGGGCTGCCCGGTGCTGTCCTTCAGCCGGGTCGGACGGCGTTCGAGCACCATGAGGTCCGTACGTCGCCACCGTTCGGCGCCGCCCAACGACAATCGCGGCCACCAGGACAGCGCATCGGCCGAGTACTGCGCGAGCCCCGGCCGCCAGGGGCCGTCGGGTGCCGCGGCCACCTGGCAGCGGAACGACCCCTGCCGTCGGCGCAGGATGTGCAGCCGCCCCACCCAGACCGCGCCGACACCCACTGCCACGCCGATCGCCAGTGCACCGAGCAACAGGGCTACGAGGTGGTGGGTGGCCACGGTCCGCTCCTAGTGGGTGGTCGCGGCCACGGGCCGCGCCTCGTCGGCCACGATGGTCACCTGATCGGAGTCCACCGAGAAGAACCCCCCCGCGACGCTGAAGCGGATGACCGCCTCACCCTCGGCCGGCAGCACGCGGACCTCACCGGGACGCAGGACGGACAGCACCGGCACGTGCCCGGCCAGGATGCCCATCTCGCCGTCGCCCGCGGGCGCGACCACCCGTCGCGCAGTGCCGGACCACACCTTGCCGTCGGTGTCGACGATGTCGACCTCAAGCTCTGCCACGGTTCCTCCGCCTCCTGGTACGGCGTCCTCAGACGCCGTACTCCTTCTGGATGCGGGCCCAGTTGCGCTCGAGGTCCTCGAGACCGCC
>JAKLPK010000294.1 GCA_022013895.1 Cellulomonas sp. | reverse complement strand
GACTCGGCGATCATGTGCTGGATCTCCTGGCGGGAGGCCAGCGGCTTGCCGAAGGTGTAGCGCTCCTTGGAGCGCTTGATCTGGATCTCGAGCATCCGCTGGGCCATGCCGAGGTTGGAGTCGGCGATGTGCGCGCGGGACAGCCCGAGCGAGAAGAGTGCGACGTGGTAGCCGTCGCCGACCTCACCCATGCGGTACTTGTCCGGGACGCGGCAGTCGGTGAACCGCAGACCGGCGTGGCCGGCACCCTTGCAGCCCATCATGTGCGGCATCTCGACGATCTCGTACCCGGGGGTGTCGACCGGGATGTAGAAGGTCGTGAGGCGGTGGTCCTTGTCCGCCGTGGGGTCCGTGAGCGTCGTGACGTAGGTGCCGTCCGAGCAGTCGGTGTGCGAGATGAGGGTCTTCTCACCGTTGACGATCCAGTCGTCGCCGTCGCGCACCGCAGTGGTCTTGATGTCGGCGCCGGAGCCGGCTTCCTTCTCGGTGAGCGCGAAGTTGATGTAGAGCGTCTTGTCCGCGAAGCGGGGCATGGCCCACGCCTTGACCTCGGCCTGGCCGAAGTCGTCCATGATCCGCCAGTTGAGGCCGGCCGCGTGGTGCAGGTGCATCCGCATGCCGCCGGGGCCGCGGGAGAACTCCTCCTGGACCTTGAAGATCTGCTTGGTGCTCAGGCCCCAGCCGCCGTACTGCTCGGGCAGGTAGAACCGGTACAGGTTGTGCTCGCTGGCGAGGGTGAAGAACTCGTCAGGGAACTTGTTGGTGACCTCGATCTCCTTCTGCATCTCGTCGAACGGGCCCTGGGCCAGCTCCCGGATCTCCTGCAGATAGGCCGCGAACTCTTCGTCGGTCTTCGGCTTGTGGTCCAACATCGACATCCTCCTCGATCGGTGTGCGACGTCCGGCGCCGGCTCTGGCGGCCCACGCATGAGACGGCTGGCGCAGCAGGGCGATGCTCAGTCCTGTCAGCACTGACGGAACAGCGGACTGCGGCGACTAAGTACTCACTAGTTCGTACAAAGTGCACGACCAGTCTGATCCCCGAGCGCACCCCGATCACGGGACCTTCGTCCTCGCAGATCACAGCCCTGCCGGAGCGGCGCGAACCCTCTCGCCCGCCGATCGAATACGGTCGGACCAGCAGTCACGCACAGGGGCGAGCACGTCCGCAGGAGGACCCATGACCAGCCAGACCGACGATGCGATCGGCGCGGTCCGTCGCGACCCCGAGGGCAACCGACGCCAGATCCTCGACGCCGCGATCGAGGAGTTCTCCGCCCACGGCCTGCTCGGCGGACGGATCGACGCCATCGCCGAACGCACCAAGGTCACCAAGCGGATGATCTACTACTACTTCCACAGCAAGGAGGAGCTGTACGCCGCCGCGCTGCTGGAGTCCTACCGCCGCATCCGCGAGAGCGAGGCGAACCTGCGGCTCGACGAGCTCGAGCCCGAGGAGGCGCTGCGGGTCCTGGTCCGGTCCAACATCGACCACCACGCCGACCACCCGGAGTTCATCCGGCTCGTCGTGTTCGAGAACACGCTGCCGGCCGGTGCCATCCACCTCATGTCCGACGAGGCACGTGAGCAGAACCGCGGCGTGCTCGCCCTCATCGACGATGTGCTGCGCCGCGGTCGCGAGCAGGGGGTCTTCCGGGACGGACCCGACGCCCCCGACGCGCTGGACGTCGAGCAGGTCCTCTCCGGGCTGGCGTTCCAGCGGGTCTCGAACCGCTCGACGTTCCGCGAGCTGTTCGACCGCGACATGCTGGGCCAGAAGGAGACGCCGCACGTGCGGGCGATGATCGAGGACGTGGTTCTGCGCTTCGTGCTGGCCTGCCCGCGCTGACCTCCCGCACCGCGCGCACGGCGTTCACCGCTGCTCGGGGACCATCTCGATCGCCCCGCACGGGCACTCGGCCGCGCAGATCCCGCACCCCTTGCAGTAGTCCAGGTCGACCTCGTAGGTCGGCCCGGACGTGAGCTTCGTGATCGCATCGTCCGGGCACATGCCGAAGCAGTTGTCACAGCCGAAGCAGGAGCCGCAGGACATGCACCGGCGCGCCTCGAACCCGGCCAGCGCACCGTCCAGCGGCACCACCTGCAACGGGCGTGACGTACGCGGACCGGCCAACGCCTCGGCCACCGCACGCGGGGCGTCCGAGTAGTACCAGGTGGTCAGCCTCCCGTAGTCGACGACCGGCGCGACGGGGCCCGGGGGCCCGGCCCCACCCAGGTGGTCGCACACGGCCTGCGCCGCCGCGCGCCCCTGCCCGAGGGCGTAGGTCACGGTGCGCTGCGCGGGTCCGCCACCGTGGGCCGGCTGACGCCACAGCACCGCCGAGTGCACTAGCGCGAGGGCGTTCGCCACACCCACGCAGTGCACCACCGCGTCGTACCGCTCGACGACGTCCGCGACCCGGCGCACGGTGGTGCGCAGCCGCAGCTCGATCCCCGTGTCCAGCAGCCGGTCGATCTCGGCATCCAGGATCCGGCGCGGCAGCCGCTCGGCCGAGATGCCGTACCGCAGCATGCCGCCGGCCACCGGCAGCGACTCGTGCAGGTGCACCTCGTGACCGGCCTGGCGCAGCAGATGGGCGGCGGCCAGCCCGGCCGGCCCGGCCCCCACGACGAGCACCGAACAGCCGGTGGCCCTTGCGGGGGCGGGCAGCGGCCAGCCCTGCTCGATCGCCTGCTCCCCGAGCGCCTGCTCGACCGCGCAGATGCCGACCGCCTCGTCGAGCCGGCCGCGCAGGCACGCCGCCTCGCACGGCCGGTAGCAGACGCGGCCCATCGTCGCCGGGAGCGGGTTCCGCGCCGTCAGCAGCTCCCACGCGGCGCGGGCGCCACCGGGCTCCTGGGCGCGGGACAGCCATCCCCGCACATCCTCACCGGCCGGGCAGTCCCGTGAGCACGGCGGGGTGAGCTCGACGAACACCGGCCGCTCGGTGCGCCAGTCCCCCGTGCGGTGCGCCAGGCTCGTCGCCGGCGGGCTCACCAGCCCGAGCCGCACCGGCTGCCGTCCCGACCTCGGCACGGTCATCGACCGCCTGCGGCGACCGCCTGTCCCAGGTGCGGGTCCGGCTCGCCCAGCAACGTCCGGTGCCGGGCGAGCACGAACCCGCCGAGGGTGGTCGACAGCGCCGCCACGACCACACCCATGAGCACGACCGTGCGGTAGCTGGCCGCCGCGTCGAGCCCGGCGCCGACGATCCGACCCGAGACGAACGGCATCGCGAACGCCGAAGCCCCCGAGGCCAACCCGATCATCGAGGTGACCACACCCTTGCGGTCCGGGAAGAACTCGGCGAGCACCACGACGGCGAGCTGGAACAACCCACCGGCCGCGAAGAACCCGATGACGAAGGCGCAGGCCGCGAACGCGGCCGGGTTACCCGTCATGAGCATCGCGAGATAGGCCACACCGGCGATCGCCGGGTAGGTCACGAGCACCATGACCGGGCGCACGAACCGCGCCACCAGGAACGCCGTGACCAGCACCCCGAGGAACGACCCGGCGGAGTAGAAGGAGATGAGCTCACGCCCCGTGGCCTGGTCCATCCCGGCCAACGTCATACCGACCCGCGGCAGGGAGTTCTGGGCGAGCCAGAACATCGCGGTGGCGAAGAACCCGTAGAGCACCATCGCGGCGCCCTCCAGCCCCACGCGCGCGCCGCGACCGGCTCCGTGGGCGGCCACGACCTCGTCCATCCGGGCGCGCTGGGCGACCGCGACCGCGCGGTGGTCGGGGTACGGCAGCCGCAGCTGGACCACGAACAGCGCCGCCAGCACGAGCGCCAACCCGATCAACGGGGTGCCCCAGGCCAGACCGGCACCGGCGACCGCCGTGATGATGAGCGGCAGCAGGAACTGCCCGAGTGCGATGGCGGCCTTGACGACGACGCTGGCCGAGCCCGCGGCGCTCGGGAAGGCCTCCATGAGCGTGGGGTAGTTCCCGGTGTCCCCGATCGCGTTCGCCAGGCCGAAGGCGAAGGCCAGGGCGAAGCCCACCTGGTAGCTGGGGCTCACCAGCAGCCCGAGCAGGAAGGTCGAGTACAGCCCGAGGGAGATGAGGATCACCGTCCGGCGACCGACCCGGTCGGACAGGAACCCCGCGAACGAGGGTCCGACGACCTTGCCGATCCCCACCCCGGAGATGGCGACGAGCACCTGCCCCTCGGTCGCCCCCCACTGCGCCTGCAGCTGGAGCGAGGACTGGGCCATCACGATGACCGCCATGCCGTACACCACGAAGAACACGTAGATCGAGGCAGCGGTGGTGCGGTATTGCGGGACGTTCACGAGCCGACCTCCTCGTCAGGGCACCTGGGGATCGGCCCCGGTCCGCCCCCGAGAGGCGGGAGGACCGGGGCCGTGGCTGCGTCGTCTGCGATCAGCTGACGCTGCTCGAGGCCGTCACTGCCTGAGGCGCGGCAGGGTTGCGGGGAAACACGATCCGGTGCCGGATCAGCACGAGGACACCCAGGATGGCAGAGGCGACGGAGACCCCGATCCCGATGCCCGCGATCACCTGGTAGGCCGAGGCGAGCTCAGCCGGTTCGGTTGCGTCGCCGACGACGAGGCCGGAGCTGTACGGCAGGGCGAACGCCGCCAGTCCCGAGGCCAGGCCGATGAGGGAGGTGACCACGCCCTTGCGCACCGGGAAGAACTCGGCGAGCACCACGACCGTGAGCTGGAAAAGCCCACCGGCGGCGAAGTAACCGATGATGAACGCGAAGAACCGGTAGGCGCCCGCGTTGGGGAACACCAGCATGCCGATGTAGGCGAAGGTCGCCACTGTCGGGTTGAGCACGAGGAACGTCACCGGCTTGAACTTGCGCGCCACGAGGGCCGCGGTGATGAAGACACCCGCGAAGGACCCGATCGAGAAGAACGACACCAGGGCCTTCCCGGCCTCGGGGCTCATCCCCACGAGGTTGACGCCGAGCTTCGGCAGCGACTGCGAGGCGAGCCAGAAGATCGCGGTGCTGGTGAATCCGTAGAGCACGAGCGCGGTGCCTTCGAGGCCGATCCGGGCACCTGACTGCTCGGACGTCCCGGCGTTGGCCACGATCTTGGCCTTCTGCTCGGCCGCGATCGCCTTGTAGTCCGGGAACGGCAGGCGCAGGTTGACGACCAGCAGGATCGCCAGGATGACGGCGAGGCCGATGAAGGTCGAGCCCCAGGCGATCGAGGCTGCGGCGATGGCCGTGACGATGATCGGGATGAGCAGCTGACCGACCGCGATCGCGGCCTTGACGATGAGGTTGGCGGAGCCGGGGGTCTTGGGGAAGGACTCCATGAGCGTCGGGTAGGCGCCGGTGTCGGAGATCGCGTTGGCGAGGCCGAAGAACACCGCGAGCGCGAAGCCCACCTGGTAGCTCGGGCTGACGATCATGCCGAGCAGGAACAGCACGTACATCGCGAAGGACGTGACGAGCATCCAGCGCCGGCCGATCCGGTCGGACAGCAGACCGGCGAACGACGGGCCGATGATCTTCCCGATCCCGATGCCCGAGATGGCCACTAGGACCTGGCCCTCGGTTGCCCCCCACTGGGCCTGAAGCTGGTCGGAGTGCTGGGACATGATGATGACGGCCATGCCGTACACCACGAAGAACAGATAGATCGAGATGGCCGTAGGGAGGTACGGGTTCTTTCTCATCGAGCGACCTTTCGGGCAGCTGGGGAGAGGGACCTGGGGTCCCCCGGCATGCGTCGGTAGAGCGGGCTGGAAGCATCGAGAGCGACGTGCGGCATGGGGCACCTGTGTCTCGCGCCGGACATCGGTGTCCTGATTCCTCGTGTCGTGCTCGCACCGCAGGTGCTGAGGCTGGTTCCCGCAACATCTGCTTGGTACTCACTTGGTAGTACATACTCTGCCGACTGCCGGGCCCTCCCGAAGGGGTCCTAGGTCCCCGGTTCGTACCAGGGTGGTCGCGAGTTCATGGCGCGATCGAACCGCAGGTCACCGACTCGACCCGGCACCGCACCCGCGTCCCCGCCTCCCGCGGGCGCCGTGCGCTCAGTGCCGCCCGACGAACCACTCACGCAGCAGCGCGATCCGCTGGTCCAGCTGATCCGGGGTCGCGAGCGCCACCTCGGGCCCACCGCACCGGGTGCGCAGCTGGGTGTGCACCACCCCGTGCGGCACCCCGCTGCGGCGCGCCCACGCACCCACCAGCCGGGACAGCTCGGCACGCAACGCCGCCTGACGACGATGGTCGGCCACCGGCTCGGCAGCCTCGGTACGCCGCCGGCCCGCGAGCTGATCGGCCTGACGTTGGCGCAGCAGCGCCGAGACCTGGTCCGGCTCCAGCAGCCCGGGCAGCCCGAGGAAGTCGAGCTCCTCCGCCGACCCCACCTCCGCCTCGGTGCCGAACTCGCCACCATCGAACAGCACCCGGTCGAACGACGCCTGGCCGCCGAGCGCCTCGAACGTGCCCTGGAGCCCGTCCGGGCCGACGACATCCGCCGTCGAACGCTCCGACAGGGCCGCGGCCATGAGGGCGTCCGGGTCCTCGTCGCCCGAGGACCGCCGGTCCAGCGCGTGGTCCCGCACGACCTCCAGCGAGGCCGCCAGTGCGAGCAGCGGCTGGACGCTCGGCAGGAACACCGACGCTGTCTCACCGCGACGCCGCGCACGCACGAACCGTCCGACGGCCTGGGCGAAGAACAGCGGTGTCGAGGCGCTCGTCGCGTACACCCCGACGGCGAGCCGGGGCACGTCCACGCCCTCGGACACCATCCGCACCGCGACCAGCCACCTCGAGTCGTCACGGGAGAACTGCTCGATCCGGTCCGAGGCGCCCTCGTCGTCCGACAGCACCACCGTCGGCGAACGACCCGTGAGCCGGGCCAGCACCCCCGCGTAGGCACGGGCGTCCGACTGGTCGGTCGCGATCACCATGCCGCCCGCGTCCGGGACCGTCCGACGCACCTCGGACAGCCGGGTGTCGGCAGCGGCCAGCACCCCGGCGATCCACTCCCCCTCCGGGTCCAGCGCCGCGCGCCACGCCTGCGCCACCAGATCCTTGGTGGCCGGTTCGCCGAGCCGCGCGGAGAGCTCGTCCCCGGCCCGGGTGCGCCAGCTCAGGGTGCCGGAGTAGGTGAGGAAGATGACCGGCCGCACGACGTGGTCGCGCAACGCCTCGCCGTAGCCGTAGGTCACATCCGCCACCGAGCGGCGGATCCCGTCGTGGTCCGGTTCGTACCGCACGAACGGGATCGCCGACGTGTCCGAGCGGAACGGGGTGCCGGTGAGCGCCAACCGGCGCGTCGCACCCTCGAACGCGTCGTGGACCGCATCACCCCAGCTCAGCGCATCGCCGCCGTGGTGCACCTCGTCCAGGATGACCAGGGTTCGGGCCGCCGCGGTGCGCGCCGCGTGCAGCGCCGGTTTGCTCGCCACCTGCGCGTAGGTGACCGCGACCCCGTCGAACCCCGCACCATGGCGACCCTGGGCGTTGCTGAACGCCGGGTCGAGCCGGATGCCCACCCGCGCGGCGGCATCGGCCCACTGCTTCTTCAGGTGCTCGGTCGGTGCGACCACCGTGATCCGGCGGACCGTCCCCGCCTCCAGCAGCT
>JAKLPK010000293.1 GCA_022013895.1 Cellulomonas sp. | reverse complement strand
GATCGAGCTGACCTGCACCGACGGTTCGTCCGCCCGCACCGCCGTACTCGTCACCACGTCATCTCGGGCCCGGCTGCGCTACGGGTTCGTCGCCTCCTACCCGCCTGACAAGGACGTGGACGCCGTGCTCGACCTGGTGCGCGCACTGCACCTGGACGCCGTCCAGCTCTACGACTGGGCCTACCGGCACGCCGATCTGGTCGGCGGCGGCGAGCAGTACACCGATGCGCTCGACCAGCCCATCGCACTGTCGACCGTGCGCCGGCTGGTCGCCGGGCTCGCGGCCGTCGGTAGCGAGGCGCTCGGGTACGCGGCCGTCTACGCCGTGGGCAACGGCGAGTGGGACCGCTGGTCGCACCGGGCGGTGCTGCGGGCCGACGGCGCGCCCTGGGCGCTCGGCGACTTCCTGCGGCTCGTCGACCCGGCGGCGCCGGACTGGCAGCAGCACCTGGTCGCGGACCTGCGGGCCTCGGTGAGCGCCGTGGGGCTGCACGGCTTCCACCTGGACCAGTACGGCTTCCCGCGCCGCGCCCAGCTCGCCGACGGCCGGACGGTGGACCTCGCGCACTCGTTCCGTTCACTCATCGAGGCGGTCCGGACCGGGCTGCCGGAGGCCCGGCTGGTGTTCAACAACGTCAACGACTTCCCGACGTGGGCGACCGCGGACGCCCCGCAGGACGCCGTCTACGTCGAGGTCTGGCCGCCGCACACGACGCTGGACTCGTTGGCCCGCGTGGTCACCAGGGCCCGGGCCGCTGGACAGGGGCGGCCGGTCGTCATCGCGGCGTACCAGCACGTCTACGACACGGCACCCGTCGAGGCGGCCGACCGCACCACCGCCCTGACCATGGCCACGCTGTTCTCGCACGGTGCGACGCAGCTGCTCGCCGGGGAGAGCGGGCACGTGCTCGTCGACCCGTACTACGTGCGCAACCACGCGGCCGACCCGTCGACCCTGGACCTGCTGCACCGCTGGTACGACTTCCTCGTCGCGCACGACGAGCTGCTGCTCGACCCGCGCGCGGTCGAGGTCACCGGCGCCTGGGTCGGGGCGTACAACGAGTCGCTCGACGTCCGCTACCCCGGTGCCCCGACCAGCGACGACGCGGTCGCCGGGAGCGTGTGGCGGCGCGTCGTCGAGGTCGACGGACGACTCGTCATGCACCTGATCAACCTCGCCGGCCAGACCGACACCGAATGGGACGCCCCACGCGCAGCACCGGCCGACCCAGGGCCCGGCACGCTGCGGGTGCGACGCGCGGGTGCGGCCGTCCCGCGGGTCCTCGTCGCCGACCCCGACGGCGAGGGGCGCCTGGTCCCGGTCGAGGTCAGTCTCGACGGGGAGGACGCCACGGCCACCCTGCCGGCCTTCGCGACGTGGCAGCTGGTCGTCATCGACCTGGACGGTGTCCGGTGACCGGCGGGGCCGCGCAGCCTTGGTGGCGGTCCGCCGTCGTCTACCAGGTGTACCCGCGCAGCTTCGCCGACTCCGACGGTGACGGCGTCGGCGACCTGCCGGGGATCACCTCCCGGCTGGACCACCTGGCCGCGCTCGGCATCGACGCGATCTGGCTGTCCCCCGTGTACCGGTCACCGCACGCCGACAACGGCTACGACATCAGCGACTACCAGGACGTCGACCCGACCTTCGGCACGCTCGCGGACCTGGACGGGCTCATCGCGGCCGCCCACGCCCGCGGCATCCGCATCGTGCTCGACCTGGTGGTCAACCACACCTCCGACGAGCACCCGTGGTTCGTGGCGGCGCGGTCCTCACGCCAGGACCCGAAGCGTGACTGGTACTGGTGGCGTCCGGCCCGGCCCGGGACCACCCCGGGGGAGCACGGTGCCGAACCCACCAACTGGGAGTCGTTCTTCTCCGGCCCCACCTGGACCTGGGACGAGGCGACCGCCGAGTACTACCTCCACCTGTTCGCCGCCAAGCAGCCCGACCTGAACTGGGAGAACCCGCAGGTGCGGGCAGCCGTGCACACCATGATGCGGTGGTGGCTCGATCGCGGGGTCGACGGCTTCCGGATGGACGTCATCAACCTGGTGTCGAAGGACCCGGACCTGCCCGACGGTGAGGTGGCCCCGGGTGCGTCGTACGGGAACGGCTTCCCGCACTACGCGAGCGGGCCGCGCATCCACGAGTTCGTGCACGAGATGCACACGCAGGTGTTCGCCGGACGGGAGAACGACCTGCTGCTGGTCGGCGAGATGCCCGGCGTCACCGTCCCCGACGCCCGGCTGTTCACCGACCCGGCCCGCGACGAGCTGTCCATAGTGTTCCAGTTCGAGCACGTGTCGCTCGACCACGGAACGACCAAGTTCGATCCGGTACCGCTCGCTCTTCCGCGGCTCAAGGCCAGTCTCGCCACCTGGCAGGAGGGGTTGGGCGAGGTCGGCTGGAACAGCCTGTACTGGTCGAACCACGACCAGCCGCGCGCGGTCTCCCGGTTCGGCGACGACGGGCAGTGGTGGCGCGAGTCGGCGACCGCGCTGGCCACCGTGCTGCACCTGCACCGCGGCACGCCGTTCGTCTACCAGGGCGAGGAGCTGGGGATGACGAACGCCCCCTGGGCGGATGTGACCCAGATGCGCGACATCGAGTCGATCAACTACGACGCGCAGGCCCGGGCCGCCGGGGCCGACCCGCAGCGGGTGCTCGACGGATTGCGCAGCCACGGCCGGGACAACGCCCGCACCCCCATGCAGTGGGACGACGGGCCGCTGGCCGGGTTCGGTACCGGCACCCCGTGGCTGCCGGTCAACCCGAACCACACGTGGCTCAACGCGGCGGCGCAGGTGGGCGTGCCCGGTTCGGTGTTCGAGCACTACCGGGCGCTCATCGCGCTGCGCCACACCGATCCCGTGGTGGTCGAGGGCAGCTTCCACCTGCTGCTGCCCGACGACCCCGACCTGTGGGTGTTCGAGCGGCGGCTCGACGGGCACCCGAGCCTGCTCGTCGCTGCCAACTGCTCGGGCCGGCCTCGGGCGCTACCCGCCGAGCTGGACGGGTGGCGGGACGCCGAGTCCGTGCTGTCCAACTACCCGTCCGGGCCGACGGACACCCTGGCGCCGTGGGAGGCCCGGATCCTGCGGGAGCGCGACAGGACACCCGTCAGGCCGCGGGGCGCCAGGTAGGGACGGTGGACTCGGGCTCCCCGCGGGGCTCGGGCTGGTCGTTCGGCTCGGACTGGTCGTTCGGCTCGGACTGGTCGTTCGGCTCGGGCTGGTCTTGGGGCTCGGGCTGCTCCCTGGGCTCGCGCCGCTCATCGGCGCGCCGGGACTGGACGGCGTCGTGCTCGGCCGCGAGCCGGGCGGCGTCCGGATGGGTCGGGCGAACCTGATCCCAGCCGGGCCGGCGCGCGAGCACGACGAACGGCACCGCGAGCAGCGCCAGGGCGATCAGGGCGAGGAAGGAGGACATGCCCCTAGCCTGCGAATCCGGGCACACTCCGACCAGTGGCAGAAATGACACCTCTCGACAAGATGCTGCCAGCCTGATTAGGGTCAAGCTCATGCTGCGCACGGTCGGCGCCCTCCTGGTGGACGGGCTCGCCATGTTCGAGTTCGGGGTGGTCTGCGAGGTCTTCGGGATCGATCGGACGGACGACGGCGTCCCCCCGTTCGAGCTCCGGATCGCGGCCGCCGAACCGTCGGTGAGCGCGGCGGTCGGCGTCCGGGTCCAGGTCACCCACGCACTGGCGGACCTCGCGGACGTCGACCTGCTCACCGTGCCGGCCACCACCGTCCGCGCCGGCGGCTACGACGAGCGCGCGCTCGACGTGATCCGCGCCGCCCACGCTCGCGGCACCCGGCTGCTCTCGGTCTGCTCCGGGGTGTTCGTGCTGGCTGCGGCCGGGGTGCTCGACGGGCACAAGGTCACCACCCACTGGCACCACGCCGCGCAGCTCGCCGAGCTCTACCCCGACCTGACGGTCGACCCGGACGTGCTGTTCGTCGACGACGGGCTGGTGGTCACCAGCGCCGGGACCGCCGCCGGGATCGACGCGTGCCTGCACGTGGTGCGCCAGGAGCACGGCGCCGGCGTGGCCAACGCCATCGCACGACGCATGGTGGTGCCACCGCAGCGCGACGGCGGCCAGCGCCAGTACATCGTCACGCCCGTACCTGAGTGCGACGACGACGCCCTGCGCGATGTGCTCGAGTGGGCCGGGGCGAACCTGGCCGAACCGCACACCGTGTCCTCGCTGGCCGCCCGCGCCCTGACCTCGCCGCGGACCTTCGCCCGGCGCTTCGTCGACCAGACCGGCACCACCCCGGCACGCTGGCTCACGGCCCAGCGCGTGCAGCACGCCCGCCAGCTCCTGGAGGAGACCGACCGTGATGTGGAGGCGATCGCTGCGATGTGCGGCTTCGGCTCGGCCGCACTGCTGCGCCACCACTTCCGGGCCGCCGTCGGGGTGCCCCCGGTCGACTACCGATCCCGGTTCGCGCGTGTCTAGGACGATCCGCGGGCTTGTCGCGCTCGCCGTCGTGGCGCTGGTGGCGACCGGCTGCCAGCGCGCCGCGGACCGCAGTGGAGCCGACGGTTCCGCCACGGCGCCAGCCACTCCTTCCGCCGCCGCGCACGGCGCGCCGAGCGCCGCCGCGACCGAGGCCACCGGCCCGGTCACCTACCGGTACTCCGAGGTGCCCGACGTCAACCCGGACCTGCTCAGCCTCGACGTCTACACCCCGGCGGGTGCTGCACCGGCGCAGGGACGGGCCGCGCTCGTGTGGGTGCACGGCGGGGCGTGGCAGACCGGGGACAAGGCCAACGACACCCTGACGACCAAGGCCGCCTGGGCCGCCGCGGACGACCGTGTGCTCGTCTCGGTCAACTACCGGCTCGCCACCGACGGACCCGTCTGGCCCGAACCGGCCCAGGACGTGGCCGCGGCGCTCGACTGGGTGCTCGCGCACGCCGACCAGCTCGGTGTGGACCCCACGCGGATCGCCCTGCTCGGGCACTCCGCCGGCGCGCACCTGGCGGCCGAGGTGATGGCCGATCCGACCTACCTGGCCGCGCACTCCCGGCAGCGCACGGACATCGGCTGCCTGGTGACCCTGGACGCCGCCTCGTACGACCTCACCGACCACGACCCGACCATCGCCCGGATGGTCGCGAAGACCTTCGGCGACGACCCGGCGACTCTCGCGCAGGCGTCACCGACGCTGCGGCTGCAGGCCGTCGGCGGCCCCGTGCCGTCGACCCTCGTGGTCACCCGGGGCGCAGCCGACCGGGTCGCGGGGGCCACCCGGTACGCCGAAGCCGTCACTGCCGCCGGTCCGGACCCGGCCCAGCTGGTGGACGCCGCGGGCGCGAGCCACCAAGACCTCAACGAGCTGCTCGGCGCACCCGGGGACCAGGTGGTGACGCCGAGCGTCGAGGCGTTCCTGGCGGGCTGCCTCGGCTGAGGCCGCCCGCGGCACCTCTTGACAGGACCCTTCGGGGCAGACTGAAATATCAGCCATGCCCACCACCGAGCGCGTCCTGCTGCGCGACCAGGCGACCGAGCTGCTGCGCGACGCCATCGTCAGCGGGCGCCTCGAACCGGGTCAGGTGATCAAGGACTCGCGGTTGGCGACCGAGCTCGGGCTGTCGATCGCCCCGGTGCGCCAGGCGCTCGCCCGGCTCGTCGAGGAGGGACTCGTCGAGTCCAAACCGCAGAGCCGCACGCGCGTCACCCCGGTCACCCTGGGTGCGGTGCGCGACGCCCTCGCCGTCGTGCGGGCGATGCACGAGCTGGCCACCCGGGAGGGTGCCGACCTGGCGACGAGCGCCGATCTGGACGCGATGCGAGCAGCGAATGCCCAGTTCAGGGCCGCGGTCGAGGCCAGGGACACCGATCGCGCACTGGACGCCGATGATGCGCTGCACGCGGTGCTCGTCGAGCGCTACGGGAACCGGGCGGTGGCCGCGACCATCGAGCGCTACACCCCGACGATCCGCCGGCTGGAACGCCGTCGGTTCACCGCAGCCCAGGCCCAGACCTCGGCCGCGATGCACGACGAGCTCATCGCCGCGGTCGCCGACGGCCAGGTCGAGGCGGCCGTCGCGATCACCGGGCGGATCTGGTCGGCGCTGTGACCCGGGCCTGACACCGACCGACCCCGACCGCAGGATCTCGCCCCTCCCGGACCACCGAACCCGTCTCGCGTCGACCACTGACATCCCAGGAAGCCCAGGAGATCCCATGACTTCGCTCGCCGACTTCCCCCGCTACCCGCTGCTGTTCGGCCCCTCCCCCGTGCACCGCCTCGACCGCCTGACGGCCACGCTGGGCGGCGCCGCGGTCTGGGCGAAGCGGGAGGACTGCAACTCCGGTATCGCGTTCGGCGGCAACAAGACCCGCAAGCTGGAGTACCTGGTGGCCGATGCGCTGGCCAAGGGCGCCGACACCCTGGTCTCGATCGGCGGCGTGCAGTCCAACCACACCCGGCAGGTCGCGGCCGTCGCCGCCCACGCCGGGCTCAGGTGCGTCCTCGTGCAGGAGTCGTGGGTGGACTGGCCCGACTCGATCTACGACAAGGTCGGCAACATCCTCATCTCCCGGCTCGCCGGGGCGGACGTGCGGCTGGTCAAGGCCGGGTTCGGCATCGGGTTCAAGGAGTCCTGGGAGCAGGCGCTCGCCCAGATCGACGCCGAGGGTGGCACGCCCTACGCCATCCCCGCCGGGGCCAGCGACCACCCGCTCGGGGGCCTCGGCTTCGCCGGCTGGGCGGCTGAGGTCGCCGAGCAGGAGGCCGAGCTCGGGGTGTTCTTCGACACCATCGTCGTCTGCTCGGTCACCGGCTCCACGCAGGCAGGCATGGTCGCCGGGTTCGCGCTGACGGAGGAGAACGGCGCCCGTCCGCGCCGGGTGCTCGGCATCGACGGTTCGGCCAAACCCGCCCAGACCCGTGACCAGGTGCTGCGCATCGCTCAGGACACCGGCGCGAAGATCGGTCTGCGCCGTGAGCTGACGCTGGACGACGTCGAGCTGGACGAGCGGTTCCACGCCGGCACCTACGGCATCCCGGACGAGGCGACGATCGCCGCGATGCGCCTGGCTGCCCGCACCGAGGGCATGATCACCGACCCGGTCTACGAGGGGAAGTCGATGGCCGCCGTCATCGAGCTCGTGCGCACCGGGGAGATTGACGCCGGTTCGACCGTGCTGTTCGCGCACCTCGGCGGGCAGCCCGCGATCAACGGGTACTCGGCCGTGCTGAGCTGAGGCCCGCCCCGACGAGCGAGCGACCGCGCGGGGCTGTCGGGCCGGGCGTGCGGCCCAGACGCCCGGGCCGGGCGATTGGGCCGTGCGATTAGGTCGGGCGATTGGGCCGCCACAGATTTAGGTAATAGGTTACCTACATGCCCTCCGACACCCGCGCCGATCTGTTCGGCGGACTCTTCGTGCTCTCCCAGCACCTGACCCGCCGGGCGGACGAGGCCCTCGCCCCGCTCGACCTCACCAGCCGCCAGTGGCTCCTGCTCGCCGTCCTGGTGCGCGGTTTCCCCGGCCACGCCCCGACGCTCAGCGAGGCCGCCGGCGCCTACGGCACCTCCCGGCAGAACGTCAAGCAGGTGGCCCTCCAGCTCGCCGCGCGGGGGTTCCTCACGCTCAGCACCGACGGGAACGACCGGCGCGCCACCCGCCTCGTGCTCACCGAGCAGGTCGCGAGCTTCGAGGACCAGTTCGGCGCCCACGAGCAGCAGGCCTTCCTCACGGACGCGTTCGGCGGTCTCACCGACGATCAGGTCGCCACCATGGCCGACCTGGTCACCCGGTGCATCGCGCACCTCGCCGGCGGTGAGCCGCGATGAGGGCCGCCGTCCGCCGCACGGTCGGCGTCGTCGTCGTGCTGCACGGGCTGATTCATCTGCTGGGGGCCGCGGTCGGCCTCGCCGGAGCCCACGTGGAGGCCTTCACCGCCCCGATCGGAACGCTCGCCGGTGTGGCCTGGCTGCTCGCTGCCGCGCTCCTGCTGGTGGCGGGAGTGGGGTTGGCCGTCG
>JAKLPK010000292.1 GCA_022013895.1 Cellulomonas sp. | reverse complement strand
CGGTCTCAGCGGGTGACCCGCGCCCGCCCGGCGTCCACCGCGTCAGCGCCGCCGCCGGCTCGGGGTCTCGATCGGCGGCGCGCCGGCCG
The DNA here is from genome assembly GCA_022013895.1 of Cellulomonas sp. Lineage (GTDB taxonomy): Bacteria > Actinomycetota > Actinomycetes > Actinomycetales > Cellulomonadaceae > Cellulomonas. The sequence continues at coordinate 6,478 of JAKLPK010000292.1, read as the reverse complement.
CTGCGCGGAGCCCGTGGCAGCCGCCCGCCGCCGGTGCCACGCTGTGCGCATGGAACCTCTCTCGGTGGGACGCCGTTCGCGACTCACCACGATGACCGCGACCGTGGCCCTCGTCGCCCTGGTCCTGCTGCTCGCCGCGTGCGCCGCGGGGGCGAACCCCGATGTCGGGTCCGCACCGCCCGGGCAGGAGGCACCGGCCGGGTTCTGGCTCGGCCTGTGGCACGGGATCATCCTGCCGATCAGCGTGGTCGTGTCGTTCTTCACCGACACCGTCAGCCCCTACGAGGTCTACAACAACGGCAACTGGTACGACTTCGGGTTCGTCTTCGGCATCTCGCTGGTCTTCGGGGGACCGCTCAGCGCCCGCCGCGCCCACCGGCACTGACCCGGCTGCGGCCGACTCGACGGCCTGGTGCCGGCACGAGGTGACAGCTGCGGGGTCGGGTAGGACGTGGTCGTAAGCCCTGTCGCCGAGCACGACCTCGGGTCGCCTATCGGTGGGGGTGCCCCAGAGGCCGTCGTCGTCGATCCACCGGTGCCCGTGGTCGAGCGCCCAGTGCCACCCCGCACGCTCTGCGAGCGGGAGGGCGCCGAGGTGTTCGTCGTGCGGGTCCCACAGGCCGACGGCCGTCGCGGAGGCTGTCAGTCCACCGCGGCCGCGCTCAGGCTGGGCAGCCGGTCCTCCCGGCCCGGCAACGCCTCAGTGGCGTCGTCCGCGCTCATCCCACCGCTGGCCGGTACTGACCTGCGCCGAGGTGCATCGCACTGCGGTGGTCAAAGATTCTTGACATGACTCAAGGGCGCGGCTAGCCTCGAGGTGTCAAACATTCTTAACACGCGGAGTGATCATGGACGACACCGAGCCCCGCCTTCCCGACGATGACGAACCCGTCGCGATGACGATGAACGAGCGCACGGTGTGGGCCTACCTCCTCACGGTGATCGTCACGTCCGGGGTCTACCTCACGCTCATGCTCATACGCCTGGTCGATGAGCCGGTCGGGCAGATCGCGTGGGTCGGGCCGATGCTGTGGACCATCGGCGCATCGGTGCTCGGCACCGTCGTCGTCACCGCTGTCCTTGCGATCGGCCGTTCGATCGGCTCAGGGCAGCTCGGCCCGTCCGGACGTGCGCCGGTGGCGTTCACCGAGCTCGACCCGGTCTCCGACGCCCGTGACAAGGACATCGACCTGGTCGGCGACCGTGCGCTGGTCGGCGTGCTCGGCGCGGGCTTCGTCGGCGCCCTGGTGCTCGCGATGATCGGTGCGGACACGTTCTGGATCGGCAACCTCCTGTTCGTGTTCGGCACCATCGGCGCGATCGTGGAGACCACCACGAAGATCCGCCTCTATCGACGAGGCTTCTGATGGGCCCCAAGCCCACCCGGGTCACCAATCGGATCCGCGCCCTGCGGGTCGAGGCCGGCGAGATGACGCAGGCCGAGCTCGCGCGGCGCATCGGCGCGACCCGCCAGACCGTGATCGCCATCGAGCACGGGCGCTACTCCCCGTCGCTGGAGATGGCGTTCCAGATCGCGGCCGTGCTCGGTCGCCCTCTCGATGACGTCTTCCAGTACGAAGCCCCCGGCGTCCGTCCCTGAGCTCTCGCCCCGCCTCGTAGAGCCACCCCGCCTGTCGATGGCGGTCGCCTCCTGCTGCCCGCCCACGCCACACCGAAGGAGCACTCATGAACACCATGAAGAGCACGGCCCGGCTCACCGGCCTTGCCTACCTCGGGCTCGCCATCTCGGGCGTGCTCGGTCTGCTGGTCGTCCGCGGGCAGCTCTACGTGCCCGGCGACGCCGCCGCGACCACCGCGAACCTCGTCGAGCACGGGGCGCTCGCTCGATTCGGTGTCGCCGTCGACCTCACCACCGTGCTGACCCAGGCACTGGCGGCACTGTGGTTCTTCACGCTGTTCCGACGGGTCAGTTCCCTCGCAGCCGGCGCGATCACGGCGTTCGGGATCGTCAACTCCGTGGTCATCCTCGGCGCAACCGTGTTCTCGGCCACCGCGCTCGGTGTGGTGTACGCCGACTCCGCATCGACCGGCGACCTGGCTGCGACCGCGCAGCTGCTGTATGAGCTCAGCGGTACGGCGTGGGACCTCGGCGGCCTGTTCTTCGGCCTGTGGCTCATCCCGATGGGCTGGCTGGCCTGGCGTTCCGGCTTCATGCCGCGAGCGCTCGGTTGGGTCCTCATCGGCGGTGGCGTCGGCTACGTCCTGAGCACCTACCTCGTCTACCTCGCGCCGAACCTCACCGGCCTGTCCTCCGCGCTCACCGTGCCGGCCTCCATCGGCGAGTTCTGGATGGTCGGCTACCTGCTCTGGAAGGGAGTCGGCTCCGGGGTCGTGGCCCAGGGGGACCAGACCGCCCGGGGGAACGAGACCGACAGCCCGCTGGGGGCGGCTGCCTGAGCACGAGCCGGGCGACAGTGTCGAAGTCGCCCGGTGACTGATCGGGGATCGGTGACTGCCGGCCCGTCGTGTCCGGTCGGCGACAACCTCGGGAACCCGAGCGCGGGCCCCCGAACCGCCGACCTGCGCTGGCCCCCCCGCAGCCCGCGCACCAGGCAGAATGGGACCTCCCCATCCCGCTCCGTGCGAGAGGACCCCATGGCCGTCGCGGCGCTGTACCTGCTCGCGGCGCTGGTCGGCGGGCTGGTCGCGGTGCTGCTGCGGCTGCCGCCGCTGGTCGGTTTCCTCGCGGCCGGGTTCGCTCTGGGGGCCGGGGGAGCGCCGACGCTGCCGTACCTGGAACCGGTCGCCGACCTCGGGGTGGTGCTGCTGCTGTTTGCCATCGGGCTCAAGCTCGATGTGCGCACGCTGCTGCGGCGCGAGGTCTGGTTGACCACCGTGGTGCACCTGGCGCTCAGCGTCGCGGTCGCGGTCGGCTTCCTGGGGCTGCTCGTGGTGATCGGCTTCGGGTTCGTGGCCGACGAGTCGCTGGGGGCGCTCGCACTCGTCGGGTTCGCGCTGTCGTTCTCCTCGACCGTGTTCGTCGTCAAGGTGCTCGACGACCGCTCCGACACCACCGCGCTGTACGGGCGGATCGCGGTCGGTGTGCTGGTCATGCAGGACGTGGCCGCGGTCGTGTTCCTGTCGCTGTCCAGCGGTGAGTCGCCCAGTCCGTGGGCGCTGCTGCTGGTGCTGCTCGTCCCGGGCGCCTGGGTGCTGCACCGGATCTGGGATCACGTGGGCCACGGTGAGCTGCAGGCGCTGTTCGGCGTCGCCGTGGCGGTGGTGCTCGGCTACGGCGTGTTCGAGCTGGTCGGGATCGACGGTGACGTGGGCGCGCTGGTGGTCGGGGTGCTGCTGGCCTCGCACCCGCAGGCCGCCGAGCTGTCCCGCTCCCTCATGACGTTCAAGGACCTCATGCTCGTGGCGTTCTTCGTGCAGATCGGGCTGCACGGCACGCCGCACGCGCTCGAGATCGGCCTGGCGCTGCTCCTGCTGCTCCTGCTGCCGTTCCAGGTCGCGGCCTACGCGCTCGTGCTGTGGGCGATGCGGCTGCGGCGGCGCACGTCGTTCCTGGCCGCGCTGGTGCTGTCGAACTTCTCCGAGTTCGGGATCATCGTCGCCGTCGTCGGGGCGACCGCAGGGCTGCTCGACGAGCAGTGGGTGGTGGTGATCTCGCTGGCCGTCGCCTTCAGCTTCGGGCTGTCGGCGATCGTCAACCGGCGTGGCGTCGAGCTGGCCACCCGGCTGTCGCGGCTGCTGCCCTCGCGGGACAGCGACCGGCTGCACCCCGACGACCGGCTGGTCGACATCGGTGATGCGGATGCGCTGGTCCTGGGCCTCGGGCGGGTCGGCGCGGCGACCTACGCGCGGCTGCGCGACGAGTACGGCCTGTCCGTCGTCGGCGTCGAGCACGACCGCACCAGGGTCGGGGCGCTGGAGGACGAGGGCTTCCAGGTGGTGCGCGCCGATGCGACCGACCTGGAGTTCTGGACCCGGGTCCAGCGCGCCGGTCGGGTCAAGGTCGCCGTGCTGGCCATGCCGTTCCACAACGCCAACCTCATCGCGCTGGCCCGGCTGCAGGCCGCCGGTTTCACCGGCAAGGTCGCCGCCGTCGCCCGGTACGACGACGACGTCGCCGAGCTGCAACGGCACGGCGCCGATGCCGTGTTCCACCTGTACGGCTCGGCAGGGTTCGCGGTCGCCGACCACGCCGCCGAGGTGCTGCTGGCGCACAAGGGCACGGCCGCACCCGACGTCCACCCGCCGGCCCTGCCGGGGGAGGACGCCGACATCCTCGACCCCCTCGAACGGCACACCGAACCCGCCTGAGGTGGTTTCGGGCCCCCGCCCGTGCCAGCGCCGCTGGTCGGTCCGGGTGAGGTGGCCGTGGCGTGCCCGGTCCCCGATCTGCGGCGAAGGGGCTGGTGAGACCGGCGCGCTGGCGCCCGATCGCGCGCGAGCAGGTTCGCCGGCTGGCCGTCCACGGCCGCCGCGCCCGACCTCCGGATGCTCGTGCGGGATACGAAACCGCAGGTCGCGTGGCATAAGGCGGCCCTAAGGCCTAGGCTCGGGGTTCGTTCCAGAGAGAGAGTGATCTCGTCATCCACCGCTCGCCGTCGAGCGCTCATTCCACATGGGAGCACCCAGTGTCCGACCTCACCGCCTCTTCGAGCCAGACCCCGATCAACGTCCGCCCCGCACTCGACCGCCTCGTCAGCCTCTTCGGGGCCGTCGTGGTCGTGGTGCTTCTCGCCGCCGGCGCAGGCCTTGCCTACGCGAGCTCCTTCATCGGCAACCAGGTGGAGTCCCAGCTCTCCCAGCAGGGCATCACGATGCCCGAGGCCGAGGCGACGGCCAAGCTGTCCGCCGAGGACCAGGCTGCCCTCGCACCCTTCGCCGGGCAGGCCATGACGACAGGTGCGCAGGCCAAGGCCTTTGCCGACCACTACATCCTCGCCCACATGAACGCCGCGAGCGATAACAGGACCTATGAGGAGGTCAGCGGCGAGTACAACGCCCTGAGCGCCGACGAGAAGGCGACCGAGGACGGCCAGGCCCTCGGCGCCCTGCGCCAGACGCTCTTCATGGGGAGCACGCTGCGCGGTCTGCTGCTCAACGCCTACGCGTTCGGGACCATGGGTGTCATCGCCGGCTACGCCGCCATCGGTGCGTTCGCCGCCGCCGTCGTGCTCGCGATCTTCGTGTTCCTCGGACTGCGTCACTCCAAGAAGGCCTGACGTCCCGTACGGCTGAGCCGACGGGGGTGGTGCGGAGCTCTCCGCACCACCCCCGTCGCCGTGTGCTAGGACTTTGGGCCTAGTTCAGGCGTGTGACGAGCACCTGAACCGCCGGGTCGGTGCTGAGTGGCCGGATCAGGTCCTCACCGGAGCAGCCAGGTGGAGCAGCGGGTAGGGGCGGCCGTCACCGTCGGTGCTGCTGCGGCCGATCTGGACGAGACCGTGGTGCCGGTAGAACCCGACGGCCTGCGGGTTCTGCTCGTTCACGTCGACGAGCAGGCCGGGGATCCGGTTCATCGCGTCCAGGAGCAGCGCGGAACCGGCACCGCAGCCACGGTGCGCCGCGTCCACGAACAGCATCTCCAGCCGGTCGTCGGCGACACCGGCGAACGCGATCACCGTGGCGCCGAGCTCGGCGACGGTCAGGTCGACGACGGGCAGGTAGTCGGACACCAGACGACTCCGGTAGTGCTCGACATCCTCAGCGCTGAGGAAGTCGTGGGTCGCCTCGACCGCACTGAACCAGATCCGTTCGAGCACCGGCCACTGTGACGGACCTGCGCAACCGCGCAGCCGCAGAACACTCGAATCGCGCATGCCGCGACTGTAGGGGCCCGTGGGCGGTCCCCTGCACCAGTGCGGGGCGGGCGTCGGGTCGGGTGCCAGGATGAGTCGAGCAGGCGACAGATCGGGGGGGTCGAGTGGCAGCCGGACCTCGTGCGGCAACCCCGCTGACGCTCGTCGTCGATGTCGCGAACGTGGTCGGCTCCCGGCCCGACGGCTGGTGGCGGGACCGCGCAGGAGCGACCACCAGGCTGCTCACCGACCTGGCCGGTCTGATCGGACGGCAGGTTGTGGCACCTGAGGGTGCCGTCGTCGTGCTCGCCCAGGTGGTTGCCGTCGTCGAGGGTGCCGCGCGCGCGGCGACCGACCCCGCCGTACCCGGCCTGATGGTCGAGGTCGCGCCCCATGACGGTGACAGCTCGATCGTCGAGCTGGTCGGGAGCGGTCGGTACCCGGGTGCGGACCTGCTCGTCGTCACCGCCGACCGCGGCCTGCGTGCCCGCCTCCCCGACCAGGTCGGGTTCGCCGGCCCGCGGTGGCTGCTCGACCTGCTGTGAGGACCACGTCGGAGCCGGTCGGCGTCAGCTCCCGGCCGCCACTGCGGTCTCGCGGCGCTCGATCGCCCGCCGGACCGGCCCGGCCAGAGCGACCAGCAACGACACGATGCCGACCGTGATCACGATGTGCCCCAACCCGGCGACCCCCGAGACCGCCGG
>JAKLPK010000291.1 GCA_022013895.1 Cellulomonas sp. | reverse complement strand
GAGTCGGTGCCCGCAGCGTTCGCGTTCGCGCTGGCCCGGCCCGACGACCCGTGGCTGGCGCTGCGGCTGGCAGCCAGCGCAGGCGGCGACACCGACACCGTCGCGGCGATGGCCGGGGCGATCCTGGGTGCCGTGCACGGGCCGTTCGCGCAGGAGGCGGTGGCCCAGGTGGAGCGGGTCAACGGGATCGATCTGGCCGCGGCCGCGCGGGGCCTGCTGGCCCTGCGGCCGCCGCCCGCGGCACCCGCCGGGTCACGCGCCACCGGGTCGACCACCACCGCGCGGACCACGACCGGTCGCCTGGTGTACGTCGGGCAGGGTGTCGTCGACCTGGTGACCCAGGTGCCGTTCCTCCCGCAACCCGGGGGCGACCTGCTGGCCGGACCGCTGCGAGCCCTGGCCGGAGGTGGGGTCAACGTGATGATCGCGGCCGCCAGGCTCGGACGCCCGGTGCTCTACGCGGGACGCCACGGCAGCGGACCGCACGGAGATCTGGTGCGCGCCGCCTTGGGGGGCCACGGTGTCCGAATGGCCCTGCCCGCGAGTCCCGGCCGGGACACCGGCACCGTGCTGGTCCTGGTGACACCGGACGGTGAGCGCACGTTCGTCACGAGTCCTGGGGCCGAGGCCGATCTGACCGCCGCCGATCTGGAGCGAGTGCGGCCCACCCCCGCTGACGTCGTCGTGCTGAGCGGGTACGCCCTCGTGCACCCGTCGAACCGCGCCGCCGTGCTCACGTGGTTGCCCGGTGTCGCCGGTGACGTGACCGTGCTGCTCGACCCCGGGCCGCTCATCGGGCAGGTCCCGCCGGACGTCGTGCGGACCGTGCTGGCACGCGCCGACTGGGTGAGCGCCAACGAGGCGGAGGCACGGGTGCTCACCGGCCGGGACGACCCGGCTGAGGCGGCCGGCGCTCTCGCCGTGCTGGCCCGCGGGCGCGCGCTGGTGCGCCGAGGGGCCGCGGGGTGCCTCCTCGCCGAACCGTCGGTCCAGGTGGTTCCCGCACCTCAGGTTGACGCCGTCGACCTCACCGGCGCCGGTGACACGCACACCGCGGCTTTCGCCGACGCCTTGGCGAGCGGTTCGGACCCCTGGACCGCAGCGCTGCGGGCCAACCGCGCCGCGGCCTGGTCGGTGACCCGCCCCGGCCCGGCGACCGGTCCGACGGCCGCCGAGCTCGCCGACTGGGTGCCGCCCAGTTCAGCCAGTCAGATCTGACGGCTCAGGTCGTAGGTGACGACGAGCGGCGCGTGGTCGCTGAACCGCGCCGCGTAGGTCGGCGCGCGATCCACCCGCGCCGCCAGCGCCGCCCCGGCAAGCACCGGGCTGGTGAGCTGGTAGTCGATGCGCCACCCGGCGTCGTTGTCGAACGCCTTTCCCCGCCACGACCACCAGGTGTACGGCCCCGGTCCCGGCCCACCGAGCGCACGCCCCACATCGGTCCACCCGAGCTCGTCGAACCAACGGTCCAGGTAGGCCCGTTCAGCGGGTAGGAACCCGGCCTTGTCGAGGTTGCCCTTCCAGTTCTTGATGTCCACCTCGCGGTGGGCGATGTTGAGATCACCGGCCACCACGGCGGGCGTGCCGCCCAGCTCGGCCAGCCGTTTCGTCACGTGCTCGCAGAAGGCGTACTTGGCATCCAGCGACGGGTGGTCGACCGTCGCCGAGTACAGGTACACCGAGGCCACCGTGAGCGGTCCGTCCGGCAGGTCCAGATCGGCCTCGACCCAGCGGCCCTGGTCACCGGCGACGTCGGTCCCCAGCCCGATCCGCACGGCTCGCATGGGGTACCGCGACGCGATCGCCACCCCGGCCCGCCCCGCGGCCGCCCCGGCCTCGTGCGCCAGGTCCCAGCCGGGCAGCAGGGCGGCCAGCGAACCGTCATCGGCCCGGACCTCCTGGAGCAGCAGCACGTCCGGCGCGCACTGTTCGAGCCACTCGCCCATCCCCCGGCGGAAGGCCGCCCGGACGCCGTTGACGTTGACGGTTGCGATGGTCGGTGCGCTGCTCACCCGCTCATCCTGGCGGATGCCACCCACACGCGCGTCAACCGGCAGCGGCGGCCCGCAGCCCGGCCAGGTCGATCTTGGTCATCTGGAGCAACGCGGCCATCGCTCGCCCGACGGCGGCCGGCTCGCCCGCCATGAACTCACCCATCCCGGTGGGGACCACCTGCCACGACACACCGAACCTGTCCTTGAGCCAGCCGCACTGCCCGGTCTGCCCGCCGTCCGCGGCCAGAGCCTCCCAGAAGTGGTCGATCTCGTCCTGGGTCTCGACCTCCAGCAGGAGCGAGAACGCCTCGTCGAGCGCGAACACGGGACCGCCGTTGAGCAGGGTCACCGGGACGTCGCCCACCTGGACCTCGACCACGAACACGGTTCCCTCGGCGACTCCCGGCGTGCCCGGCGGTGCGCTGGTCACGGAGGTCACCCGGGTGCCCGGCACGGTCTGCTCCCAGAACCGGGCGGCGTCCAGCGCCTGGTCGTTCATCCACAGGTGCGCACGGACAGTGGGCATGGTGGCCTCCGGGGTGGGTTCGGACCCCACCATGACACCGCTGTCGGCGTCGGTCCGCCCGTCGAGGCTCAGATCGTGCAGACCCGGTTGCGTCCCTCGTCCTTGGCCCGGTAGAGCGCAACGTCGGCGCAGTGCAGCAGTCCCTCGGCATCGACCCCCTCAGGCAGGGCGCACACCCCGATGCTCACGGTCACGCTGACCTCGCTGCCCCGGGTCGGCACCCTGATGTCCGCGCAGGCCCGACGCAGGTCCTCCATCCGCGCCAGCGCACCGTCGAGCGTCTCACCGATCATGAGCAGCAGGAACTCCTCACCGCCGAACCGCACCTGGGCGTCGCGCAACCGTGCCCGGCGCTGCACCTGCGCGGCCACCCGGGCGAGCACCCGGTCACCCACAGGATGGCCGTAGGTGTCGTTGACGACCTTGAAGTGGTCGATCTCGTCCTGGGTCTCGACCTCCAGCAGGAGCGAGAACGCCTCGTCGAGCGCGAACACGGGACCGCCG
>JAKLPK010000290.1 GCA_022013895.1 Cellulomonas sp. | reverse complement strand
GCCGTCATCCACCTCACGGCCGTGGCCGGGCGCCTCGGCATCGAGCTGACGCTGGAGCAGATCGACGCCTGGTGGGCGCCCGTCCCGCTGCTGCTCGACGTCGAGCCCTGCGGGACCAAGCTGGTGCACGACGTGTTCGCCGCCGGCGGTCTGGGCACCCTGGCCCGGCCCATGCTGGCCGCCGGGCTGCTCGACGGGTCCACCGTGCTGGGCGACGGCAGCACGCTGGCCGAGCACGCTGCCCGTTCCCCCGAACCGGCCGGTGTGGTTCGCACGATGGTCGATCCGGTCGCCCCGGCTCCGACGATGGTCGCGCTGCACGGCACGCTCGCGCCGGACGGTGCCGTCGTCAAGACCGCCGCCGCGAGCCCGGGCCTGTGGCAGCACACCGGACGCGCCGTCGTGTTCGACGACTACGCCGATATGCGCGCCCGGCTCGACGACCCCGCACTCACCGTGACCGCCGACGACGTGCTCGTGGTGCGCCGCTGCGGCCCGGTCGGCGTACCCGGGATGCCGGAATGGGCGATGGCCCCCATCCCGCAGGCGCTGGCCGCGGCCGGTGTCACCGACATGGTGCGGGTCAGCGACGGGCGGATGAGCGGGACCAGCTTCGGCACCGTCGTGCTGCACGTGGCACCCGAGGCCGCCGTCGGCGGACCGCTCGCCCTGGTCGAGGACGGTGACGAGATCCGGCTCGACGTGGCCGGGCGACGCATCGACCTGCTCGTCGACCCCGCCGAGCTGCAGGCCCGTGCGGCACGCGCCGTCCCGGTGCCCGATGAGCACCTGCGCGGGTGGCCCCGGCTGTACCGCGACCACGTGCTGCAAGCACCACAGGGCTGTGACCTGGACTTCCTCGCAGCCCCGACGCCCGACGCCCGGCGCTTCGTGCCGCCCGTCGTCGGCCGCTCATGACCTCCACCACTCCACCCGCAGCGAAGGAAATCCCGATGACCGCACGACCCATCCACGGGGTGCTGCCCGTGCTGCAGACGCCGTTCGCCGCCGACGGCACGATCGACACCGACACCCTGGTCGCCGAGATCGAGTGGGTGCTCGACCAGGGCGTCGCCGGGGTCACCACCGGGATGGTCACCGAGCTGCTGCGGCTCACCGAGGACGAGCGCCTGGCCCTGGGCGAGACCGTCGTGTCCACCGCCCGCGCCCGCGGGGCCCTGTCGGTCCTCAGCTGCGGCGCCGAGAGCACGCTCACCTCGGTGGCCTACGCCCGGCACGCCGCGCAGATCGGCGCCGACGCCGTCATGGTCAACCCGCCGCTGAGCACCGTCGTCGACGGGGACCGCCTCGTCGACCACTTCGCCGAGATCGTCGAGGCCATCGACGTACCCGTCGTCGTGCAGGACGCCAGCGGGTACGTCGGCCGTCCCCTCAGCCTTCAGATGCAGGCCGATCTGCTCGACCGGTACGGCGACGCGATCTACTTCAAGCCCGAGGCCAGCCCTATCGGCCAGCGGCTGTCCCAGCTGCGCGATGTCACCGGCGGCCGGGCCCGCATCCTGGAAGGGACCGGTGGCGCGGCACTGCTCGACAGCTTCCGCCGCGGCATCGTCGGCACCATGCCCGGGGCCGAGGTGTGCTGGGGCGTGCAGCGGTTGTGGGACGCGCTGGAGAGCGGTGACTGGCCGTTGGCGTACGCGCTGTCCGGGGTGCTCAACGCCATGATCGGGATGCAGACCTCGCTCGACGCGTTCGTGGCCGTCGAGAAGCACCTGCTGGTCCGGCAAGGCGTGTTCACCTCCGCCGCCGTGCGCACCCCGGCCGGCTTCGTGCTCGACCCGGAGTCCGCGGCCGAGATCGAACGCCTCGCCGATCTGCTGTCCGCCCTGGTCGCCGGCCAGGAGCCGGCCGTGGCACTGGCCCGATGACCGCCTCGGAACCGCTCGCCTGGGACGGGCTCGCACCCGGCGGACGCGTGCTCGACCTGGACACCGCGCTCGTGGGGGTGCGGACCGTCGATGCCGTCCCGGTGCCCGGGGCACAGGCCAGGCTCGGTGAGCACCCGTTCTGGTCGCAGTCGCTCGGCGGGGTGGTCTGGGTCGACATCGACGCCGGTGAGGTGCGCCTGCACCGACCGGAGGTCGGCAACACCGTGCTGCACCGGGCCCGCGGTCCGATCGGCGCCGCCCTGCCCGAGGCCGACGGCACCCTGCTGGTGGCCGGGGCTGACGGTCTGGTGCGTCTCGACCCGCTGGCCGCGAGCACCACACCGGTCGCCCCGGCTCCCCCGGCAGGGCTGCGGTTCAACGACGCCGGTCTGGCGCCCGACGGTGTGGTCTGGGCCGGGGTGCTGCCGCTGGTCGATCCGCCCGCAGGTGAGCGCCCGACTGGGTACATCGACCGGATCGACCCCGCCGAGGGGCAGCCGCACACCGCGCTCACCGTGATGGGCTGCCCCAACGGGATCGTCTGGACACCCGACGGCTCGCAGATCCTCGTCTGCGAGTCCGACACCCGGCAGATCGCCGCCGCGGCCTACACCGACGGGCAGGCCAGCGACTGGCACGTCGTGCTCAGCTTCACCGGCGCAGGCGACGCCGTCCCTGACGGTCTGGACCAGCTCAGCGACGGACGGCTCTGGGTCGCGTTCTGGGGGCTGGGGGTCGCTGTGCTGCTGGCGGCCGACGGCGAGCCCGAGCTGGTGATCCGCACGCCCGACGAGCGCACCACCAGCATGTGCACCGGGCCGGACGGGACGGTGTGGGTAACCACGGCTGCGGGGCTGTGCCGGGCAAGGGTCTGAGCAGCAGAGCGGGTACGGGTGATCGGCGGCGTGCACTCCCAGAAGCCACTGAACGACTGCCCTCCTCACATTCCGCACGCCAGCGTCACGTCGGCGCTGGACGCGCGGCCTCCGCGATAGCCAAGGAACGCGCGCCGCGCCAGATGGTCCTTCTGGAATCGGGGGGCGCGACGGCGATCTCACGGGTCTCCACCCGGACCCCGATCCCGCTCCCCTTACGGCGGCTCGCAGCCGGCCGCTGGCCCACCCACGGAGCTAGGGACGCCGGGCACCGCGCCTCGTCAACTGATGGGACAGCAGGTCGAACGCTGCCCCGAGCCGTCGGTGGAGGTAGCGCTCCTCGGTGACCGTCCACCGGGGTGCTTCGGCGTCGAGCCCGGCGAGCCATGGAACGCAGGCCATCGTGGGCTTGTTGTGGCAGGCGCCGGCGATCATCCGGCGGTCACCCCAAGGAGTCCCGGTGCTCCGAGCCACGTCCCTGCGAGGTTCCAGAAGTC
>JAKLPK010000289.1 GCA_022013895.1 Cellulomonas sp. | reverse complement strand
GATCCACACCCAGGACGAGGCGCTCACCATCGAGTTCGGCAAGCGGATCAAGGCCGTGCGCATCATCTGCAACGCGCCCAGCTCGCTGGGTGGCATCGGTGACATCTACAACGCGTTCCTGCCGTCGCTGACGCTGGGCTGCGGCTCGTACGGAGGCAACTCGGTGTCCAACAACGTCTCGGCGATCAACCTGGTGAACGTCAAGCGGGTCGGCCGGCGCAACAACAACCTGCAGTGGTTCAAGGTCCCGGCCAAGACGTACTTCGAGCCGAACGCCATCCGCTACCTCGAGGACATGGCCGGCATCGAGCGCGTCACCATCGTCACCGACTCGACCATGACCACGCTGGGCTTCGTCGACAAGATCATCGACGTGCTCAACCGGCGCCCCAACACCATCGCGCTGCAGATCATCGACACCGTCGAGCCCGAGCCGTCCGTGCGGACCGTGCAGGCCGGTGCCAAGCAGATGCGGCACTTCAAGCCCGACACGATCATCGCCCTCGGCGGTGGCTCGCCGATGGACGCCGCCAAGGTCATGTGGCTGCTGTACGAGCACCCCGAGATCGAGTTCTCCGACCTCAAGCAGAAGTTCTTCGACGTCCGCAAGCGCGCGTTCAAGTTCCCGGTGCTCGGGGACCTGGCCAAGCTCGTCTGCATCCCGACCACGTCGGGCACGGGCGCCGAGGTCACGCCGTTCGCCGTGATCTCCGACCCGGACGCGGGCAAGAAGTACCCGCTCGCCGACTACGCGCTGACCCCGTCGGTCGCCATCATCGACCCGATCCTCACCGCGAAGATGCCGCGCTCCCTGGCGGCCGACTCCGGCTTCGACGCCCTCACGCACGCCACCGAGGCGTACGTGTCCGTCTACGCCAACGACTTCACCGACGGCATGGCGCTGCAGGCGATCCGCCTGATCTTCGACAACCTGGCGCAGTCGGTGAACGGTGACCCGACCGACCCGGCCACCAAGGACGCCCGCGAGAAGATGCACAACGCCGGGACGATCGCCGGGATGGCGTTCGGCAACGCGTTCCTGGGGATCGTGCACGCGATGGCGCACGTCATCGGCTCGACGTTCCACCTGGTGCACGGCCGGACCAACGCGACGCTGCTGGCCCACGTCATCCGGTACAACGGCACCATCCCGACCAAGCTCACGAGCTGGCCGAAGTACGAGCACTACGTCGCACCGGAGCGCTTCCAGCAGATCGCCCAGACCCTGGGCCTGCCCGCAGCCACCCCGGAGCAGGGCGTCGAGTCCTACGCCCTGGCGATCGAGGCCCTGCGGTCCAAGGTCGGCATCCCGGCGTCGTTCGCGGCGCAGGGTGTCGACGAGGTGGAGTTCATCTCCCGCCTCGACGAGGTCGCCATGGGCGCCTACGAGGACCAGTGCGCCCCGGCCAACCCCCGGATGCCGATGATCGCGGACATGAAGGACCTCATGACCGCGGCCTACTACGGCACCTCGATCGAGGAGGTCCGGGCCCGCCGCGCGCAGGCCGCCGTCGTGGCCCCCGAGGTCACGGTCGACGAGGTCGTGGCGGCCACCAAGGCCTGATCGACAGCACGCTGCACGAAGCCCCTGCCTGGACGGTCCTGGCAGGGGCTTCGTGCCGTCCGGGTGAACTGTGCCCGTCGTGGCGCCCGGTCCCTCGTCCAGGGACGTCATGAGCCGATCGTTGAGGTATGAGCGGACGCGACGGACATCGTCAGCTGGACCGCCACCGGGTCACCTGGTGGGTGGTCGCGGCATGGTCCTCGCTCGCGCTGCTGGTGCTCGCCGGGCTGGTCGCGGCCGCCGGCGTCCAGCTGGGCTGAACGACCTGCGGTGAACGCATCGGGCGGCAACCCCGGAGGTGCGTAGGCTGCCGGACGTGAGTGCAGCACCCGATCGACCCTGGCGCCGCGTCGCCGCCGCGACCGGTCTGCTGAGCGCCGACGGTCAGGTGCGGCCCACGATCTTCGCCGAGATGTCCGCCCTGGCGAACCGCACCGGCGCCCTCAACCTCGGGCAGGGGTTCCCGGACACCGATGGTCCACCACAGGTGGCCCGGGCCGCCGCCGATGCCATCATGGCCGGCCACAACCAGTACCCGCCGGGCGCCGGGATACCCGCGCTGCTCGGTGCCGTGGCCGCCCACCAGCACCGGAGCTACGGCCTGGAGCTCGACCCGGACACCCAGGTGCTCATCACCACCGGCGCCACCGAGGCCATCGCGGCGGCCGTGTTGGCCCTCGTCGGGCCGGGCGACGAGGTGCTCACTCTCGAACCCTTCTACGACTCGTACGCGGCCGTCATCGCCCTGGCCGGCGCCGTCCACACCACGGTCCCGCTGGTGGCCGGCCCCGGCGGCTTCCGCCTCGACGAGGCCGCGCTGCGCGCCGCGGTCACCGACCGGACCCGGCTGATCCTGCTCAACTCCCCGCACAACCCGACCGGGACGGTCCTGACCCGCGACGAGCTGGCCTCGGTCGCCGCGGTCGCCCGTACCCACGACCTGCTGGTGCTCACCGACGAGGTCTACGAGCACCTCACCTACGGTGCGCCGCACGTGCCGATCGCCACCCTGCCGCAGATGGCCGAGCGCACGCTCACCGTCTCCTCCTCGGGCAAGTCGCTGTCGTTCACCGGCTGGAAGATCGGCTGGATCAGCGGACCGGCCGACCTGATCACGGCCGTGCGCACCGTCAAGCAGTTCCTCACCTACGTCTCCGGGGCACCGTTCCAGCCCGCGGTGGCCGATGCGCTCGTCGACCCACAGGTGGCCGCCTGGGTCGCGGACCTGGCGACCTCGCTCGCCCGACGCCGCGACCTGCTGTGCGACGGGCTGGAGCGGGCAGGTTTCACGGTCGTCGTCCCGCAGGGCACGTACTTCGTGCTCGCGGACGCCGCCCCGCTCGGGTACGCCGACGGCGCCGAGCTGTGCCGGGCGCTCCCCGGGCTCGCCGGGGTGGTGGGGGTCCCGGCCGGCGCGTTCACCCGGGCCGGTTCGGCGACCGGGACCGCGCTCGCCTCCTGGATCCGGTTCACCTTCGTCAAGCAGACGCCGGTGCTCACCGAGGCCGTGGAACGACTGGGTCGGTGGGCGGACGCCGGCAGAACGGGAGAGACACCGTGATCAGGCACATCGTCATGTGGCAGTTCGCGCCGGAAGCCGCGGGCGCCGACCGGGCGGACAACCTCGAGCGGGCGCGCGCCGGTCTGGCGGCCCTCGACGGGCTGGTGCCGGGACTGCGACGGCTCGAGGTCGTCGTCCCCACCGACGACCTGGAGCACACCCACGACCTGCTGCTCGTCGCCGACTTCGACTCCCCGGCGTCGCTGGCCGCCTACGCCGAGCACCCGCGCCACCTCAAGGTCGCGGCATTCATCGGGCAGGTGCGCACCTCGCGCGCCTGCATCGACCACCACCTGGACTGAGCCGGGTCAGAGGTTCGCCGACCACGCCCCGCCGCGGCGGAACGCCGGGGTCGCGAACACCAGCACGGCCACGCCGACCAGCGCGGCCCCGGCCATGACGACGGCCATGGCCACGACGTCACCACCGAGCAGACCCGTGATCGGGCTGACCACACCGCTGACGCCGGCCTGTGCGGCCCCGATGACGGCCGCCGCCGTCCCGGCGACCTGCCCGTGCCTGCTCATCGCCAGTGCGGTGGCGTTCGGTGAGGCGAGGTTGAGCAGGCTCAGGATCAGCCACAGCACGGCCAGCAGCGCCGGCAGCCCGCCCGCCCCGTTGATCGCGAGCGTGAGCAGCACCACCGACAGGGTCGCGATGGACACCTGGGCGACCCGCAGCACCCGGACGGGCGCGACCTTGTGGACCAGGGCGGCATTGAGCTGGGCCCCGCCGATCAGACCCAGTCCGTTGATCGCGAACACCACCGAGAACTGCTGCGCGGACAGGCCGAAACCGGTCTGCAGCACGAACGGTGAGCTCACGATGTAGCTCATCAGCACCGCCGT
>JAKLPK010000288.1 GCA_022013895.1 Cellulomonas sp. | reverse complement strand
TCGCCCGGACCCGTCCCTCGACGTTCGCCGAGCTCGCGGCCGTCCGCGGGATCGGCCCGGCGAAGATCGAGCGCTTCGGCGCCCAGGTGCTCGCCCTGGTCGCCGGGCGTCGCCCCTCGGAGCCGAGCCCGCTCCAGCTGGTCGCCCAGCGCCCCGACGGTCCGGCGGTCCGGTTCGTGGCCTACGACGACGACGAGGCGGAGGCCGGTGCGGTGGCGCGTCGCTGCGCCCGGTTGGTGGCCGATGGCACCCCAGCCGGGCAGATCGCGGTGCTGTTCCGCACCAACGCCCAGTCCGAGGCGTTCGAGGACACGCTCGCGTCTGCCGGTCTGGGGTACCAGGTGCGCGGCGGTGAACGGTTCTTCGCCCGACGCGATGTGCGCGACGCCCTGGTGCTGCTGCGCGGCGGTGCCCGGTCGGCGGACCCGGCGGTGCCGCTCGGCGGTCAGGTGCGCGACATCCTCATGGCGGTCGGCTGGGCGCAGGACCCGCCGGCCGCCCGAGGTGCGGCGCGGGAACGTTGGGATGCGATGAACGCCCTGGTGGGGCTGGCCGATGAGCTCGCCGAGGACCCGGCGCGTGCAGAGCCCGCCACGGTCCGTGACCTGGTGGCCGATCTGGACGAACGTGCGGCGTCCCAGCACGCGCCGGCGGTCGACGGTGTCACGCTCGCCTCGTTGCATGCCGCCAAGGGCCTGGAATGGGATGCGGTGTTCCTCGTCGGGCTGTCCGAGGGTCTGCTGCCGATCTCGCTGGCGGAGTCGGACGACCAGATCGCCGAGGAGCGCCGGCTGCTCTACGTCGGGATCACCCGGGCCCGGGTGCACCTCGAGCTGTCCTACGCCCGTGCGCGGGCGGGCGGCGGCCGGGGCAACCGTCGGGTCAGCAGGTTCCTGGTGCCGCTGTGGCCGGAGGCGGCCCCGGCAGCGCCGCGCGGCTCCCAGGCGCCGCTCGATGTCGGGCTGCTCGACCGGTTGCGCACCTGGCGTTCCCAGGTGGCCGACCAGACCTCCAAGCCTGCGTTCACCGTGCTGTCCGACTCGGTGCTCGACCAGGTCGCCCGGACCCGTCCCTCGACGTTCGCCGAGCTCGCGGCCGTCCGCGGGATCGGCCCGGCGAAGATCGAGCGCTTCGGCGCCCAGGTGCTCGCCCTGGTCGCCGGGCGGGCCGTCTGAGGTGTTCGCGTGAAGTTCTCGATAAATGGCTTGGCAGGGTCCGCCGACCTGACCTACGGTGTCCGAGTCCTTGTTCGTGGGCCGCGCCGGAAGGCGCTGTGCCTGTCCCGGAAGGAGGTGGCTCGCTCATGAAGATGTACCTCAGCTCGCACGAGACGGCGTTCGCACGCCCGATCGCGCAGACGCTCCGCGGCGCCACCTCCACCTTCCAGGGGCGTGGTCTGCCCACTGGCGGCCTGCTCGTTGACGAGCGTGGCAATGCCATCCCCGATCTGTCCAGGACCACCGTGGTCTGACCCCGTCAAGGGTCGATCTACGACCGCGGAGTCCTCACCGGATCCGCGGTCTTCTGCTTTCTCGGGGTCTCCCGGGTGCAGCGGGTGCGGATCTTTGCACCGTCGCTCACCCGCAAGGACACACAGGAGGCCATCGTGCGGCCCACCATGCTGCTCGACCTTCCCACCACCGGTCTCGGCGCCCAGCGCCAGCTGGATCCCGATGCGCTCGACCAGCTCGTCGCCGATCTCGTGCCGTGCCGTTCCCACGACCCCGAGCTGTGGTTCGCCGAGCGCACCGCGCAGGTGGAGCAGGCGAAGGCGCTGTGCCGCCTCTGCCCGGTGATGGCGGACTGCCTCGCAGGCGCGATCGACCGCGCCGAGCCGTGGGGGGTCTGGGGAGGTCAGGTCTTCGTCGGCGGCGTCGTCGTCGCCACGAAGCGAGGCCGAGGCCGCCCGCGCAAGGAGGCGGCGGTCGCGTGAGCCGGTCGGGGCCCCGTGCCCCGGCCGGCTCCTCGGCGTCCCGGCTCATCCGGTCGCCTCAGCCGGCGGCCGGTCCGGTGCCCACGGTGCCGGTCGCGGCGTCGGCGAACGGCCACTGCGACGGGTGCGCGCCGCATCCGCAGCGGGGATGCGCCGACCAGGTGCGCTCCCGAGGAACGGCGTCGGGCAGCGGCACCTGCCACGTCAGACCGGGTGCGGCGGGTTCGCCGTCGAGCCGTCCGAGCACCATGGCCGCCGCCAGGTGCGCCGCGACCCCGGCGAGCACCGGCACGTGGAGCTCGCCCGGACGGTGGCTGCGCGCCCCCGACAGCTGCTGCAGCAGCACCGGCCACAGCGGGTCGAGGTCCGTGCGGTGCAGGTCGAGGCACCGCAGGCAGGGGCCGGCCCCGGGTTCCACGAGGGGCCCGACGAGCACATCGCCCTCCCGTACCACGACCGACAGATGGGGCAGACCGCAGGCCAGCAGCGTTGCGGCGCGTACCGGGTCCGCGACATCGGCCTCGACGACGACCAGGACGTCCGGGTCGTCGCGCGCGGACGGGGTGGCGACGTGCGGGGCCACATCGTGCACGATCCGTGCGGCCACCTGCTGGCGCGGACCGCCCACATCGCTCCAGCGGTAGCCACCCGGGCCCACGTCGTACGAACGGACGGGCGACGGGTCCTCCATCCGCAGCGAGCCGACCCCCGAGGCGGCCAGCGTGGTCGCCAGGGCCAGACCCGTGGGGCCCAGCCCGACGACCCCGACCGAGGCCCGTTGGCGCCGGTCGACGCGTGCGCGTCCGTCGCCGACCGGATCGAGGAGGCTCCAGCTGATCGCATCGACCCCGCCGGCCGGTGGTGGTGGGCGGTGCGGACGGGCCGGGACGATCGCGCCGGCCTGCTGGAGCGCATCGAGCAGCTCGACCCAGCGGTGGACGTCGACACCTGGCGCCGTGGCCGGGACGGGGAGCCCGGGGGTCAGGGCGAGCAGGGCGGCACGTTCGGCGGCGGTCAGATCGGGGACCCGGACGGCCCACCGCGGATCGCAGCCGAGCTGGACACCGGCGTCGGCCAGGTCGAGCACCCGCAGGCCCGTCCGCAACCGCCGGTCACCCATCGTGTCGCACCACCTCACCTGCGCCGGTTCGTCGACCCGCGGACGGGGTCGGCGCCGCCACAGTGCCAGCGCCCGCGGCAGGACGCCGGGTGTCGTCCACAGCCGGTCGGGGTGCCGGGTGGCGCGGATGCGATGCGCGGGGCGGTCGGATGTGCGCAGGGACGACGAAGGGGCACCGCCGTCATGGCGGTGCCCCTTCGAGGAGTCTGGCCTCAGGCCTTGCCGAGGATGCGGTTGAGCTTGGTCCCGCAGACGGGGCAGACGGCCTTGGCCATCCGTCGCCCGGACTCGGAGATCACGACATCCCCGGTCGCCTCTCGCTTCTCCTTGCACTTGACGCAGTAGAACTCGCCCGAGTACGTGTCGGC
>JAKLPK010000287.1 GCA_022013895.1 Cellulomonas sp. | reverse complement strand
CCGGGCCTGGTGGTGCTGGCCGGTCGCCGCGGGCCGCTGGTCGCCCGCCGGGTGCTGGCCGCTGGCTGGTCGCCGGGTGCTGGCCGCGGGTCGCTGGTCGCTGGACCTGGTGGTGCTGGCCGCTCGCCGCTCGCCGCTGGCCGCTCGTCGCCGGTCGTCGGGTGGGACGCCGCTCGCCGCTGGTCGCCGCTCGCCGCTCGCCGGGCCTGGTGGTGCTCGCCGGTCGTAGCTCGACCTCGGGTGGGACCCTGGTCGCCGGTCGCCGGTCGCCGGTCGCCGGTCGCCGGTCGCCGGTCGCCGCGGGCCGCTGGTCGCCCGCCGGGAGCTGGCCGCTGGCCGCTCGCTGGTCGCCGGCCGCTGGCCGGTCGTCGCTCGCCGGGCCTGGTTGTGCTGGCCGGTCGCCGCTGGTCGCCCGCCGGGAGCTGGCCGCTGGCCGGTCGCCGGGAGCTGGCCGCGGGTCGCTGGTCGCTGGACCTGGTGGTGCTCGCCGGTCGTCGCTGGTCGCTCGCCGGGAGCTAGCCGCTGGCCGGGTCTGGGTGGTGCTGGCAGGGTCGCCCGGCGCCGGGCTGGTACCGCCTGCCGGTCGCCGCTGTTTGGACGGCTCGTCGTCGTGCTCGGTGCTGCCGGTCGAGCTGTCGCCTCTGATTCCGGTGCTCGCTCGGCTCGCGGCTCAGCCGCCTGCCTGCCGCCTCCTGCATCGAGCGGCCATGCCTCGGCACTGGTGGCGAGTAAGTTCCCCGCACGGGTAGTCGCGGACGAGGGGCGCGGGAGACCAGATGTCGGTCGAGGCAGTGACAGCAAGCCGACGAGAGCGGTGGGAGCAGGCGGCTGAGGTTCCGTTGACCTTCGCGGCCGTCGCGTTCCTGGTCGCCTACGCGGTGCCCATCATCTGGCCAGCCACCTCGGCGGGGTGGCGCCTGGCGTGCCAGATCACCGTCACGGCGGTGTGGGTGCTGTTCGTCGTCGACTACGCCGCTCGGTTGGCGCTATCGACGAACCGTCGTCGGTTCGTCGAGCGCAACCTGCTGGACCTCGCAGTCATCGCCCTGCCGGTGCTGCGGCCTCTGCGGCTGCTGCGTCTGGTGGCGTTGCTTGCGATCCTCAACCGCACGAGCGCCCGAACACTGCGGGGGCGCGTCGTCACCTATGTCGTCGGTGGAACGCTCCTGCTCCTGTTCGTCGGCGGGCTTGCCGTCACCGACGCCGAGCGGGAGTCCGGCGGGGCGAACATCCACGGGTTCGGGGACGGCCTGTGGTGGGCCGTGACCACCATGACGACGGTGGGCTACGGCGACCGGTACCCGGTCACCACGACAGGCAGATGGGTGGCCGTCGCGCTGATGGTCGGCGGTATCGCACTGCTCGGCGTCGTGACAGCGACGCTCGCGTCCTGGCTCGTTGATCGGGTGGCGGCCGAGAGCCAGGCCGAGCAGGCGGCGACCCGTGCGCAGGTCGAGTCACTGGCCCGCCAGGTCGACGAACTGCACGAGCGCCTCGCGTCGTGGTCGGCCGACATGGAGCAGGGCTCCCCACGCTCCTGACCCGCCCACAGCCGCCGCGGTCGGCGCGAAGCTGTCTGTTCGCCCCGGTGGGTGCGCCTGGCGACTGTCACCACTGTCACCTTCGGCCCCCGACAGCCTTCTACCTGCACCAATGCGTGAGGCCGCGCGGTTGGTGCGTGCCTGCAACCGTCACCGGAGGTCGGGACAACCGTCACCGCCTGACTCGGACGGGCTCCGAGGTGGGGTGACAGTTGGGGATGGTGGCGGTGACGGTCTACGGGCAACCCGTCCGCACCGTCACCGATCGTAAGTGCAGGTCAGAAGCCTCGGCGGTGACGGTGGTGACAGTGGTGACGGTGCCTCGTGGCTTCCCGTATCCGAGTCGCACTTGGATGGCGCCGAGCCTGCCCCGGCTCTGCGCTCCTGCCCACGCGGTGCCCACACTCGGCCCGGATTCTGGGTGATCCGGTGTGATCCACAGTGACCGTATCCGCAGGTCAGGGACTCTTCGGGCTTCTGACCTGCGGCCATGCGGGAGTTCGAATCCCGCGCCCTCCGCCGATGGTGTCTGGTCCCTGCACTCTGGCTGACCGGGTTCCGAGCACGACCGAGTTGATGCTCGACAGCGCACTGCCCGCCGATCGGCCCCGGCCTACAGGCTGGCATTGGTCCGCTCTGGCGCGCCGGCGAGTAGGTTCCGCGCAGGCGTCGGGCGCGGACAAGGCGGGGGCGATGAGATGTCAACCGAACCGGTGACGGAGAGTCGACGGGAGCGGTGGGAGCGAGCGGCGGAAGGTCCGTTGACCCTCGCGGCCGTCGTGTTCCTGGTCGCGTATGCCGTGCCGATCATCTGGCCGAGCATCTCGGCCGGGTGGAGCTCAGTGTGCCGGGTCACTGTGACGGTGGCGTGGGCGCTGTTCGTCGTCGACTACGTGACTCGGCTGGCGTTGTCCACGAGTCGGCGCCGGTTCGTCGAGCGCAATCTCCTCGATCTTGCCGTCATCGCGTTGCCGCTCCTGCGTCCTCTGCGGTTGCTTCGCCTGGTAGCGCTGCTCGCGATCCTCAACCGCACGAGCGCCCGGACCCTGCGGGGACGTGTCGTCACCTACGTCGTGGGTGGCACCCTCCTGCTTCTGCTCGTCGGCGGTCTTGCGGTCACAGACGCCGAGCGGGGTGCCAGCGGTGCGACCATCCACGGGTTTGGGGACGGCCTGTGGTGGGCCGTCACGACGATGACGACCGTGGGCTACGGCGACCGGTACCCGGTCTCGACGACCGGCAGGTTTGTAGCCGTCGCGCTGATGGTGGGTGGGATCGCTCTGCTCGGAGTCGTCACGGCGACCTTGGCATCCTGGCTCGTCGACCGGGTGGCCGCCGAGAGCCAGGCCGAGCAGGCCGCAACCCGTGCGCAGGTCGAGTCCCTCGCGCGGCAGCTCGACGAACTGCACGAGCGCCTTGCGTCGTGGTCGGCCGAGGTCGATCGCGGCCCCACACGGACCTGACCCGACCCGACCGGCGCTACCCTCGGCCACGATCGAGTGCTGCGACCATCGCCTCGGAGAGGGCCTGCTGGCCGGCGTCGTCCGGGTGGAGGTGGTCGCCGGAGTCGTAGGCCGGGAGGATGCGGGTCGGGTCGTCCGGGTCGGCGAGGATGCGGTCGGCGTCGACGACCACATCGGCCAGGCCGCCGGCGCGCAGCGCGGCGTTGACCTGCTGTCGGCAGCCTTCGCCGACCGGGTCGTAGCGCTGGAACCCGCCGTACGGGGTGAGGGTCATCACGATGGCCGAGACCCCGTGCTGGTGCGCTGTGGCGACGAAGGTGCGGATGCCGTCGAGGATCTGCTCGGCGTCGTACTGGTGCGGTTCGGCCTGGATGTCGTTGATGACGTCGGTGAGCACCAGGGCGCGGACTCCGGGGACCTCGAGCCCGTCGCTCACCTCACGCGACAGGCTGCTCGGCAGCTCCGGGTAGCTGGTCAGCAGGCGGGTCGCGCTGATGCTGGCGTTGTGCACCCGGGTCGCCGCGCCCTGCTCCGCGAGCGCACGGTCGGTGAGCTCGGGCCATGCCCCACCCGGGGACGCCTGGTAGCCGGCCGAGATCGACGCGCCGATCACCACGACGGTGTCCACGGTCGGCGCTGCGCCGGCGGTCGGCACCAGCGCCGCCGCGACGCCGAGGGCGGTCGTCGTGAGGGCGAGGGCGAGCGCCAGGACGGCGGGCCTCCCGCGCCTCACGCGTGGGCCCCGACGGTGAGCCGCCGCCTGCCGCGTCCGACGTTGAGCCGCGTCCTGGCGCGTCCGACGATGAGGCGATGTGCGGGCAGCTCGACGGTGCGATGAAGCAGGGCGGCGAGCCCGACGGACGAGGCGACGACCGCAGCGCAGACGAGTGCACCTCCGGTGAGTCCGAGGCGGCCGTCGCCGAGCTGGAGGCGGTCGAGCGATCTGATGATCAGCAGGTGCACGAGGTAGAGCGCGAACGACCGCTCGCCCAGCCAGATGAGCCACGGGTGCGATCCGAGGGACCCGCGTGGGCCGAGGTCGGCGCAGGCGAGCGCGGGGATGAGCAGGCCGAAACCGAGGACGGTGCATGCGGCCCGGTAGCCGTCCGGGACCTGGGCGGCCAGCGCGTAGCCGACGCCGGCAGCGACCAGGGCCACTCCTGTGCTCGGCCCGTACCAGGCCCCACGTCGCACGAGCATCCCGGCCACCACACCCACGACGAACTCCGGCAGGCGGAGTGCCGGGTTCGTGGACAGCGGCCAGCCGGTGCGCATCGTCGCGTCCGTGACCGCGAGTGCGACCACCAGGAAGCCGGCGCCGAGGCCCCAGGCCCGCAGGCGTCGGTCGCTCAACCGGCTCAGCCCGGCCGCCAGTGCGGGGAACAGCAGGTAGAAGAACGCCTCACAGGTGAGGGTCCAGCTCACCGGGTTGAGCGCCTGCCACCACTGCGGCCGCCACGCGCTCATGAGCGCGAGGTTCGCGAGAGCCTCGGGGGCGCCGCTGGGCCGCAGCGCCGGGACCCACAGGGCTCCCAGCAGCAGGGCTGCGACCGCGGTGAGCAGGTGCAGGGGGTAGACGCGGGCGACCCGGCGCAACCAGAACGCGGATGCACGTTGACCTGGTGCGGCGGACCAGGCCAGGACGAAGCCGGACAGGATGAAGAACATGGAGACCCCGACCGTGCCGGGCCGGACGACCGCGCGGACCGACGCACCAACCGGACCGCCGAGGTACCCGGCGTTGCTGAGGTGCAACGCCATGACCAGCGCGGCCGCCCACCAACGCAGGATGGTCAACGAGGGCAGATCGCGGCGGGCCCGAGCGGCGAGCGCCGGGACAGGCGATGGGGTGCGGGTCGCGGCCGCAAGTGGCGGGGCGAGCAGGGTCGACGGCATGGCGACTCCCGGGGTGAGGGCAGGCCGGGGTCACCGGCATGGGGCGGAGGGGGTGTGCGCCCCGACGGAGCCAGTGCCCCGACGGAGCCGCCCCGACGGGGCCAGCACTCAGGCGGAGCTCCGGCGCAGGCCGGAGCCGTGCGGCGGTGGGCTGGTGCGGCTACCCGGCCGGCACCTGCCCGGCCTCGTCGACCACCGCGGTGGTGAGGATGGCGTGGTTGAACATCACCGAGCCGCCGTCGATGGCGAGGATCCGCTCGCCGAGGAAGACGTGGCTGGCCGGGTCGAAGATGAACTCGACATGACCCAGTCCTGGGACGAGCAACCCGACTGCGGTACCGGCCCGGCCCGCGGCGT
>JAKLPK010000286.1 GCA_022013895.1 Cellulomonas sp. | reverse complement strand
GCAGGTCGTACTCGTCGAGGCCGTCGAGCTTGGCGATCAGCACGGCGCGCTGGGTGCGCAGGGAGCGGTGCAGGGTCTGCTTGGGGGTGTCCATCGAGTCATCGTCGCGTGCGGCCGGCGGATGCACCCGCGCATTTCCGAGGCACAGCTGGGGCAGCCCCTGCCCCGGCCCGGAGTCCGGTCACCTCGTGGCCCGCGACCCGGCGATCCCGCCCCCTCTGGCACGATCGGCTCCGTGCGCGCCGTGGTGATCCGCCAGTTCGAGGTCCCGCCGACGGTCGAGCAGGTGCCCGACCCGTCCTGCCCGCCGGACGGGGTGGTGCTCCGCGTCGAGGCGACCGGGGTGTGCCGCTCCGACTGGCACGCCTGGTCCGGGCATGACGGCGATGTACACCTCCCGATCGTCCCGGGGCACGAGCTCGCCGGGACCGTCGTGGGGGTCGGCCCGCAGGTCCGCTGCTGGCGGCCCGGAGCCCTCGTGACCGTCCCGTTCGTCTGCGCCTGCGGGGTGTGCGCCACCTGCCTGGCCGGGGAGCAGCAGGTCTGCCCCGACCAGGAGCAGCCCGGCTTCACCTACGACGGGTCCTACGCCGAGCTGGTCGCGGTGCCGCACGCGGACACCAACCTGGTGGCCGTGCCCGACGGGGTGTCCGCGGTCACCGCGGCGAGCCTCGGCTGCCGGTTCGCGACGGCCTACCGGGCGCTGCACGTGCACGGCCGGGTGCGCGCCGGGGACCAGGTGGTCGTGATCGGCTGCGGCGGCGTCGGGCTGTCCGCGGTGATGATCGCCGTCGCGGCCGGGGCGCACGTCGTCGCGGTCGACCCCTCCGCCGCGGCGCGGGCAGCCGCCGCTGAGCTCGGCGCCACCGTCCTCGACCCGGCCGGGTCCGACCCGTCGGGAGTCGCGGACCTGGTCCGGGACGCGACCGACGGCGGCGCGCACCTGGGCATCGATGCCCTCGGCACCACGTCGACCGCGGTGGCCAGCATCCTGTCGCTGCGCCGACGGGGACGGCACGTCCAGGTGGGCCTGCTGCTCGCCGACCATGCGACCCCCGCGCTGCCGATGGGCCGGGTGATCGCCTGGGAGCTGGAGCTGTATGGCAGCCACGGGATGGCGGCCCACGAGTATCCCGCGATGCTCGCGGCCGTGGCCGACGGCCGGCTCGACCCCGCGCGGCTGATCGGCCGCACGATCGGGCTCGACGAGGCCCCGGGGGCGCTGCTCGCACTGGGCGGCGCACCGACCGGCGCCGGGATGACGATCGTCGTCCCCTGAGGCCCGGGCCGCTGGTCGGCCCTCAGCCCTCAGCCCAGCAGCTTCTCCACATCGGCGACGATCTTGTCCGGTGTCGTGGTCGGGGCGTAGCGGTGCACGACGTTCCCCTCGGCGTCGACGAGGAACTTGGTGAAGTTCCACTTGATCGCCCCGCCGAGCGGTCCGCGCTGCTGCTCCTTGAGCCAGGCGTAGAGGGGGTGGGCGTCGGCGCCGTTGACCTCGATCTTGGCGAACATCGGGAACGTGACGCCGTAGCTGGTCTCGCAGAACTGGGCGATCTCGGCCTCGGTGCCCGGCTCCTGGTGGGCGAACTGGTCGCACGGGAACCCGAGCACGACGAGCCCCCGGTCGGCGAACTTCTCGTAGAGCTCCTGCAGCCCGGCGAACTGCGGGGTCAGCCCGCAGTGCGAGGCGGTGTTGACGATGAGGGTGACGTGCCCGCGGTAGTCGGACAGCGCCCGGGGAGCGCCGTCGATACCGGTGGCCGCGAAGTCGTAGGCCGTAGTCATGGGATCTCCTGAGGTCGGTGGCGCCAGTCTGCGACCGGCGACTGAGGACCGCCTGAGATCCACCGCGTGCCCCAGGGGCCGCTGCGGCAGCAGAAGGTGTGGGGTCGGGTCCCGCCCCTGAGCAGTCACCCCCGCCGGAGGGACCGGCTCAGGGTGAGTCTTGCGGCTCGGCACGTCCCGGCTCGACGGCAACGGCCGGCTCGGACTCGGGCCCCGCGTCGTCGGCGCCAGGTGCTGCCGGCCCGGACTGGGTCGCGCGGGCCGCGGCCAGCTCCGCGTGAAGCGCACGCCACCGGTGGCGGCGACGTCGGACGAACCACCAGATCACTGCGACGACGAGGACGAGGCCCACGAGCGCCAACCACGGAACGGCCGCCACCGTGGTCTTGACGACCACCGGCGCCAACTCCCGGTCGTCGTCCGTGACATCGATGGGCGTCACGGCGACGCGGGTCGTCAGAGCGAGCGCGGCGGGGACGTCCTCGACGACGACCTCCCGCTGTAGGTCGTCACCGGGAAGGATCTCGGCGATCGAGGAACGGACGGTCCCGTCGAGCCGCAGGCCGAACGGCCCCTGCACGCTCACGGCCTCGTCCGCCCCGAGGCGGGTGTTTCCCGTGTTGCGGACGGTGAAGGTCGTGCGCATGGTCCCGGTGGCCTGGTCGGCACCGAGGGTGAAGGTCGTGTGCACGTCGCTCACGCTGAGGGCCGGCTGCCGCTCGCCCGTGACGCTGAGGTACACGCGCATGGCGATCCGAGCCTCGACCAGCACCGGCTGGCCGTTCTCGTCTGTCGCCGCGCCCGTGTGGGACGTGATGATGCCGCCCACGTGGTCCCCCGGCGTCGCATCGGATGGGACGGAGATGAGCACGGGGACCTCCGCCCTCGACCGGGCCGGGACAGTGACCTCCGACGCGGGCAGCTGCACCCACGCACCAACGTCGGCCGGTGCGTCGTCCGTGGGCAGCAGCGAGAAGCCGCCGGACTGCGGGTCGCTGAACGCATCGGTCGCCGCGATTCGGAGGGTCAGATCGGTCTCCGAGAGGTTGGTGATAGCGATCGCGTCGCTGACGGACTGGCCCGGGTCCACATCGTGCATCAGGTACGTCCGCACGTCCGACCCGCCGAACTCGCCGGCTGGCTGCACGAGCCAGCTCACGTCCGCGCCGTCGTCAGCTGCGGCCGCGGCCGCTCGCTCGGCGGTTCCCGGTATGGCCGGCGAGGCCGAGGCCACGATCGGGGCTGCTCCCCCAGCCCAAGCGAGCAGGGCGGCGAGGACGGCCCCCACAGTACGTCCCGCCACGTGGTCGGCTCGCATGGTGCTCCTCCTGGGTATCGATGAGGGTGGCCCGATACGTGGTGAACACCCGCAGGCCCGGGCTGTGAGCCCGGGCCTGCGGGTGCATGGTGCGTTGTCAGCTCACGAGAGCGTGAGCGTAATGGTGCCCACGTAGGTCCCCGGCGCAGTCGTCGTCGGAATCTGCAGCTGGAGAGCAGCGGCGACATCCGCCGTCCCGCGGCTGAGACCCGCCGCACCGGCCGCCAAGGTCGCCCCCATGCCCAGGCCGACCGCGGGGTCGACGACCGGACCGGCAGAGACCGTCTGACCGGCCGAGCTCGCGACCACGGCCGGGGTCCAACCCACCGTGGCACCCGAGTCGACACCCTCGGCGGAGGTGAACGAGGAGACGACACCAGCCAGGGTCCAGCCGGCCGCGGTGGCCCGCGTGTCGGTGATGCGGACCTGAGGCAGGGTGCCCGCGGCAACATACGCGTCGATGTCGGCAGAGAGCTGGGCGTCGCCGAGGTCGAGCGACCCGTCGGTGAGCTTGAGCGACAGGCCACCGGCCGCCGCGTCGATGCCGTAGCTGATCGTCACGTCGCCGACCTTCTCCGGGTCGACCGTCGACTGGACGGTGATCTCGTCCCACAGCAGCGACGTGGCCGCGAACTGCACCACGATCCGGTAGGCGCCCGGGGCGAGCGTGCTCGGCAGCGCAACATCCGCGGCGGAGGCCGCGTCGAACGTCACCGAACCCAGCGACACGGTGGCCGACGAGTCGGCGGGGACCGCGAAGACCGTCGCAGCCTCCCCGGCGTGCAGGGCAACGCCAGCAGGTGTGGTCGTCGCCGAGGCGTCCAGATGCACCGACGTGCCGGCAAGGGCCTGCGTCGTGGCGACGAGCCCCGCATCCGCGGGCTGGGCGGCGATCTCAGCGGTGGTCGCAGCCTGGGCCACGAGCTGCCACTGCTGCGACTCCGGGTCGGAGACGGACGCGGTCTGCAGGGTCACCGCCGCCCCTGCAGAAGCCGCCGTGGCGTACATCGAGGTGCCCTTGGCGGACTGGAGCTTGACGTAGCCGTCGCCCGCGTCGACGAGGTTCCACAGCTTGTCGCTGCCGGCGTCGTCGACCCACTGGGTGAGCTTGCTCCCGGCCGTGGTGCTGCCCCAGTAGAGGCCCAGCCCGCGTCCACCGCTCTTGTTGAGGAAGGTCACCGAGCCGTTGGCCTTGGGCATGATGTGCCAGTACTGGGTGTCCGGGTTGGTGCCGCTCCCGGCGTCCTCGAGCACGACCTCCGCG
>JAKLPK010000285.1 GCA_022013895.1 Cellulomonas sp. | reverse complement strand
GGCTGGCAAGCCGGCCCAGGACGACATCGGTCGCGTCGATGACGTACCAGTTCCGCTCGACCTCGCCGGGCTTCGGGGTGTACGTGCGCACGTTTCGTAGCCTTCTCGTTCGCGTGGTGGCCGGTGGGGCTCGTCCGAGAAAGTGATGGACGTGCTCACCGGTACGGTGTCGGCGCATCCGCTGACCGGTGAGTGGGACACCGGACCATCCGCGGCGCCACGGTGGTGAGAAGCCACCGGCGCGCACGGGGACGCAACACGACGGCCCAGCCTACCTGCCACCGCCCCCACGGGTCAAAGCGCGTCGACACCTCCCGGTGAGTACCAGCCCGCCCGCAGCCGCGCACTGCGTGCCCCGCCCCCCTCAGCGAGCCCGGGCGACCCGCTCGACGTCCCACACCGGCTCGGGCGTCTCGAGCACCCGACCGTCCGAACCGAACACGAGGTAGCGGTCGAAGCCACGGACGAACCACCTGTCATGGGTGACGGCCAGCACAGTGCCCTCGAACGCGTCGAGCCCGGTCTCCAGGGCCTGCGCCGAGTGCAGGTCGAGGTTGTCCGTCGGCTCGTCCAGCAGCAGCAGCGTGGAACCGCCCAGCTCGAGCAGCAGGATCCCGAACCGGGCCTGCTGACCACCCGACAGCGTCTCGTACCGCTGCTCGGCGGACGCCACCAGGTCGTAGCGGTCGAGCGCACGGCTCGCGGCGTCACGGCCGATCCCCGCCCGGTGCCCCGAGCCGCGGTGCAGCACCTCGAGCAAGGTCCGCCCCACCAGCTCCGGGTGGGCATGGTTCTGGGCGAACCAGCCGGGCCGCACCCTCGAGCCCAGGACGACCGACCCGGTGTGGACGACCGGGGCGACCGCGGGCCCCTCGTCGTCCGGCACGACCTCCGCCTGCGACGGGTCGCTCCCCCCGGCCGCGAGCAGCCGCAGGAAGTGAGACTTGCCCGAACCGTTCGACCCGAGGACCGCGACCCGCTCACCCCAGAACACCTCGAGGTCGAACGGCTCCATCAGACCGGTCAGCCCGAGCTCACGCACCACCACGGCACGTTTGGCGGTCCGCCCTCCGGTGAGCCTGACGTTGACCTTCGCCTGCTCGGCCTCGACCACGGGTGGGCCGGCCTTCTCGAAAGCGGCCAACCTGGTCTGGGCCGCCGAGTAGCGCGACGCCAGCCCGTCGTTGAACTTGGCCTTCGTCTTGAGGGTCTCCACCAGCGTGCGCAGCTTCTCGTGCTCCTCGTCCCAGCGCCGGGCCTGCTCCGCCTGGCGGTCGCGACGCTCCTGGCGTGCCTGCGCCCAGCTCGCGAAACCGCCACCGTGGACCCAGACCTGGCCACCTGAGGCTGTCGGCTCCAGGGTCGCCACATGGGTCGCGACCCGCGCCAGCAGCTCCCGGTCGTGGCTGATGAACAGCACCGTGCGGCCGCACTCCAGCAGACGGTCCTCCAGCCAGCGCTTGGTCGGCACATCGAGGGCGTTGTCCGGTTCGTCGAGCGCGAGCACCTCGGCCGGTCCGCGCAGCAGAGCCTCGAGCACGAGCCTCTTCTGCTCCCCGCCGGACAGTGAGCGCACGGCGCGGTACTGGGCCCGTTCGAAGGGCACGGACAGCACGGCGTCGGTCACCCGGTCCCAGCCGACCTCGGCCTCGTACCCGCCGATATCGGCCCAGTCGGCGAGCGCCTGGGCGTACCGCATCTGGTTCGGTTCGTCGTCGCGGGCCATCATCGCCTCCTCCGAGGCGGTGAGCTCGGCACCGGCGGCCCGTACGGCGGGCGCCGCCAGCTCGACGAGCAGGTCCCGGACCGTCCGCTCGTCCGCCACCCGGCCGATGTCCTGGCGCATGACGCCGAGCCCGCCCGAGACCGTCACGGTCCCGGCACCGGGCGCCTGGTCACCGGACACGATGCGCATGAGGGTCGACTTCCCGATGCCGTTCGGGCCGACCAGCGCCGTCCGCGCCCCCTCACCCACCCGGAACGTCACCCGGTCGAGCAGGGGACGCCCGTCGGGCAGGACCACGCTGACTCCGTTGACATCCACGTGACCCATGCCACGCAGTCTGCCGGGCCCGCGGACCGGGCCGCGACCACATATGCGCCCCGTCCGGCGGTGGCGCCGCGCTCCGTGCAGTGCGAGCGTGGGGGCATGACCGAGGAGACACCCGCCACCAGCACGGACGCCGCACTGGGCTCCGAAGGGGAAACCGACCAGCTGCCCGCCGAGGACACCCTCACCGACCGCGGCGTCGACGACCTCCTCGACGAGGGCTACTCGCCGCCCGAACGTGAGCGCAGCAACCGGTGGGGCGAGACGGCCTGGGAGCAGGCCCACGGCGAAGGCCTCGACCGCCGCCTGGCCGAGGAGGAGCCGGAGGTCTGGGTGCAGGAGGCCCGCCCGGCACTCAACCGGGAGCCGGACCGCGCCGGGCGCCTCATCGAGGACGACGAGGCCGTCGAGGCCGGGGTCAACGACCAGTTCGCGGTGGACGCGGGCGTGGCCGGCGGAGCCGCCAGCGCCGAGGAGGCCGCCGTCCACGTGGTCGACGACCCCGACGGTCGGTTCGACCCGGAGGGCTGACCGGCGGTCCGTCACATGACGCCCGGGTAGCCTCCCGTCCGCTAGCGTCGGACGCGGCCACCCTGGGGGGAGAGCATGGACGGCACGCTTGCGCTCGGCACGGATCGACCTGCGCTCGTCGACCGACCCGCCGTCCGGGTGGCCGCGGTCACGAGCGGCGGCACGGTCCTGGTGGCAGCGATCGCCGTCGCCGCGGCCCACGGCGGATTCACCCAGAACGTGATCCTTCCCGACAGCTGGGGACCGTGGCCGACGGGCAGCGCCGCGTCCTCCGGCTGGCTCGCTGTCGAGCTGTTGCTCGTCGGGCTGCTGTGCATGGTCTGGCTGACCGTCTGCCGGTACTGCCTGGCCCAGCCCATCGCGGCGCGCCCGAAGACCGCCGTGCTCAGCGCGGTCGCAGTCGCGTGGTCGTTCCCGCTGCTGCTCACCGGACCGCTGGGCAGCCTCGACGTGTTCAGCTATGCGGCGGTCGGCCGCCTCGCCGACCTCGGCCTCAACCCCTACCACGTCGGACCCGGCATTCTCGCGGACGAGTACGCCGCAGCCGTCAGCCCCATGTGGCGCACGACCCCCACCCCCTACGGGCCGGTCCAGGTCGAGTTGCTCCGGCTCGCGGCCGCCATCGCCGGGCCCGATGTCGGCACCGCTGTGCTCCTGGTGCGGGTGCTGGCCATCGCGGGTCTGGTCGGTGCGGTCCTCGTGACCGTCCGTGCGGCACTGCCCGAGGACCGCTCCACCGTCGTGCTTCTGACAGCCCTCAACCCCGTGGTGCTGGTGACCGTGGTCTCGGGCTCCCACCTCGACGTCATCGTCGGCGGCCTCGCGGTGCTCGTCGTGCTGCTGACCCGCGCCGGCCGCACCTCATGGGCCATGGCGGTCGCCATCCTCGCCTGCCTGTTCAAGCTGCCGGGTGCCGTGCTCGTCGGGTACGTGCTGCTCGATGCACTGCGGCGCACACCCTCAGCAGAACGCCGCCGGAGGTTGGGATCTGCGCTGGCCACGGCCGTCGCCGTCACGCTCGCAGCCTGGGCCCTGCTCCCGGACGCGTTCGGGTGGGTAGGCGCCCTCGGGGTGCCGGGCACCACCCGTGGCGGGATGGCACCGAGCACCTGGCTCTCCTGGCTCATCGCCCTGGTCACCGGCAACATCACCGAACCGGGGCTGACGACGGCCTTCACGATCGGCCGCACGCTCACCGCGACCGCGGGTGCGCTCGGTGCCGCGGCACTGCTGCTGCGAGCCACCGGCCGGGTGACCGACCGAGCCGCCTATGCCGGTGTGGGCTGGGCCTTGGTCGTCGTCTCGCTCAGCGCGCCGAGCACCTTCCCCTGGTACCTCACCTGGGGGTTGTTCGCCATCGCGATCGGCGGGGGCCGGCGCAGCCGCGAGGCGATCGCGGTGCTGTGCGCCGCGTTCTGCGTGGTCGGGGTCTTCTCCGGGAGCCTCGCCTCGGCTGTCGCGCTGCTCGTGGTCGGTCTGCTCGCCGGAACGCTCGCCTGGCGCGGGCGGCGCGAACGGCTGTGTGCCACGGTCGGCTGAACCCGCAGCCTCCCCCTCGGTGACGGGCACGGGTCGCAGCCGGGCCCGTTCGGCCGGTTCAGCCGCAGCAGCCTGAGACCGGCGTCCCTGAGCGACGTGCCCGTGTCTGCTCGGCCCGCCGCGCGAGCTCGGCGTCAGGTGGGTAGTCCACCCGTTCCAGCGTCAGGCCCAGCGCCGGCGCCACCGTGGCCAGCCGTCTGCCGTCCGCCAGCAGCCGGGCAGGCCAGTCGACGTCCCGCCGCCCCCGCCCGACCGTGAGGCAGGCGCCGACCAGGGAACGGACCATCGAGTGGCAGAAGGCGTCGGCCTGCACCCGGGCGACCAGCAGCCCGGCATCGGCTCCCTCCTCGGCACGCTGCCAGTCGAACACCTCCAGAGTCCTGATCGTGGTCGCACCAGGACGAGGACGGCAGAACGCCGCGAAGTCGTGCAACCCGACCAGGCGCGCCGCCGCCTGCGACATCGCCTGCGCGTCCAGCGGGTGCCGGTGCCACAGCACCATCGCACGCGTCAGCGGGTCGGGACGCACCGCGCCGTCCCGCACCCGGTAGGCGTAGCTGCGGCGCAGCGCGGCGAACCGGGCGTCGAACCCCTCGGGTGCCACCACAGCCGAACGCACGACGAGATCCTCGGGCAGCAGACCCGCGAGCCGACGCACCAGCACCTCCGGACCGCGGGCACCGTCCCGGGAACGCAGCGCCGCCAGGGCCGCCGCCTCGACATCGAGATGAGCCACCTGCCCGCGGGCATGCACCCCGGCGTCCGTGCGCCCGGCGACGACGAGCCGCACCCCGTCCTCGACGCGCAGCACCGTCGCCAGCGCGTCTTCCAGCACGCCCTGCACGGTGCGCAGACCGGGCTGACGGGCCCAGCCTGCGAAGTCCGTTCCGGCGTAGGTCAGGTCGAGCCGCAGGCGCAGGGTCGTCACGGCGCACCACCGTAACGGCGTTAGGTTGGGGCGTGGCCACAGACCCGTTCACCCTCGCGGTCGACTGCGGCGGCGGAGGCATCAAGGCGTCCGTCCTGGACGCCGCGGGGACGCTGCACGCACCGGCCGTCCGCGTGCCCACCCCGTACCCGTTGCCGCCGGTCCGGCTGGTCGAGACCATCGCCGAGCTGGCGGCGGGTCTGCCCGATGCCGACCGGCTCACGGTGGGGATGCCCGGGATGATCCGGCACGGCGTCGTCGTCTCGACACCCCACTACATCAACCGTTCCGGCCCGCGGACCCCGGCACTGCCCGAGCTGGTCGCGGCCTGGGCCGGGTGCGACATCCGGGCGCTGCTCCAGGCCCGCCTCGAGCTGCCGACGCTCGTGCTGAACGATGCCCAGGTGCACGGTGCCGGCGTCGTCTCCGGCACCGGTGTGGAGCTCGTCCTGACCCTCGGGACCGGGCTCGGCTGGGCGCTGTTCGACGGCGGACGGCTCGCACCGCACCTGGAGATGTCGCACGCACCCGTCACCCGGGCCACCACCTACGACTCGTACATCGGACAGCCGGAACGGGCCCGGCTCGGGGACGCGTTGTGGTCCCGGCGCGTGCGTCGGGTGGTGGAGGGCCTGCGGCCAGTGGTCGCCTGGGACCGCCTCTACCTCGGCGGCGGCAACTCCCGACGGGTGAGCGCCCAGGTGCTCGACCGGCTCGGTGACGATGTCGTCGTGGTCCCGAACGCGGCCGGGATCGTCGGAGGCGTGCGCGCGTGGAGCCTCGACGCGGGCTGAGCCCCGCACCGCACGAGGCCCGCCTGCGCAGGTCGACCGTCCGGGTGATCATCGGAGCGACCCCGTGACGATCACAGTCGGCGAACCTACGCTGGCCGGGTGTCCCCTTTCGGTGGATTTGCCCCAGGCCCGCGGCAGGTGGCCCGGCTCGTCGCCGACCGCGGGCTGCACTCGTCGGAGGGTGCGGGCGAGCAGTTCGCACGCGGCCGTCTGATCGCGCCCGGGCTGCGCCAGGTGACGGTCGAGCTCCGCGGCAAGGCAGTCAGCGGACCGGTCGATCCTGCCGAGCACGGTGGTTGGGACGTCTGCGCGCAGCGCGCCGTCCAGGGGCTGGCGCAGCTGCCGACACCGCGCCACCGCACCCTGCGCATCGGCGACGACGCGCGCATCGAGACCTACGTCGCCGACGACGTGTTCGGCGCCTCACGTCTGCTGGTGCTCGACCGGCTGCTCGCCGCAACGCTCCGGATCGAACGACCCGAGCACGGGGTCCTGGTCATCGCGCCGAACCGGCACATGCTGGCGGTCCACGTGCTCGAGCGGATCGAAGCGGTCCCGGCTGCCCTCCAGCTGCTCGGCGAGCTTGCCGTGGTCGAGCACCGGATCGCCGACCCGGTGAGCCCGTGGGTCTACTACCGGGCACCGGACACCCGACTCTGCCTGCTCACCGCACCCGACGGGCGCGCCGGGCTGACCCAGGCGTTCGGCCAGGCGCTCACCCGGATGGCCGGCCCCACCCGCTGAGCCTCGCGGTCCCGGGCCACCCCGAGCGCGGCGGCGCCCCACCGCCCGCCATCTGCCCACCCGCCCAGGTGCCACCTGCGGGTGTGACGAAGGGCCCGCACCTCACGGTGCAGGCCCTTCGTCGTGGACTGCGATCAGGCCTTGTCGGCTGCCTCGTCGGAGGTGGCCGGTGCCGCTGCGTCGGTCGCCTCGGCCTCGACGGCCTCGGTCGACGTGACCTCGACCGGCTCGGCGACCGGGGCCGCCTTCGCCGCGGCGATCGTCGCCTCGCGCACGACCTGCTGCTTGGGCGAGACCGGCTCGAGCACCAGCTCGATGACCGCCATCGGGGCGTTGTCGCCCTTGCGCGGCCCGATCTTCGTGATGCGGGTGTAGCCGCCGGTGCGGTCGGCCATGGCCGGGGCGATCTCGGTGAACAGCTCGTGCACCACCGACTTGTCCCGAACGACGGTCATCACCCGGCGACGGGCGTGCAGGTCACCGCGCTTGGCGAAGGTGATGAGACGCTCGGCCAGCGGACGCACCCGCTTGGCCTTGGCCTCGGTGGTGGTG
>JAKLPK010000284.1 GCA_022013895.1 Cellulomonas sp. | reverse complement strand
TGAGCATGTACAGGCCGGTGAACCGCCAACCCTCGGGGATCGACACCGCCGCGAGCACGGTGCTGACGTTCGACAACCACGCGGTCTGCAGGTGCTCCAGGCCCACCCACCCGAGCAGCTGGTTGAGCAGGCCGAGGGGTTCGAGGGAGTAGATCCGCTGGAAGAGCAGCGCGATGGCCACCGTCGAGATGACGGCGGGCAGCAGGTAGAGCGTCTTGACCAGCTCTCGCGCCTTGGGCAGTGCGGTGAGCAGGCCCGCGACGACGAGCGCGCCGCCCAGCTGCAGCACCAGGCAGATGACGAGGTAGCCAAGGGCGTTGGTGAAGGAGGTCCAGAACACGTCGTCGCGGGTGAGCATCTTGACGTAGTTGTCCAGCCCGACGAACCGCATGTCGCTGATGCCGTCCCACCGGAACAGGCTGAGCACGAGCGACTGCCCGATCGGCAGCAGCACGGCGAACCCGTACAGCAGCAGCGGCGGGACGAGGAAGACGACGACGGACAGGGTCGAGCGTCGCGGCAGCATCGACGTCGACATCGGCCGGCGCCGCCGGGGCGGGCGCGGACGTGCCGCGCCCGCCCGCGTCGTGGTGGTGGTGCTAGTCACTCAGGTTCTCCGCGAGAGTGGCGTCCATCGTGGAGATGAAAGCGTCCGGGGTGATGTCGCCCTGCACGAGCAGCGTGAGCTCCTGCTGCAGGCGCGTGTTGGTGGTCGGGTCGAGCTGGGTGTCCCACGGCACGGCGATCTCGGTGCCGACGTCCTCGGCCTGATCGACCGCCTTCTGGTAGAGGTCGGTGGCGTTGTCGGGGATCGTGGTGGCCACCGTGGTGGTCGGTGACAGGGCCCCGCTGGCGGCGTAGACCTCGGGGTAGCGCTCCAGGGCGAAGGCGAGGAAGTCGCGCATCAGCGGGTCGTAGGTCTCGGCGTTGATGGCCATCCCGATCCCCGAGGTGGTGACGAACTCGTTGTCCTCGGTCACCGCCCCGTCGGTGGTCGGCAGGGTGAAGAAGTCGACCGAGTCCCGGACGCTCGCGTCGAGCGAGTCCGTCGCGAGGTTCGCCAGCTCCCAGGTGCCGATGTTGTAGACCGCGGCCTTGCCCGAGGTGAACAGCGCCTGGGCGTCGGCGTACCCCGTCGAGGAGAACCCGTCCTGGAAGCAGCCGGCCTGGCCCAGGTCGTACAGCCACTGGGCCGCGGTCTGCCCGGCCGTGTCGGAGAACGTGGCGTCGCCGGTCGCGACGGAGCGGACGTAGTCCGGTCCTGCCTGCCGGAACGGGTAGTACGACCAGTACCGCTCGAGCGGCCACTGGTCCTGCCCGTCGAGGGCGATCGGGGTGATGCCCTGGGCGCGCAGCGCCTGGCACATGGCCGGGAAGTCGTCGAGGGTCTGCGGCACGGACACTCCCGCCTGGTCGAACAGCGCGGTGTTGTACCAGAAGTACTCGCTGGAGTACTCGAACGGGACCATGTACAGCGAGCCGTCGGAGAAGCGCTGGTAGTTCAGTGCCGCCTCCCGGTAGGTGTCGGTGAGTCCGAGGTCGTCGAGCAGCGCCGCGACGTCCACCATGCGCCCCTGCTCGGCGAGCTTCTGCGCGAACGGTGTCGCGTCGGTGTCGAACAGCTCGGGCAGCTTGTTCGCCGCCGCGAGGGTCTCGTACTTCTGGATGTACGACGGACGGTCGGGGGTGGTGATGAGGTTGAGCGAGAAGCCGGGGTGGTCCTCGGCGTACTCGTCGGCGATCTGCTGCATCGCCGCGATCACGCCGCCGTCGGCCGGCCGCGACAGCAGCCAGGAGATATCCCGGGGCACGATCGCCCCGGTCGGGGAGACGTCGGTCGAGCCTGCGGTGCCGGTGGTGGTCGAGCACGCGCCCAGGGCGAGGACGACGGCGGTGAGGGTGGCCAGGGCTGCGGTGCGGCGCCTGGTTCGGGGAGAAGTCATCGGGATCTCCTTTGATCGGGGATGGGGGGCGTGCGGGGCTGGGTCAGACGGTGACGTGTGCGAGGGGGTCGCCCTGCGCAGCCGCCGTCTCGGGGTGCTCGGCGCGGGTGTGCGTGGAGAACTCCAGGAGCGTGAGGGTGCCTTCGCCGACGAACGCGCCGAGGCGTCCGGTCGGGCGGTCGTAGACGCGTGTGCTCAGCACGGTGGCGTCGTCGAGGGTGGCCACGACGAGCTCGCCGGCGAGGATGACCTCCAGGACGTGCTCGCCGGGTGCGATCGTGCAGGGGCGCTCCAGCTCGACGGCATACGGCACGTCCCCGGAGATCTGCCACTGCTCGGTGCCGGTGGTCCGGCGCGGCCAGCGGTCGAGCACGAGGCGTCCGCGTCGGGGCTCGAGCCGCAGCACGTAGCCCTCGTCACCGTCGGGGCTCGCGCGCAGCAGCACCCCGCACTCGGTGGTGCCCGGCGCGACGTCGAACCGGGCGACGAGGCGGACCTCGTCGGCGGCATCGGCGGTCGTGAGCAGGTCGGTGTACCCGTCGGGTGCGTGCAGCACGGTGCCGGACGGGAGTGCGGTGGCGGTGCTGCCGAACGTCTCGCGCAGCTCGGCCGTGGGGTGGAACGCGAGCGTGCCGTCGGCGCGCTGGGTGGCCTCCAGCACCGAGAGGGTGCCGGCCCACTGCCAGGGGCCGTCATCGGTCGAGCCCTCACGTGAGGCGATCCAGCCGAAGAAGAAGCGGCGCCCGTCACGGGCCGCCGACTTGGCCGCGTAGTAGGCGCGGCCGTCGATCGTGTCGTGCACGGGGGTGGTCCACGGGCCGTGCAGGCTGCGCGACATCCGGTAGCGGGTGGTGAAGGCGTCGCTGAACTCGGAGTAGACGAGGTACCACCAGCCGTTCCACTCGAACACCTCGGGGCACTCGTGGGCGATGTAGCGGCGGGGGTCCCAGAACGGCTCCGCCGGCTCCCATGTCGAGAGGTCGGTCGAGACGCACTGCGCGATGACGCCGCGGCGCCGTTCGGGTCCGTCAGCGTGGCGGGCGGTGACGAGCATCCGCCACAGGCCCGCGTCGTCGTCGCGGAAGACGAAGGGATCGCGCCAGTCGCCGGTCTCGTAGCCGGCGGTAGCGCCGAAGGTGTCGGCCGGACGGCGCTGCCACGTGCGCAGACCGTCGCTGCTCGTCGCGTGCAGGACCAGCTGCAGCGGCCGTCCGTCGGCCCCGGTGCGTGCGGGGTTCTGGCCGGTGTAGAAGGCGTGGTGCAGCCCGGCCTCGTCCCGCACGATGCTGCCGGTGTAGATATTGAAGTCGGGGGCCTCGGGCCCGCCGGACGCGATCGCCTCGCCCACCTCGTCGAACTCGACGAGGTCATGGCTCACCACGCGGTGCCAGGGCATGCCCTCGGCCGGTACGCGGCGCGTCTCGTGCAGGTAGAAGAGGTGGAAGACGCCGTCCTCGTGCCAGGGGATGACATCGCCCACCCACGCGCCTCGCGGTCGGTAGAACCCGCGCTGGTTCATCGTCACCCCCTCGTGGTTAAGCGGTTGACCACACGCTAACAGGAGGACGATCGCGTGGTCAAGCGGTTAACCACGAGGTTCTGCGGCCGAGCCGCCGCGGGCGGTCGCGAGCCGCGCACCCGTCGTGTCGGCGTCGCCGGATGGGGCGGCGCGGCACGTAGCCTTCACTCCAGGCATCGACTATTGAACCCTAGACGTCTAGGGTTCAATAACTCCGAGAGGGGGTGAAGCCTCGTGAACGACCAGCGGACGGCCGTGGCGGCCGAGAAGGGCGACGACGCGGCGTGGCCTGCGCTCACCACCGAGCCCCGCGACTGGACATCCAACCTCGATGACAGGCGCCTCAGCATCTGGGAGCGCCAGCGGATCGCCCGCCCCTACCGGGCGTCAGTCCTGCCGCCGATCGCGTCACGCACCCCGCGCATCAGCAGCACCGTGCAGGTCCTCGTCGACGACGCGACCTCCGACATCGCGCGGTTCGACAGCGAGGTCGCGACGATGCCCGTCCCCATGCCCGCGGTCCTGCTCCGCACCGAGTCGGCGTCCAGCTCCCAGATCGAGCACCTGACCACCAACGCCCGCAACCTCGCCATGGCAAGCCTC
Source organism: Cellulomonas sp. (assembly GCA_022013895.1). Lineage (GTDB taxonomy): Bacteria > Actinomycetota > Actinomycetes > Actinomycetales > Cellulomonadaceae > Cellulomonas. Next base: position 8,847 of record JAKLPK010000284.1, on the reverse strand, counting down.
GGAGTCGGAGCCAAGCAGAACGCCGAGCTGGTGGCTGCGAACGTGCGCGCCATGCGTGAGGCACTCGCCGTCGGCGACGACATCACCCCCGACACGATCCTCGCCGTCCACCACGCCCTGCTCGCCGACTCAGACCCCGACGTCGCCGGCCGATGGCGCAGCGAGCAGGTGTGGGTCGGTGCCTCCGCGATCAGCCCGCACGACGCCGACTTCGTCCCGCCGCACCATGAACGGGTGCAGTCCGCGATCCATGACATGGCCGCGTTCGCTGCCCGCGACGACATCCCTGCACTCACCCACGCAGCGCTCGTCCATGCCCAGTTCGAGACCATCCACCCGTTCGTCGACGGCAACGGGCGCACCGGCCGTGTGCTGCTGCACCAGGTCCTGCGCCGCCGGGGCCTGACCCGACACACGACCGTGCCGGTGTCCGCCGGTCTCCTGCGCGATCCCGATCGCTACTTCCGCGCACTCACCAGCTACCGCGACGGCGACCCGTCCGTCATCACCGAACAGGTCGCCCACGCGGCCGTGGCCGCCACCCTCAACGGCCGCCACCTCGCCGACGACGTCATGGCCCTTCGCGCGGCCTGGCAGGACCAGATCAGGGCCCGGTCCGACTCGGCGGCATGGCGCCTCGCCGACGCCCTCTTCGCCCAGCCTGTTGTCAACGCGGACTACGTCGCAGCGACGCTCGCCATCTCCGACCGCGGTGCCCGCAACGCCATCGAGGTCCTCGAGGAGGCCGACGTCCTGCGCCCCTCGACCTCGGCGCGACGGCCCAAGGTCTGGCAGGCGTCGCAGGTCCTCACCGCGATGGACGCGTTCGCCGCCCGCGCAGGGCGCCGCGCCTGACGTCACCCCGGGGCCCGCCGACCCGGACCGTATCGACCGACCGGGATGCGAGCGCGCCCGGACTGCGATCCGAGGCGGACCCGCTCCCGTCGCAGCCGGCGTGATGCGGGCGGCAGCCGATGTGTTGCCGCCGCCGCGCCGCCGCCGCACTCTGGAGCCCTCGTCCGGACGGAGGCCACCATGGGCAGGCTCATCTACGCGGCGAACATGTCGCTCGACGGGTTCCTGGAGGACGAGACCGGGTCCTTCGACTGGTCGGTGCCGGACGAGGCGGTGCACGCGTTCTGGAACGAGCACGAGCGGGGGGTCGGCACCTCGCTGTACGGGCGTCGCATGTACGAGACGATGGCCGTCTGGGAGAACGACGACTGGCTGGCCGGCGAGCCTGCGGTGGTCCGCGAGTACGCCGAGATCTGGCGGGCCGGCGACAAGATCGTCTACTCCTCCTCGCTCACCGAGGTGTCGACGACCCGCACCAGGATCGAGCGGAGCTTCGACCCCGAGGTGGTCCGTCGGCTCAAGGACGCGTCGGACGCGAACCTGAGCATCGGCGGCCCGGGCGTCGCGGCCGAGGCGTTCCGGCACGGTCTGGTCGACGAGTGCGTGCTGCTGGTCTGCCCGGTCCTGGTGGGCGGCGGCAAACCGGCGCTGCCGCGGGGTGTGCGGCTCGACCTGGAGCTGCTGGACCACCGGCGCTTCGACAACGGCGTGGTGCACGTCCGCCACGCGGTCCGGAACGCGGCCTGACACCCGCGACGCCATGCGCGGTCAGTACACGAAGACCGCGAACATCTGCGGGTTGTGGGCGTGCACGATGGCGAGGAAGACGATCGCGTCGAACAGCAGGTGCACGGCCAGCACGTACGTGAGCGAGCCGGTCCGAGTGAACACCCAGCCCTGCAGCAGGGCGAACGGGGCGGTGAGCAGCGGACCCCACTCGCGGTAGCCGAGCTCCCACAGGAACGACGCGAAGATCGTCGCCTGCAGCAGGTTCGCCACCCAGACCGGGAAGTGCCGACGCAGCAGCGCGAAGCACGTGCAGATGAAGAAGAGCTCGTCCCACGTGCCCACGGCGTTCACCCCGACGAAGAACCGTGCCAGCTCGCTCCCGTCGGTGATGTCCGGCCAGTTCAGGTACGCGCCCGAGGTGAGGAAGTAGTACGGCAGGATCACCCACCCGAGCAGGGGGACGGCCGCCAGGTAGACCTTCTCCGACGTCGGCCAGCGCCGGTGCCCGCGCCACGGGAAGCGGATCGCCCGACGGCGGTACACCAGCCGGTCGATGAGGAACGGGACCGCGACGGCCACGGTCAGCGCGGTGCCGATCGCGATGAACCGGTCCCACGAGACGTCGGCCGCCACCGAGGTGGTGCTGATGATCGAGATCCCGATGCCGATGAGCAGCAGGTCCTTGGCCAGCGGACGGTCCAGCACGTAGGCCGCACCGAGGCTGAGCAGCAGGACGATGTAGCCCAGCGGGCGCAGGTGCGCACCGAACAGCAGGAAGGCCGAGACCGAGACCCCGACAGCGGGCAGCAGGGTCTGCGGCGTGACCCGGCTCGACGTGGTGTGGACGTCGGGGAGCTGCCTCGCGGCACGGTCGGGCGGCGGCATCGCCTCAGGATGCAGTCCCCGCATCCGGCGCGCCCGTGGAAGCGTCCGAGGCGCGGGCGGCCAGCCGGAGTGCGCGTGCCTGGCGCAGGAGGTCGACCAGCCGCGCGTCGTCGGCCTGGGCGGGGTCGGCGACCTTGACGCTGCGGAACCTGGCGCCCGACCCACCCAGCACGTGCTCGGGGTCGTCCAGCGCGGCGCCCTCGTTGAAGCCGAGGTTGACGTGCCCTCCGTAGACCGCCAGGTAGCAGTAGTGCTCGGAGCTCTTCTTGGGCCCCACGCCGTAGCCCACCGTGCGCTGGTGGGGCCAGACCACCTGGACGACGTCGGGGTCGACGCGTCGGACGAGCGAGTCGAGGGCTTCGATGATCGCCCGCACCGCGGGACCGGAGGAGTCCAGGAGCTCGCCGAAGACCGCGGCGTCGTTGATCGCACCGGGGCGCTTGTCGTCGTCGGCCATGCCCGGACGGTACGAGGGTGCGGCGGCTTCGCACCAGTGCCAAGGCCGGTCGGCTGATCACCTGTGCGCCCGCAGCTCCACGGCCGCCTCGATCTGAGTATCGTCAGTGGTACTAACGTTCGCGATACTATCGAACCAGGTACTCACGCTGGAGGGCGACCGTGGCGAACTTCGTCGGCCGAACCCGCGAACTTGCTCAGCTCGACGACCAGCTCGGCCTCGTCCGACGCGGCGGCCGGGACGCCAGTGGTGTCGCCGTCCTCATGCGCGGACGCCGACGCATCGGCAAGAGCCGTCTCGCCGAGGTGTTCGCCGAACGGTCCGGGCTGCCCTACCTCGTGTTCCAAGCGGCGCGCGCCTCGACGCCTGCGCGCGCGTACGCCGACCTCGCCGCGTCGATCGCGGCCTCGAGCCTTCCGAACGCAGCCATCGCAGCGGGGCAGGAGCCTCGTTCGTTGACCGCCGCGTTGGCGCTGCTCGCCGGTGCGCTCCCGACGGACCGGCCGGCCGTGGTCATCCTCGACGAGCTCCCGTGGCTCCTGGAGGTCGTCCCCGGCGGCGCGGGTGAGCTCCAGCGGGTGTGGGACCAGCAGCTCTCAGGTCGTCCGGTGCTGCTCCTGCTCCTCGGGTCGGACCTCGCGATGATGGAACAGCTCACCGCGCCGGACCAGCCGTTCCACGGTCGCGGGGCCGAGATCGTCCTGCAGGAGCTGACCCCTGGTGACATCGGCTCGATGACAGGGCTGGCCGGGATGGACGCGTTCGACGCATACCTGATCACTGGTGGGCAGCCGCAGATCGCCGAGACCTGGCAGAAGGGCGAGACGCGTACGTCCTTCCTTGAACGGTCGTTCTCGACGTCGCTGTCGGCGTTGGTCGCCTCGGGCACCCGTGTCCTCGACGGCGAGCTGCCCGAGGGTGTGCAGGCGCGAACGGTGCTCATGGCGATCGGCGGGTACGGCGAACGAACGTTCTCCGGCATCCAGCGGGCAACAGGGGGCATGCAGCCCGCGTCCCTGTCCCGCGCACTGGACCTGCTGGCCACCAAGCGCATCGTCGCCGTCGACCAGCCGCTCTCCACCAAGGCGCAGAGGGAGCCCCGATACCGGATCGACGACCCCGCCCTGCGGTTCTGGCTCCCGTTCGTCGAACCAGCACTACCCGAGGTCGACCGCGGCCGGGGTGACCTCGCCCTCGCCCGGGTGAACGGCGACGCCTTCGGGTCATGGCGTGGTCGTGCGATCGAGCCGGTCGTCCGCGCGGGTCTGTGGCAGGCGCTCATCGGCACCCCATGGGCACACGTCCGCGAGATCGGCGGGTGGTGGCCCCGGTCCAACAACCCCGAGATCGACCTCGTCGGCGCCGATCGTCGACCTGCGCGTGAGCTCGCGTTCGTCGGAACCATCAAGTGGCGCCCCGCACCTGTCACCGCCGCGGACATCCGCAAGCTCAGCTCCGACGCCGCTTCCATCCCGGGCTATGAGGCAGGCACGCCCCTCGTCGCTGTTTGCCCCGGAGGTGTGACCGACGACGCCGGGGTCGTGCAGGCATGGACCGCTGACGACCTGCTGGACGTCACCCGCTGAGAGCGGCCCAGCAGCCAGGCTCGACAGTGGCCGCGCGCGCCCACGTCGGCACCGCGCTACGCAAGCTTCTCGCGGCGATCCGCGACGACGACCTGACGCGGGCCCAGGACCTCGTCTCGCGGGTTCATCTCCTGGGGCGCAACGCGGAGGTGCCACCCGTTCCGGCGGTGCCGACCGGTGCGGTGTCGGGACGCTGAGGTTCGTCGCGGAACGCCCTCGACGACCACCTCCGAAGGATCCACCCATGAACCTCGTCTCCGTCCGGCTCATCACCGATGACGTGCCTCGACTCGTCGACTTCTACGAGCTCGTCACGGGCGTCGTGGCCGAGCGCCCGACCCCGGACTTCGCGGAGCTGCGCACGCCCCATGGCACCCTCGCCATCGGCAGCACCCGGACGGTCGCGCTGTTCGGGTCGGGGTCGGCCCGTCCCGCCGACAACCACACAGCGATCATCGAGTTCCTCGTCGAGGACGTGGACCCGTGTTCGCGTCCTTCGTGGACCGATCGGTCCTGATCGTTCAGGGGCCCACCGTCATGCCGTGGGGCAACCGCTCGTTGCTCGTCCGTGACCCTGACGGGACGCTGGTGAACCTGTTCGCGCCGGTGACGCCGCAGGCCATCCCCAAGTTCGACGGTGTGCCTCGCTGAGTGGCCGGGGACTGGCGGTCGGTCATGACGGCGTGGGGGCTCGCGCGGCGCCTGGCCTCTGGTCCGCGGCACAGCTGCGGCACCGGGCCCGGCGCGCCGGGCCCGACCGCGCTCGGTAGCGTGAAGCATGCCCATCAAGTTGGAGAACGTCGGCATCGCTGTCCGCGACCTCGACGCTGCTATCGCGTTCTTCACCGACCTGGGGATGACCGTCCTGGGCCGTGACACGGTCAGCGGGGAGTGGGCCGACACGGCGGTGGGCCTCGATGGCAACCACGCCAGGATCGCCATGCTCCAGACGCCCGACGGCAACGGTCGGCTCGAGCTCTTCGAGTACCTCCATCCCGACGCCATCGAGGCCGAGCCCACCCTGCCGAACGAGATCGGCATGCACCGCGTCGCCTTCTCGGTCGACGACATCGACGCGGCTCTCGAGATCGCCGCGGCGCACGGCTGCTACCCGCTGCGCGGCGTCGCGAACTACCAGGACGTCTACAAGCTGACCTACTTGCGCGGGCCCAGCGGCATCATCGTGATGCTCGCGGAGGCGCTCACGAAGAGCTGACCGGGCTCGAGGCTGGGACAGCTCTCCACGCCGGGCCGAGACCGTCAGTCGATGCTCCGAGGTCGCACCTGCGCTGGCGTCCGGGGCACGGGAATCTCAGGGCGTCCGGCGTGAGCGACCTCGTGCGTCGGCGGCCGACTCCGAGTCGCCCCGGGAGTGCGGACAGTTCTCGTTCAGCAGGATCTCCGACCCCGCGAACTGTCTGATTCGAGCTGTGGCCCACCTGTACCGTGTCACCGATGACGAGCTGGACGCGCTCCTCTCCCAGGTGCCGGCGATCTCCATCGACGGGCCGACGTCGGTCGGCAAGACGACGACCGCGTTCCCAGGACTGCGGGGGCCGACTCCGCGGGCGCTGAGGTTCCAGCTCGAGTCCTACCTGCGCAATGCGGTCGACCGCGACGTCCCTGAGCAGGGGCTGGCCGTGCGCAAGCCCGAGGCCATGCTGGCGTGGCTGCAGGCGTACGCCGCGGCGACCGCCAGCTGCTCGGCGCTGCTCGATGCCGCCACCCCCGGTCAAGCCGACAAGCCCGCACGGAGCACGAGCATCGCCTACCGCGACGTGCTCACCCAGCTGTGGCTGCTCGACCCCGTCCCCGCATGGGCTCCGCTCGGCAGTTCCCTCGCCCGGCTCGGGCAGGCACCGCAGCACCACCTGGCCGACCCGGCGCTCGCCGCCCGGCTGCTCGGGCTGACGGTCGACGCCCTGCTCGACGGCGGCTCACCCGTGGGCCCGCAGGCGGGGACGATGCTCGGGCACCTGTTCGAGTCCCTGGCTGCCTTGTGCGTGCGGGTCGCGGCGCAGGCCGCGGAAGCGACCGTCGGGCACCTGCGCACCCGTAACGGCGACCACGAGGTCGACCTGATCGTGGTCCGCGACGACGGGAAGGTGCTCGCCGTCGAGGTCAAGCTCGCCGCGACCGTGCAAGACCGCGACACCACCCCTCTGCAATGGCTCGCGCGGCCACCGGTGTTGATCGGCTGGTCTGAATCGCGGACGATGACATTTCACGCGCACTCCCGGACAGGAGGCTCCCCATGTCCTACCAGGCCTACCTCGACGCGATCGAGACGAAGACTGGCCGCACCCCGCGCCAGCTGCTCGACGAGGCCGAGGGTCGCGGCTTCGGCCCGGACACCAAGGCGACCGAGTTCGTGACCTGGCTCAAGGACGAGTACGACGTCGGGCGAGGCCATGCGATGGCCCTGTTCGGCGTCCTCAAGAACGGCCCGATCGTGCCGGCCAAGCACGTCGGCGCGGCGGGCAGCCACCGGGACGAGACGGTGGAGCTTCGGCTCGACGGCATCGCGGCGCGGTAGCCCGGTCCTCAGCCAGTCCACTGGAACCGCCCAAGCCCCGCTCAGCGGCGCGCTGTTTCGTGGTGTGCAGGACAAGGCCACCAGGAAGGAGCGACCGATGCCTGAAGACCCGTGGACACCAGTCCCGCGGCGAGGTGTGCAGAACGGTCGGGCGGCCGGTCTGCGTCGTCTGACGCGGCTCACCGCCGGCCTCTCGGCAGCCGCACTCGTCGCCACCGGCGTGACCGCCGCCGCCGTCATCGGCACCCAGACCGACACCACCGCCAGCACCTCGGTGTCGACCTCGTCCGACGACGACACCACCTCGACCAGCACCTCGACGCAGGGCACCACCTCCACCGACGAGTCCGCGACCACGACCGAGGACACCACCACCGACGACACCTCCGGCAGCTCGTCCGGCAGCGTGAGCAGCGGGTCCGGCGCCGCATCGCAGGCCACCACGGGCGGCTCCTGATGGTCGCCGCCGCCGACTGGACCGCCCTGGGCACCCTGGTGCGGCTCGTCGTCACCGAGGACGCCGCACTGCCGAGCGCCCGCCACCTGCTGGAGGCCGACCTGGCGGCGCTCGATGCGGCCTGCAGCCGGTTCCGCCCCGACTCCGAGGTGTGCGCCCTCGCCCGGGCCGAGGGCCAGCCCGTCCGGGTCAGCCCGCTGCTGGCCGAGGCGCTCGCCGTGGCGCTGGACGCCGCCCGGCTCACCGACGGTGACGTCGACCCCACGGTCGGCAACGCCCTCGTCGGTCTGGGTTACGACCGCGACTTCGACGACCTCGTCGACGGGCTCGTGGTCCGTGCGCCGGTGGCCGGCTGGCAGCAGGTGGAGCTGGACAGGGCGCGCCGCATGGTCACCGTGCCGCCGGGCGTGCTGCTCGACCTGGGCGCCACCGCCAAGGCGTGGGCGGCCGACCGGGCCGCGACCCGGATCAGCGCCGTGCTCGGCACCGGGGTGCTGGTGAGCCTCGGCGGCGACATCCGGGTCGCCGGACCGGTACCCGACGGCGGCTGGCAGATCCGGGTGCAGGACAGGGTGGGCCGGCCGCAGGACACCCCCACCGCACCGACCACCACCATCTCGCTGCACGGCGGCGGGCTGGCCTCCTCCAGCACCCGGGCCCGCCGCTGGGTGCGTGACGGTGTCGAGTTGCACCACGTGGTCGACCCGCGGCTCGGGTTCCCGGCCTGGACACCGTGGCGGACGGTGTCCGTCGCGGCACGGACGGCGACCCTGGCGAACACGGCGAGCACGGCCGCCGTCATCCGCGCCGAACGCGCCCCCGCTTACCTGACCGGTCTGGGTGTCACCGCGCGCCTCGTCGCCCGGGACGGCCGGACCACGCTCGTCGGCGGCTGGCCCGCGCAGGAGGTGGCGGCATGAACCTGCTCTGGGTGATCAGCCGGGCCACCGGCATCGTCTCGCTCGTGCTGCTCACCGTCGTCGTCGTGCTCGGCATCGCCGTGCGCCGGCAGGCCGGGTCGCGGCGCACCCCACGGTTCGTCGTCGCCGGGCTGCACCGCAACGCCACCCTGCTGGCCGTGCTGCTGGTCGTGGTCCACGTGGTGACCGTCGTCGCCGACTCGTACGTGACGGTGAGCTGGCTCGACACCGTCGTGCCGTTCCTCGGCTCCTACCAGCCGTTCTGGTTGGGCCTGGGGACCGTGTCCCTCGACCTCATGGTGCTGCTCACCGTGACCAGCCTGCTGCGGCACCGCATCCCGGCCCGCCTGTGGCGGGGCATCCACTGGTTGGCGTACCTGTTCTGGCCGGTGGCGATGGTGCACGCCGTCGGCATCGGGACC
>JAKLPK010000283.1 GCA_022013895.1 Cellulomonas sp. | reverse complement strand
TGGCCGGTGGCGCAGTTCCTGGCGCGCCGCACGGCGATGACCCGGCTCCCTAGGGTGAGCGTGTGACCGACGCCGACGCCCTGACGCCCTCCTCGTCCGACCCGTCCTCGTCCGACCCGGGCCCTGTCGGGTCCGGCGCTGCCGGGTCCAGCACCGCCGGGTCCAGCACGGCCGACACCGGGCTGCCGGTGCTCGACGAGTCCCGGACGCAGTTCGTCGAGCAGTTCGCGCTGGTCTGGGCCACCGCAGGCAACCCGCGGATGGAGGGCCGGATCATGGGCCTGCTCATGATCCTCGACCAGCAGTACCTGTCGAGCACCCAGATCGCGACGATGCTGCACGCCAGCGCCGGGGCGGTGTCGACCTCCACGCGTCAGCTCGTCGACGTCGGGTTCCTCAAACGGCACGTCATCCCGGGCGACCGCAACCACTACTTCCGGGTCGAGGACGACATCTGGGGCAGCTTCCTGGCCGGGGAGCGCCACTACCTCGAACGCCTCCAGGACGTGATCGAGACCGGGTTCGCCGCCGTCCCCACGCGGGTCGAGACCGGGGACGGCGGCGAGGCCGACCACGGCCCCCTGCTGCGACTGACCAACGCCCGGCTCTACCTCACCTGGCTGGCCGGCTACCACCGTCGGATGCTCGTCGACTGGCGGGCCTACCGCGACGCCGCCCACGCCGCACCCCCGACCCCGGAGGACACCCCGTGACCGAGCAGCCCAGCAGCCCCCGGTCGTCCGCGCCGCAGCCTGACTCGGTGCGGCCCGACGGTGCGCGGCCCGGTGCCGCGACCGCGCCGGTCCTGAACGTGCGCGACCTGTCGGTGACCTTCACCGTCGATGAGGGACGGGCCCCCGATGTGCACGCCATCGCGGGTCTGAGCTTCGACCTGTACCCCGGTGAGGTGCTCGCGGTGGTCGGCGAGTCCGGCTCCGGCAAGTCGGTGAGCTCCCTCGCGCTGCTGGGCCTGCTGCCGCGCACCGCCACCGTCACCGGATCGGCCCGGCTGGGCGACCTGGAGCTGCTGGGGATGTCCCGTCGTGCGCTGGCCGAGGTGCGCGGTCGACGCATCTCGATGATCTTCCAGGACCCGTCCAACTCCCTGGATCCGGTCTTCACCATCGGCTACCAGCTGCGCGAGGTGCTGCGCCGCCACCTGCCGCAGCTCACCCGTGCGCAGCGCCAGGACCGCGCCGCCGAGCTGCTGGCCATGGTCGAGCTGCCCGATCCGGAGCAGCGGCTGCGGTTCTACCCGCACCAGCTGTCCGGTGGTCAGGCGCAGCGCGTGATGATCGCGATGGCGCTCGCCTCCGACCCGCAGGTGCTGGTGGCCGATGAACCGACCACGGCCCTGGACGTCACCGTCCAGCAGGAGGTGCTCGACGTGCTGCGCAGGCTCCAGGCGCGCACCGGCACCGCGATCGTGCTCATCACCCACGACATGGGAGTGGTGGCCGATCTGGCCGACCGGGTGGTGGTGCTGCGGCGTGGGTTGCCCGTCGAGCAGGCGCCCGTGCGCGAGCTGTTCGCCGCCCCGACGCAGGAGTACACCCGCACCCTGCTGGCGGCCGTGCCGCGCCTGGGTGCGGACGCCCGGCCCGATCCGGTGGACCGCCGGGACCGTCCTGTGCTGGACGTGCACGACCTGGTCGTGGAGTATCGCGGCCGGCGCTCCGGGGTGGTCCGGGCGGTGGACGGTGTGGACCTGCAGGTGATGCCCGGCGAGATCGTCGCGCTGGTCGGCGAGTCCGGGTCCGGCAAGTCGACGCTGGGCCGCTGCTCCCTCGGACTGGCCCCGATCACGTCCGGCACGGTCGAGGTGGTCGGTGCCAGGCTCGGCAGCGCCACCCCGCGTGCGGTGCGCGCCGCCCGGCGTCGGATCGGCGTCGTCTTCCAGAACCCGGCCGCGACTCTCAACCCCCGGTACACGGTGGGCCAGTCGGTGGCCGAACCGTTGTCGGTGCACGGCGGGCTGCGCGGCGAACCGTTGCGCCGTCGGGTGGCCGAGCTGCTGGAGCAGGTCGAGCTGCCGGCCGCCTGGGCCGGTCGCTACCCGCACGAGCTGTCCGGCGGCCAGCAGCAGCGCGTGTCCATCGCCCGCGCCGTCAGCCTGGACCCCGAGCTGCTCATCGCCGACGAGCCGACCTCAGCCCTGGACGTCTCGGTGCAGGCCACGGTCCTGGAGCTGTTCGCCGAGGTGCAGGCGCGGCTGCGGTTCGCCTGCCTGTTCATCAGCCACGACCTGGCGGTGGTCGACACCCTGGCCGACCGGGTCGCGGTGATGCAGCACGGGAGGATCGTCGAGATCGGCGAGCGCAGCCAGGTGCTGCGCAGCCCCCAGGACCCCTACACGCGCCGACTGCTCGACGCCGCCCTGGTGGCCGACCCCGATGAGCAGACCCGCCGCCGCGACGACCGCCTGTCCCGAGCCTCCTGACCCCGCGCCCAACCGCCCCCGCCCCCACCCGCCCCCGCCCCAGACCCGACCCCCCCGCCCCCGCCCCGACCCTGGGCGATGTGGTCAGTTGGGCGGTGTGAGCCGGCGTGTCGCGCCTCCAGGTGACCACTTCTGGCCGGATGGGTGTCCGTCAGCCGAAGGCGGGTGGTCGGGGGCCGGGTGTCCGCCGGGTGGGTGGGCGTGGCACGGGGGGCTTCCGGGTGGGGGCGGGACGTCAGCTCGCCGGCGTCGGTCGGGGGTGCGTGACCACCTCCAGCGGCGCGTCGGTCGAGGCGGTCACCGAGTCGGCGGTGACGCTGACGTCCAGCGGGTGACCGGCGATCCGCAGCCCGCGCACCGTCAGCGCCCCGAGGGCGAAGGCGGCCGGCGGGTCGACGTGGAGCACCCCGTTCGGCACGTCGGGGCGCAGTCCGAGGGCCGAGGACAGCACGACGACCGAGGCCGCCGCCGACCAGGCCTGGGGGTGGCAGGCCGCCGGGTAGGGCATGGCGGCAGCCCCGTCCTCGCCCGACCAGAGCTCGGGCAGCTGGTGCCGGAAGGTCTCCGCGGCGCAGAGCAGACCGCGGGTCAACCGGTCGGCGGCTCCGGTGTGCCCACCGGCGGCCATCCCGGCCAGCACCACGGCGGTGTCGTGCGGCCAGATCGCGCCCCCGTGGTAGCGCAGCGGCCAGTAGCCGCCGGAGCCTGCCGACAGCGTCCGCAGACCTGTCCTCGCGGTCATGTCGGGCCGGGCCAGCCGGTCGGCGACGAGTCGCTCCTCGGCCGGGTCGAGGATTCCGGTGCCCAGCAGGTGGCCCATGTTGCTGGTCACGGAATCGACCAGATTCTTGTCCCGATCCAGGGCGATCCCCGGGTAGTCGCCGTCGGGGTGCTCGACCCAGAACGCCCCGCGGAACCGAACCTTGAGGTCGGCCGCCCAGCGTCGCCAGCGGTCGGCGCCGGGCCGCCCGAACGCGTCGAGCAGATCGGCGCCCTTGACGGCCGCCTCGTAGGCGTAGCCCTGGACCTCGACCAGTGCGATCGGTGCGTCCGCCAGCCGGCCGTCACGCCACTGGACCGAGTCGCCGGAGTCCTTCCAGCCCTGGTTGGACAAGCCGTGGCCCGTGGTGTCGACGTACTCCAGGAAGCCGTCCCCGTCCGGGTCGCCGTCCCCGGACAACCATTCGAGTGCCGCTTCGAGCGGGCCGATGAGCGGTCCCACCTGCTCGGACGGCATACCCCAGCGCCAGGCGTCGTGCAGCAGGGTGACCCACAGCGCCGTCGCGTCGACGGTCCCGTAGTACAGCGGTGGCAGGTGCATACCGTCGTCGGGCATCACCAGACCGTCGCGGCGGACCTCGTGCAGGATCTTGCCGGGCGCCTCGGCGCTCGCAGCATCGAGCCGGTTGCCCTGGCGGGCGGCCAGGGTGCGCAACGTCCCGGCCGCCAGCTCGGTGCCGAGCGGGAGCATCATCCGCGCCGCCCAGAGCGAGTCCCGGCCGAAGAGCGTGAAGAACCACGGGGCGCCGGCCGCCAGGAACACGTCGTCGGGCGCGAACCGGGCGCTCATCCGCAGCCCGGCGAGGTCGTCCAGGGCACGGTCCAGCCAGGCCGCCAGACGCCGGTCGTCGGACTCGACCTCGGGGCGTGACCACTCCGGTGCGGCTGTGCCGGGTGCGCGCACCACACCGTCGGGGTCGTGCATGGCGACGGTGAGCGCGAACGTCACGGGGTGACCGGGTGCCACCGTCACGGGCCAGGTGGCCGTGACCGGAGTGCCCGAGACCCCGGTGCCCGAAACTGCAGTGGCGCCGACCTGGTAGGTGGCGCCAGTCGCGCGTAGCCGTGCGTCGAGACCGGGGCGCAGCGCCCATCGGATCTCGTCGTCCTGCTGCCGCACGGCCGGGCTCCCGATGAGCGCACCGCCGACCCGGATCGCGTCCATCCCCGTCGCATCGGGCTGGACCTGGACCTGGATCGTGGTGGTGACGGGCCCGGGTGTGGCGCAGCTCAGCACGTAGCGTTCGCTGACCCCCGTGGGGGTGACCTCGACATGCCGGTCGAGGCGGACGGCGGGGTCGGCGTCGTTGCCGCCGACGTTGCGCACGATGAACGAGGCGACCAGCCGGCCGGGCCCGTCCGGGCGCACCCCGACGGGTTCGGGTTCGACACCGCCGACCGTGACGACCGCGCGGGCCACGGCCCGGGTGTCGGCGACGTACCACCCCTGCGCGCCGTGCGCGCGGACCTAGCCGTCGGGTGCGCACCAGGCCTTGACGGGCGCCGCGATCGTGGCGTGCAGATCGTGCAGGTAGGGCTGATGAGCACGAAGC
>JAKLPK010000282.1 GCA_022013895.1 Cellulomonas sp. | reverse complement strand
GATACCGGGGGCGTGCTCGCCCGAGGCGTAGCCCAGGTACGCCGCGCACCACGGCTCGTTGAGCGTGGTACACAGGTGCACGCGGACGCCGAGCCACCCGGCCACCGCCCCGGCGTACTGCGCGAACCGCTCGGCGGTTTCCCGCGCCGCCCAGCCGCCTGCGTCCTGCAACGCCTGCGGCAGGTCCCAGTGGTAGAGCGTGGCGATCGGCCGGATGCCGCGCGCCAAGAGCTCGTCCACCAGCCGGTCGTAGAACGCCAGCCCGGCCGGGTTGACCGGTCCCTGCCCGGTCGCCTGGATGCGCGGCCAGGAGATCGAGAACCGATAGGCCTGCAGGCCAAGCTCGGCCATGAGCGCCACATCGGCCGCCCAGCGGTGGTAGTGGTCGACGGCCACGTCCCCGGTGTCGCCGTGCACCACCCGGCCGGGGGTATGGGCGAAGGTGTCCCAGATCGACGGGCCGCGACCGTCGGCGGTCACCGCCCCCTCGATCTGGTAGGCGGCGGTGGCGGCACCCCACAGGAAGGCGGGGTCGGCGGGCAGGGCAGTCACGAGGTCCTCTCGAGGGTGGGGCCGACATCGCGCGGCGAGGCGGCCGGCCCGGGTGGGTCGGGGTGGGACGGGGACGGGGTGGTGCCGCTCAGCGCAGCAGACCCGCCGCGACCGCGCTGGCCAGCGACGGTGCGAGCGGCAGCCGCGGGATGAGCGTCGCCTGCACGGCGTGGTACAGATCGGCTTTGCCCGGCCAGACGGTGCCCGACGGGCGGTTGGCGGTGTCCAGCTCGTGGTGCCAGGAGCCGTGCACGTGGTCCACGACGTAGCGGTCGACGTAGTCCCACCACCGGGCGTACAGATCGGCGTAGCGCTGGTCCCCGGTGCGCTGGTGCAGGGCGCTGGCAGCCCCGATCGCCTCGGCACTCACCCAGTGCATCCGCTCGCGCACCACCGGGGCGCCGGACCAGTCGGTGGTGTAGACGAACCCGTCGGCGCCGTCCGCCGCCCAGCCATCGGCCACCGCACGGTCGAACAGCGCGACGGCCGCAGCCGCCCAGTCGGTGCCGGTCGCACCCGCGGCCTCCAGGTGCAGGAGCAGCCGGGCCCACTCCAGCCCGTGCCCGACGGTCGCGCCGTACGGCTTGAACGGGTCACCCGGGCGGTCCACGTTGAGGTCGAGCTGCGGGGTCCAGTCGGCGGTGAAGTGCTCGGGCAGCCGCCAGTCGTTGGCCTGGGCCTGGGCGGCGGCGAAGGACGCGATCCGGGCGGCGCGGTCCAGCCAGAGGCGGTCGCCGGTGACATCGGCCGCGGCGAGGAACGCCTCGACGGTGTGCATGTTGCCGTTGACGCCGCGGTAGTCGTCCAGCCGGCTGAACGAGGCGTCCCAGGTGTCGACGGCCCGGCCCGCGGCGTCGTCCCAGAACCGGGTCTCGAAGGTCGCGAGCGCCTCGTCGAGCAGGGCGCGGGCGCCCGGCAGGCCGGCGAGCGTCGCCGAGGACGCGGCGAGCACGACGAACGCGTGGGCGTACCCGGCCTTCTCGTCCGGGTGGCTGCCGTCGGCGCCGACCGCGGAGAACCAGCCGCCGTTCGCCACGTCACGCAACGGACCGGTGAGCCCGTCGAGCGCGGCCTGCGCCACCGGCCGGCAGCCCGGACGGCCCAGCAGCGCGCCCAAGGAGTAGACGTGCACCGTGCGCGAGGTGATCCAGGTCTCGGTCCCGCGGTCCAGCAGCGGGGTCCCGTCGTCGTCCAGCCAGGCGGCGCCCCCACCCGGGTAGGGCGTGCGGCGGCCGAAGTCGAGCAGGGCGGCGGTGTGCTCGGCCAACCAGGTGCGGTGGGTCGGCAGATCGGTCCAGGCGGTCATGGCAGCGGCTCCGGTGCGCTCGGGGACGGCGAAGGACATGCGGGTCCGGTCGACCCGCGCAGGACGAGGCGGTGCGGTGCGGCTCGGTGCACCTGCGGCGGGTCCCCGGCGATCGCGCCGAGCACCACACCTGCCAGCTGCTCACCCATCGCGTGGACGTCGACGGCGATGACCGACAGCGCGGGGCTGGCCAGACGGCACAACGTGGAATCGTCCCACGCGACGATCGACAGCTGCGACGGCACCGGACGGCCGCACGCCGCGGCCTGCGCGAGCCCGGCCGCGGCCATGGCGTCGTTGTCGTAGACGATGGCGGTGGGGGTGCGCTCGCCCTCCAGCAGCGCACGGGTGAGCCGGGTGCCGGCCTCCTCGGAGTAGTCACCCTCGACCACCCGCACACCCATACCGCGTCGCGCGCACTCGTCGGCGAACGCCAGATCGCGCTGCCGGGTGTGCCACAGCCGCCGTGGGCCGCTCACCCGGGCCAGGTCCCGGTGGCCGAGCTCGGCCAGCCCCGCGACCACCGCCCGGGCCGCCGCATCGTCGTCGACGAAGATGCTGGCCACCGGCAGACCCTGCACCGGCCCGCCGAGCACCACGGCGGGCAGCTGGAGCTGCGACAGCACCTGGAGCCGTGGGTCGTCACCGGTGACGTCCGCGACCACGATCGCATCGACCAACCGGTCGCGGTCCCAGCGCCGCCAGGTGGCCACCTCGGCCTCGTGATCGCGCACGACGTGCAGCAGCACCGACAGGTCGACGGAGGACAGCGCCTCCTCCATCCCGGCGACGAGCTCCATGAAGAAGGCCTCCTCACCGAGCAGCCGCGCCGGGCGGGCCAGGACCAGACCGACGGCCGCACCGGTCATGGCGCCACCGGCACGGCGGCCGGATCGGCACGCCGCGCCGCCTGCCGCACCGCACGCAGGTCGTTGGCGGTACGCAGCACGGGCGCCCGGGTGAGCGCCTGCGGGTCGGCGAGCGGTGCGCACCGCACGTGCAGCACCGCGTCGGCGCCGGCGGGCAGCGTGAGCAGGCCTCCGTCGACGCTGCCCTGCGGATCGACGCGGTCGACGTGCAGCATCAGGTCGCGGACGAGGCTGCGGGCATGCACCAGCACACGGTAGCCATCGGGCGCCGCCTCGACGTGGGACACCACGGCCGCCGGGTCGAGGTGCAGGTCGATGTCCTCGACCGCGGTGTGCACGGCGCCCAGCCCGTCCAGGTCAGCGACGACCACCTCGTCCGACGGGTCTGCCAGGGACGCGATGTGGGCCGCGACCGGCTGCAGGTGCACCTGGCGGGCACCGACCTCCACCTCGACCACCTCATCGGCCAGCGGGGTGCCGTCCAGGCGCTGCCGGTTCACGGCGAGCCGGCCGCGCCAGGGTTCGTCGGTGTCGTTGACCACCGCGAGCACCAGGGCACCGTCACGTTCGACGAAGCTGAGCGCCCGCGGGGCGTAGGCGGCGCGCAGCGCGAACCACAACGGCTTGGGACGCCCGGCACCGTCGATCGCCGCCCAGCTGGTCACCGGCCAGCAGTCGTTGAGCTGCCACACCACCGCACCGGCCGTCCGCGGCCACCACGAGCGGTAGTGCTCGACGGCGTACCGCACGGCCCGCGCCTGGTTGAGCTGCCCGGCCCACAACCAGTCGGTGAAATCGGCCGGGACGCCCAGGTGCGGAGCCATACCGCGGTCCAGCTTGCCGTTGCCGTCCTCGGCCTTCTGGTGCACGAGCCACACCGGGTCGTCCTTGGGGTCGTCGACCTGCTCCAGCGGGCGACCGTCGACGGCGTGCACCGACTCGGCCAGGGTGCGCCAGGTGGGCGGCCCCTGGAAGCCGAGCTCGGAGCAGAACCGCGGCACCTCGTCCCGGTAGGCGCGGTAGTCGACCCGGTTCCACACCTCCCACTGGTGGTGGGTGCCGTGGTCGGGGTCGTTGGGGTGCACCTGCTCGGGGGCCCGGCGCGGGGAGTACGGCGAGTTGTCGGAGTACGGCCGGGTCGGGTCGACCTCGGCGACCACGCGTCGCAGCAGGTCGTGGGCGTACGCCCCGCCCCAGGTGCGACCGGCCAGATCGTCCTTCCAGCCCCAGTCCTCGTGGCCCCAGACGTTCTCGTTGCCGCCGTTCCACAGCACGAGCGAGGGGTGCGGCATGAGCCGGGCGACGTTCTCGCGCGCCTCGGCCTCGAGCTCATCGGCGAGCGGCTCCTCCTCCGGGTAGGCGGCGCAGGCCAGCAGGAAGTCCTGCCAGACGAGCAGCCCGCGCTCATCGGCCAGCTCGTAGAAGTCCCCCGACTCGTAGATGCCGCCGCCCCAGACCCGCAGCAGGTTGATGTGGGCGCCCAGCGCCTGGTCGAACCGTCGGGCGAGGCGTTCCCGGGTGATCCGGGTGAGCAGGTGGTCGTCGGGGATCCAGTTGACGCCCTTGACGAACACCGGTCGCCCGTTGACGCGCAGCACGAACGCGGTGCCGTGCTCGTCGTCGGCGGTGTCGAGCTCGACGGTGCGGAACCCGATCCGCCGGGTCCACCGGCCCAGCTCGCCGTCCGGGCCGGTCACCGTGACGGTGAGCGGCACCAGCGGCTGCGTGCCATACCCGACCGGCCACCACAGCGGGGCGTCGGGCACCCGTGCGACGAGCACCGCCTCCTCGACCCCGGGGTCCACCCGGGCCTGCTGCACCTGGCCGCCGACCTCGACCTGCACCGTGAGGGCGACGGGGGCGGTCAGCCCCGACAGCTCCAGGTCGACCCGTACCTCGACCCGCCCCGTGCCATCGGGGTCGACCGTGACCAGAGGTCGCACCCGGGCCAGCCGCGCGGTGCGCCACCGCTCGACCCGCACCGGCCTCCAGATGCCGGCGGTGCGCAGATCGGGTCCCCAGTCCCAGCCGAAGGAGCACGCCATCTTGCGCACGTAGTTGAACGGGGCGGAGTAGGCCGCAGGCCGCGCGCCCAACCGGTCCCGTTCGGCCAGCGCGTACCTGGTGGCCGAGGTCAGGTCGACCGCCAGCTCACGGTCGGTCCCATCGGCCAGCGCCCGCACGTCGAACCGGTAGCTGCGGTGCATGTTCGCGGTGCGGCCCAGCTCGACCTCGCCGAGCCGCACGGTGGCCACCGTGTCCAGGCCCTCGAACACGAGGTCGACGTGCTCGTCGGGGGCGGCGGCGTCCAGGTGCAGGGTGCGCGAGAGCCGCCAGTCGGTGTCGTGCATCCAGGTCAGGGCGGTCTCGTTGGCCTCGGCGTACGGGTCGCCGATGAGCCCGGCGTCCAGCAGGTCGGTGTGCACGCTGCCGGGCACGGTGGCCGGTACGGCCGTGTCGAGGAGGTCCTCGGGCACCGGACCTGCGGTGGCTCGCAGCGTCCAGCCGTCGTGCAGCGTGCTCATCAGGGGCTCCTCGTGGATGGGGGTGGCGGTGGGGCGGGGCGCCGCGGGCGGCGGGACAGTGGCGCGGGTCACGGTGCGACCTGCGCGGTGGCGCCGGCCGGGGGCGGGGCTGCCGCAGGGCACGGGGCCGCGGGCCGGTACCGTGGCGCCGTGCCGCTCGCCCTGTCCGCCCCGACGCAGAGCCGGACGATGATCCTGGACGTCGTCCGCGCCTCACGGACGATCTCGCGCGTCGAGCTGGCCACCGCGACCGGGCTCACCCAGGCAACCGTGTCGACCGTGGTGCGCCGGCTGATCGACGAGGGGCTGGTGGTCGAGGTCGGCCGTGGTGCCTCGACCGGCGGCAAGCCGCGCACGCTGCTGGCCATCGAGCCGACGGCCCGGTACGCGCTCGGCGTGCAGCTGGGCACGGACGGCACGACGTTCGTGCTCGCCGATCTGGGCGGTGCGATCGTCTCGCGCTGGCGCCGCGGTGCACTGGTCGGGACGGACCCGGGGCATGCGGTCGGCACGATCGCGGCCGAGGTCGACGGGATCGTCGAACGGTCCGGGATCGACCGCCGACGGCTCACCGGACTGGGTGTCGTGGCCCCCGGGCCGTTGCAGGCCGCGACCCGGATCGTGCTCGCACAGCCACCGATGACCGCCTGGGTGGACTTCCCCGTCCGGGAGCGCCTGGAGGCCGCGACCCGGCTGCCGGTGCTGCTCGACAACGATGCGACGGCGACTGCGGCGGGCCTGTACTGGGCCGACGGCATCGCGCCCACCACGACGCTCGCGGCGCTCTTCATGGGCCAGGGGGTGGGCGCCGGCCTGCTCACCGGTGGCCGGGTGTTCCGGGGCGCGAGCGGGAACGCCGGTGAGGTGGGCCACGTCACGGTGGACCTGGACGGTCCGGTGTGCTGGTGCGGCAACCGCGGCTGCGTGGAGGCGTTGGCCGGTCCGGCGGCCGTGGTGGAGCGGGCCCGTGCCGCCGGGGTGGACCTGGGTGACGACGACCGCCCGGTGCTGGCCGCGTTCGGGGCGCTGGCCCGGCTGGCGCTGGCCGGCGACCGCGTCGCGCTGGACCTGGTGGAGGACTCGGCCCGGTACCTGGCGGTCGCCGCGCACACGCTGGTCAACGTGGTCGACCCGGATCTGCTGGTGCTCACCGGACCGGCGTTCGCGGTGGCGGGGCCGCTGTACCTGCCGGTGGTGGCGCAGCATGTGGCCGAGCACCGGTTCGCCCGGGGCAGCGGCCCGGTGCAGGTGCGGCTGTCGACCCACGGGCCGGAGTCTGCGGCGTTGGGCGCCGCGACCCTGGTGCTACAGGCCGAGCTCGCGCCGCGGGGCGCCGAGGCCCCGCTGACCTGAGCGGTCACTACTTCGTCGCCCCCGAGGTGAACCCGTTGTAGATGTACCGCTGCAGGGCGAGGAACGCGATGAGGGTCGGCACCAGGATGATGACGACCCCGGCCGAGATGACCTGCCACTGCGACCCGAACGGCCCCTTGAACGCGAACAACGAGGTGGCGATCGTCTTGTGGTCGGGCATGTAGAGGTAGGGGATGTAGAACTCGTTGTAGATCGCGATGCCCTTGATGATGACGACGGTGGCGATCGCCGGTTTGAGGTTGGGCAGGATGATGCGGAAGAAGATCCGCAGGTGCCCGGCACCGTCCAGGGTGGCGGCCTCGTCCAGGGACCGCGGGATGGCCCGGATGAACTGCCAGAAGATGTAGATCGAGATGATGTCGGTGCCCATGAACAGCAGGACACCGGCCCAGATCGTGTTGTAGAGCCCGATGCCGTTGATGATCTGGAAGGTCGCGACCTGCGTGGTGACCCCGGGGACGAGGGTGGCGACCAGGAACAGGGCGAGCACGACGCTGCGTCCGCGGAACCCGAACCGGTCGATGGCGTAGGCCGCGCTGGCCCCGATGAGAATCGTCCCGGTGACGGCGAAGGCCAGCACGACGATGGTGTTGGCGAACCCGGAGAGCATGTTGCCGTCGCGGAACGCGGTGACGAAGTTCGTGACGTTGAGCCAGTTGGTCGGCGGGGTGAGCGGCCCGGTGGTGAGGAACTCCTGGTCGGTCTTGAACGACCCGAGGACCACGATGGCGATGGGCAGCACCACGACGAGCGTGGCGATGACCAGGGACAGGTACACGCCGGTGCGTGCCAGGGCGCGCTTCATGCGATGTCTGCTTTCTCGTCGGGCACCACGCGTCGTTGCACCCAGCTGAACAGGAGCACGAGGAGCAGCAGCACGACGGCCATGGCAGAGGCCATGCCGACCTTGCCGAGCGTGAACGCCATCTTGACGGCGCGGATGACGAAGGTCTCCGAACCGTTGCCGCCGCCGGTCATGATGTACGGCACCTCGAAGACGGCCAGCGAGCCGGAGATCGCGAGGATGAACGACAGCGACACGATCGGCTTGATCGACGGCAGGATGATGTAGCGGAACTCGTGCCAACGGTTGGCGCCGTCGAGCTCGGCGGCCTCATAGATGTCACCGGGGATCGACTGGATGGCCCCGAGGAACATGACGAAGTTCAGCCCGGTGTAGCGCCACACCGAGACGCTGGCGAGCGTGTAGTTGATGAGCGCCGGGTCGCCGGTCCACTGGTGGATCGCCGAGTCCAGTCCGAGGAAGTGCAGGGTCGTGTCCAGACCCCCGTCGGGCTTGAGGAAGTTGAGGAAGATCAGCCCGATCGCCACCCCGTTGATGAGGTAGGGGAAGAACAGCACCCCCTTCCACAGGTTCTGGAACCGCACCTTGAACGACAGGATCGTCGCGAAGTAGAGGGCCAGGCCCATCTGCAGGAACGAGGCGACGAAGTAGTAGAGCGAGACGTAGAACACCCGCAGGTTCGCCGGCCGGGTGAAGACGTCGATGTAGTTCTCCAGGCCGATGAAGTTCTTGGTCTTGTCCAGCCCGTCCCAGTCGGTGAACGAGTACCAGACCATGTTGATCACAGGCAGGTAGGTGAGCCCGAGCAGCAGCACGAGCGGGATGAGCAGGAACAGGTAGGGCGTCGCGCGTCGCAGCGCCGGGCCGCTGCGACGCCCGCCGCCACCCGGGCGCAGGGCCCGGGTGGCGGCGATCAGGCGCAGGCCGGCCCGCCGAGGACGGTGGAGCTCCGGGGCGGAGGAGGCCATCTCAGGTCAGCCCACGTCCGCGATGCCCTGGGCCCACTGGGTGTTGAGGCCCTCGAAGATCTGCTCCTTGGTCTTGGAGCCGGCGCGGGCCTCGTCGATGATCGTCTTGCGGTAGTCCGGGGTGTCCATGCTCAGCTCGGACGCCTTCTGGATGTCGTTGAGCAGGTCCTCCTCACCGGCCGGCTTGGGGTTGAGGGTGATGAGGTTGACCTCGTCGACGAACGACTGCAGCGCGGCCGGCACGGCACCGTCGGCCAGGGGCGACAGGCCGACCTGGGACTCGGAGTAGCCGGACTCGTTGTTGAACCAGTCGATCCAGGCCCTGGCGGTGACCTTGTTGGTGGAGTTCACGTTGATGCCGAGGTTGTAGTCACCGGCGGAGATGGCCTGGAACTCACCGTCGACCTGGGTGGGGAACGGCATGTAGCCGATGTCCTCGGCGCTGTTGCCGGCGGCCACGGCGGCGGCCTGCATCTGCGGGATCGCCCAGGAGCCGAGCAGCATCACGCCGATCTTCCCGGTGCCGAGCAGGTTCTTGGAGGTCTCCCAGTTGGTGGTCGTCGGGTCGGCCTCGGTGAGCCCGTCGTGCACGGCGTCGTAGAGCAGCCCGTCGATGACGGCCATGTCCTTGTCACCGCTCCACGGGGCGTCGTCCTTGACCAGCTCGTTGACGAAGTCGACGTCACCGGACACGCCGCCGCGGTAGTAGGTCCAGGCGGTCAGCGGCCAGCCGTCCTTGTAGTTGGTGTAGAGCGGTGTGACGTCCGGGTCGTTGTCCTTGATGGCCTGCAGGTCCGCAAGGAACTCCTCGGGCGTCGTGGGCGAGGTGGTGATGCCGGCGTCGGCGAAGACCTTGGTGTTGTAGACGATGCCCTGGACGTTGCCGACGACGGGGATGCCGTAGGAGACGCCGTCGTAGGAGCGGTCGGCAAGCCAGCGGTAGGTCTTCTCCAGATCGGCCTGCTGGCCGAGCGGCTCGAAGAAGTCGGCGAGCTGCTGACCGCTCACGGTGTTCGGGATGGCGAGGACGTCGCCGTAGTTGGAGGTGTTCATGCGCGTCTTCACCTCCGTCTCGTAGTCGGTGATGCCCTCGACCTTGACCTCGGTGACCTCGGGGTACTTCTCCTTGAAGGCCGCGACGTACGTGTCGAAGGTGCCGTCCTGGACGAGGTCGGTGCGCCAGGTGAGCACCTGGATGGAGCCGGACGGCTCGCCGTCGGCCGATGAGCTGGCCGAGGACGACGAACCACCCGAGCAGGCGGCGAGCATCGCGCCGACCGCGAGAACTGAGATCGTGCCGAGCGCGGCACGACGACGACGGGACAAGAGCATCGTTGGTCTCCTTCGTTCGCCGCCTGGGCGGCTCTCCCGGGCGGCTGTGCCCGGGCGGCCCCACCGCTGAGGCCTGTCCGGCAACTTAATGAAGTGAACTAAGTAAGTCAACGACGCAGGAGGTCACGATCCAGTCACGGCTCACGACCGGGCGTCGCGCGCCAGCTCCAGGGCGTAGGAGGTCCAGAACTCCCCCGCCGCGGGCCCTCCGTTGCAGGTCCCGTCCGAACGTCCGGGCGTCTTGATCCACAGCAGGGCGTCGAGGGTGCCGTCGCCGACCACCCGGGGCGGCTCACCGAGCGCGCGGCCCGGCGGGTTGCACCACTGGTGGTCGGCGGTGGGGCCGTTGCCGTTGCGCGAGGTGTCGATCACGACGTGCAGCGGGGCGCCGAACGCGGCCGAGACCTGCTCGGCGTACTCCACGTTGTCCGCCGTGGTCTCGAAGTTGGAGACGTTGAGCGAGATCCCGTCGAACGCCTCGGCGCCGACCTGGTGCAACCGGTCGGCAAGGTCGGCGGCGGACAGCCAGTTCGCGTGCCCGGCGTCCAGGTAGACCCGGTGCCCGGACTCGCGCAGGATCACCCCCGCATCGTGCAGCAGCTGGTAGCGCTGGGCGACGTCGCCGCAGGTCGCACCGCT
>JAKLPK010000281.1 GCA_022013895.1 Cellulomonas sp. | reverse complement strand
GTGCGCACGTACACCCCGAAGCCCGGCGAGGTCGAGCGGAACTGGTACGTCATCGACGCGACCGATGTCGTCCTGGGCCGGCTTGCCAGCCAGGTCGCCACGCTGCTGCGTGGCAAGCACAAGGCGAGCTTCGCCCGCCACGTCGACACCGGTGACTTCGTCATCATCGTCAACGCGGAGAAGATCGCACTCACCGGAACCAAGCGGGACACCAAGCTCGCGTACCGCCACTCGGGATACCCGGGCGGTCTGCGCGCGACCCCGATCGGTGAGCTCATCGACAAGCACCCCACCCGGGTGATCGAGAAGGCGGTCGCCGGCATGCTGCCGAAGACCACCCTGGGGCGGGCTCAGCTGAGCAAGCTCAAGGTCTATGCCGGCCCCGAGCACCCGCACACCGCCCAGCGGCCCACGCCCTTCGAGCTGACGCAGGTCGCGCAGCAGGCGTGAGCGCCGGCGCGACGAACGACGAGAACACGAGGAACCCAGTGGCCCAGACCACGGTCGACATCGACGACGAGACTCCGTCCAGCTACACCTCCGAGACCTCTGCACCGGCCGGCCGCGGCCAGTCGCTGACGGCCCCGGCCCAGGCCCTCGGCCGTCGCAAGGAGGCGGTCGCACGGGTGCGGCTCGTCCCCGGCACCGGTCAGTGGACTGTCAACGGCCGAGCCCTTGAGGACTACTTCCCGAACAAGGTTCACCAGCAGCTGGTGAACTCCCCGCTCAAGCTCGTGGATGTCGAGGGTCGTTTCGATGTCATCGCGCGGATCAACGGCGGTGGGATGTCCGGTCAGGCCGGCGCCCTGCGCCTCGGCATCGCCCGCGCGCTGAACGCGATCGACGCCGAGCACAACCGCCCCGCACTCAAGAAGGCCGGCTT
Source organism: Cellulomonas sp. (assembly GCA_022013895.1). Classification (GTDB taxonomy): domain Bacteria; phylum Actinomycetota; class Actinomycetes; order Actinomycetales; family Cellulomonadaceae; genus Cellulomonas. Next base: position 15,938 of record JAKLPK010000281.1, on the reverse strand, counting down.
CCTCACCCGCGATGCCCGCGTGGTCGAGCGCAAGAAGGCCGGTCTGAAGAAGGCACGCAAGGCGCCGCAGTACTCCAAGCGCTGACGAGCAGATTCTGCCGGGTGGCCCCGCCGGTCCGAGGAGGACCAGCGGGGCCACCGCTGTGTGAAGCGCCGGCGGGTACGGTGCTCGGGGACGAAGGAGTCGGTGAATGGGTGCACTTTTCGGTACGGACGGAGTACGTGGCCTGGCCAACCGGGACGTGACCGCCGAGCTCGCGCTCGACCTGTCCGTCGCAGCGGCACGTGTCCTGGGCAGCCGGGGGGCGTTCGTCGGGCACCGTCCGCGCGCGGTGCTCGGGCGCGACTCGCGCGCCTCGGGGGAGTTCCTCTCGGCAGCCGTCGGAGCGGGGCTGGCCTCGGCCGGGGTCGACGTCATCGACGTGGGTGTCCTGCCGACGCCCGCGGTCGCCTACCTGACCGCGCACATCGGGGTCGATCTGGGCGTGGTGCTCTCGGCCTCGCACAACCCCATGCCCGACAACGGGATCAAGTTCCTGGCCCGCGGCGGTCTCAAGCTCGATGACGAGCTCGAGGACGCGATCGAGGCCCGGCGTGGTGAGCCGTGGGACCGGCCGATCGGCGCCGAAGTGGGCCGGATCAGGTCCGACGGAGGCCGCGCAGGTGCGCAGTACGTCGAGCACCTGGTGGACACCGTCCGCACCCCGCTCGACGGGCTGCGGATCGCGGTGGACTGCGCGAACGGCGCGGCCAGCGAGGTGGGCCCGCAGGCACTGCGTGAGGCCGGGGCCGATGTCGTGGTCATCAACGCCTCACCGGACGGGCGCAACATCAACGAGAAGTGCGGGTCGACCCACCCGGAGCAGCTCCAAGCGGTCACGGTGGCGTCCGGCGCCGATCTCGGCGTCGCCTTCGACGGTGACGCCGACCGGTGCCTGGCGGTCGACCACCGCGGTGTGCTGGTCGACGGGGACCAGATCATGGGGACGCTGGCGTTGACCCTGCACGAGCGGGGTGCCCTGGTCGACGACACGCTCGTCATCACAGTGATGAGCAACCTGGGTCTGCGGCTCGCCATGAACGAGGCGGGTGTGCGGTGCATCGACACGGCTGTCGGTGATCGCTACGTGCTCGAGGCGATGCGGGCGGGTGGGTACACGCTCGGCGGCGAGCAGTCCGGCCACATCATCTTCGCCGAGCACGCGACCACGGGTGACGGCGTCCTGACGGCGCTGCAGCTCGCGTCTCGGGTGGCACAGACCGGGCAGACCTTGGCCGATCTCGCCGGGATCGTCCACCGGCTCCCGCAGACCCTGATCAACGTGTCGGGGGTCGATCGCACCGGCGTCGACGGCGACGAGGCGCTGGCCGAGGCCGTCGCTGCCGCGCAGGTGCGTCTGGGGCAGACCGGCCGGGTGCTGCTGCGTCCGTCCGGGACCGAGGCGCTCGTCCGGGTCATGGTGGAGGCCGCGACCCAGACCGATGCGGATGCGGTGGCACACACGCTCGCCGATGTGGTCCGCGAACGGCTCGCACTGTGAGCGCACCGGCGGGAACGGTGCAGCGGTGAGTGACGTCCGGGTGCGTGAGCAGGTGCTGCGCCTCCTGGAGCAGGTCGGCTCCGGGCTCGCCCCGATCGTCCAGGCCGGTGACCCGGTGCTGCGAGCCGTGGCGCTCCCGTACGACGGCGAGCTGGTGCCCGAGGAGCTCGACGCCCTGCTGGCGCTCATGTTCCGCACGATGGCGGCGGCGCCCGGGGTCGGGCTGGCCGCCCCGCAGATCGGGCTCGGTGTGGCGCTCGCCGTCGTGCAGGACCCGGGGGTGGGCCTCCCCGAGCTGGAGGCGGTGCGGGAGCGCACCCCGCTCGCACCGCGGGTGCTGGTGAACCCCCGGTACTCACCTGTCGACGGCCGTACGGTCGGGTTCTACGAGGGCTGCCTGTCGGTCGAGGGCTACGCAGCCGTCGTCGCCCGCCACCACGGTGTGAACCTGGTGGGCTGGGACGAGCGCGGTCGACCGTTCGACGAGGTGCTCACGGGGTGGCCGGCGCGGATCGTCCAGCACGAGACCGACCACCTGGGCGGCACGCTCTACCTCGACAAGGCCGAGATCCGGTCGCTCGCGGCGTCGGCCGGCTGGGGTGGGCACTGGGCCCTCGAACCCGTGCCGCGGACAGCCGCCGCCGAGCTGGGCTTCCCGCTGCCGTGAAGCCGTTCTGCTTCCTCGGGGTGCGCGAGAACGACCGGGCCGCCGACGACGAGTACGCCGCGATGCTCACCGCCACCGGCTTGGGCGCCGGTGACCTGCACCGCATCCGGGTCGAGGAGGCGCCGCTGGCACCGCTCGACCTGTCGGCCTACTCGGGGCTGCTGCTCGGCGGCGGGCCGTTCTGCGTGAGCGACCCGTCGGAGGACAAGTCCGCGCTGCAGCGGCGGGTCGAAGCCGATCTGGACGTGGTGCTGGCCGCCGTGGTCGCCGCCGATGTGCCGTTCGTCGGGTGCTGCTACGGGATCGGGACCCTCGGGACCCATCTGGGCGCGCAGGTCGACACCACCTACGGCGAGCCGGTGGGTGCGGTGCGCATCGAGCTGACCGCCGACGGGTTGCAGGATCCGGTCTTCGGCGTCGCCGGGCCGGCCTTCACGGCCTTCGTCGGGCACAAGGAGGCGGTGAGTCGGCTGCCGTCAGGGGCGGTGCTGCTCGCCTCCTCGGCGCAGGCACCCGTGCAGGCGTTCCGGGTCGGTCGCAATGTGTACGCGACGCAGTTCCACCCCGAGCTGGACTTCGCCGGTCTCGAGCTGCGGGTGCGGGCGGTCCGCGACCAGGGCTACTTCCCGCCCGATGAGCTGCACGAGGTGCTGGCCCGGGCCTCCTTGGCCGGGGTCGATGCGGTGCTGCCCCTGCTGCGGCGGTTCGTCGAGGTCCACGCGCGCTGAGCGTGCGCCCCCCCGTGTCACCACCAGGGACCACCTGAGGTCAGCCTGTGGGCGGATGTCGCCGACGTCACATCGTCGTACCGTGGTTCTGTCCCGGCCGACCCGCGGCGGGATGAGGTCAGGAGCGTCATGGATCAGCTCGCGCTGTGGGCCGAGGGGCTCGCAGGTACGGGCTGGGTCTATCTGGCCATGTACCTGTTCGCGACGATCGACGGGTTCTTCCCGCCGATCCCGAGCGAGTCGGTCGTCATCGCCCTCACCGCGGTGTCGCTGTCCACCGGGCAGCCGGCGCTGGGCTGGCTGGTGCTGGCGGCTGCTGCGGGGGCGTTCACCGGTGACCAGATCGCGTACCAGATCGGTACCAAGGTCAACGTCCGGTCGCTGCGGCTGTTCCGCAGCGCGACCGGTCAGCGCGCCCTCGACCGCGCCGAGCACGCCCTCGCCGAACGGGGTGCGTCCTACGTGATCGCCGCCCGGTACATCCCGGTCGGCCGGGTCGCGGTCAACATGACGGCGGGTGCGCTGCGCTACGAGCGGCGGCGGTTCATCGCGGTCGATGCGGTCGCCTCGGTGATGTGGGCCGTCTACTCGGCGGCCATCGGCGCCACCGCCGGTGCGCTGCTCGGTGACAACTCCCTGCTGGCGGTCGTCGTCGGGGTGTGCGGCGGTGTGGTGATCGGGTTCGTCGTCGACTGGGTGATCCAGCGGTGGACGCGACGGGGGAGCGGCGCTGCCCGCGGGACGTCCCGGACGTCGGCGGGCACGATCGGGGCCACGGAGCCGGACCCGGCCGAGCGCGGGGCCTCAGCCGCAGCGCGACCGCCGGAGCCGGACCAGCAGACGACGAGCGCCCCGGTGGCGTGAGACCGGCTACAGCTTGCGGAGCCGGACGTGCTCGATCGCATGGTCCGGGCCCTTGCGCAGCACGAGCGTGGCCCGCCCCCGCGTCGGCCTGATGTTCTGCTCGAGGTTCGGTGCGTTGATGTCGTCCCAGATCTGGCGGCTGACCGCGATCGCCTCGTCGTCCGACAGGTCCGCGTACCGGTGGAAGTACGAGCCCGGGCGGTAGAACGAGGTGCGGCGCAGCGCGAGGAAGCGGTCGACGTACCACCCGCGCACGTCCTCGGTGCGGGCGTCCACATAGATCGAGAAGTCGAAGAAGTCGCTCACCGCCACGTTCGAACGGCCCGTCGACCGGGCCGGTTGCAGCACGTTGAGGCCCTCGACGATGAGCACATCGGGAGCCCGCACCACGATCTGCTGACCGGGCACGATGTCGTAGGCGATGTGGTCGTAGACCGGGGCGGTGACCTCGGGACGGCCGGCCTTGACCGAGGACACGAAGCGCAGCAGCGCGCGGCGGTCGTACGACTCCGGGAAGCCCTTGCGGCCCAGCAGCCCGCGCCGTTCCAGCTCGGCGTTCGGGTGCAGGAAGCCGTCGGTGGTGATGAGCGCGACCCGGGGGGTGGCCGGTCAGCGGGCGATCAGCTCGCGCAGCAGCCGGGCCGTCGTCGACTTGCCGACCGCGACCGAGCCGGCGACGCCGATGATGAACGGCGTGCGGGGGGTGTCCTCGTGGAGGAACGCCGCGCTGGCCGCGTGCAGCCCCCGCGTCGCACCGATGTAGAGGTCGAGCAGGCGGGACAGCGGGCGGTAGACGACGTCGGCCTCGGCGAGGTCGATGGGGTCGCCGAGCCCGCGCAGCCGGCGGACATCCTGGTCGGTGAACGGCAGGGGGGTGGAGGCCGACAGCCGCGCCCAGGCGTCCCGGTCCAGGTCGACGTACGGGGTGGACGATGGCACGGCGACGATTGTGCCGGATCGCGACGGCCGGAGTTGGCGGGACGGCCAGAGGTAGCATCGGCGCCATGTGCGGCATCGTGGGACACGTCGGCAGCGGACCCGCCAGCACGCGGGGGCTCGAGGTCGTCATCGAGGGTCTGCGCCGGTTGGAGTACCGCGGCTACGACTCGGCGGGGGTGGCTCTCGTCGTCCCCGAGGTGGGGCTGGTGACCGCCAAGAAGGCCGGCAAGCTCGCCAACCTGGTCGAGGAGCTGGACGCCCACCCGCTGCCGCCCTCGGGTGCGGCGATCGGGCACACCCGCTGGGCGACGCACGGCGGGCCGACGGACATCAACGCCCACCCGCACGTCGCGGGCAAGATCGCGGTGATCCACAACGGTATCGTCGAGAACTTCGCGGCACTCAAGGCCTCGCTGGTCGCCCAGGGTGCGAGCTTCACCTCGCAGACCGACACCGAGGTGGTGGCCCACCTCCTGGCCGCCGCCTACGACGTGACCGGCGACCTGACCTCGGCGATGGCGACCGTCGCACGCTCGCTCGACGGCACCTTCACGCTGCTGGCCGTGCACGCCGACCACCCCGACGAGGTGGTCGGTGCCCGGCACGACTCGCCGCTGGTGGTCGGGCTCGGTGACGGCGAGAACTTCCTGGGGTCGGACGTCGCGGCGTTCATCGCGCACACCCGGGAGGCGCTCGAGCTGGGGCAGGACGAGATCGTCACGATCACGGCGACCTCGGTCGAGGTGACCGACTTCGACGGGCAGCCCGCGCACGCCCGCCGGTTCACCGTCGACTGGGACGCCGCGGCCGCCGAGAAGGGCGGGTTCCGCTCCTTCATGGACAAGGAGATCGCCGACCAGCCGCAGGCGGTGGCTGACACGCTGCTGGGCCGCACCGACGCGTCGGGACGTCTGGTGCTCGACGAGATCCGGATCGACGAGGCGGTGCTGCGTCGGATCAACAAGATCGTCGTCGTGGCCTGCGGGACGGCGGCCTACGCCGGGCACGTGGCCAAGTACGCGATCGAGCACTGGTGCCGCATCCCGGTCGAGGTCGAGCTCGCGCACGAGTTCCGCTACCGCGACCCCGTCGTCGACGACCGCACCCTGGTGGTCGCGATCTCGCAGTCGGGGGAGACGATGGACACCCTCATGGCCGTGCGGCACGGGCACGAGCAGGGCAGCACGACGCTGGCCATCGTCAACACCCACGGTTCGACCATCCCGCGCGAGAGCGATGCGGTGCTCTACACGCACGCCGGGCCGGAGGTGGCGGTCGCCTCGACGAAGGCGTTCCTCGCCCAGATCACGGCGGCGTACCTGCTGGGGCTGTACCTGGCCCAGCTGCGCGGCAACATGTTCGCCGACGAGGTCGGCGCCCACCTCGCCGAGCTGCGGGCCATGCCGGAGAAGATTCAGACCGTGCTCGACCGGTCCGGGCGTGTCCGCCAGATCGCACGCTGGATGGCGGACACCCAGACCGTGCTGTTCCTCGGCCGGCACGTCGGCTACCCGGTGGCGATGGAGGGGGCGCTCAAGCTCAAGGAGCTCGCGTACATCCACGCCGAGGGGTTCGCGGCCGGTGAGCTCAAGCACGGGCCGATCGCGCTCATCGAACCGGGGCAGCCGGTGTTCGTCGTCGTCCCGTCCCCGCGCGGTCGGCACTCGTTGCACTCCAAGGTGGTCTCGAACATCCAGGAGATCCGCGCCCGGGGTGCCCGCACCCTGGTGATCGCCGAGGACGGTGACGAGGACGTGGTGCCGTTCGCCGATGAGGTGTTCCGGGTCCCGCAGGCGCCGACGCTGCTGGCCCCGCTGCTCACCGTCGTGCCGCTGCAGCTGTTCGCGTGCGAGCTGGCGCACGCCAAGGGGCTGGACGTGGACCAGCCGCGCAACCTCGCCAAGTCCGTCACCGTCGAGTAGCGGCCACCGGTCCGTGGAGCTGCGCGAGGCCCAGGCGGAGGTCGAGACGATCTCCCGGGTGTACGCGCGCCTGCACGGCATCGAGCGCACCGACGACTGGCTGGTGCTCAAGCTCACCGAGGAGGTCGGCGAGCTCACGCAGGCGTACCTGGCGGCGTCCGGGCGGTCGCGACGTGAGCCGGACGCCGGTGCCGTCGCCGCCGAGCTGGCCGATGTGCTGGCCCACCTGTTGCTGATCGCCGAACGGTTCGACGTGGACCTGGACGCGGCGCTGGAGGACAAGTGGGGCCGCTGGCGGCACCTCATCACACCGGCGGACCGCACGTGATCGTCGGGGTCGGGATCGATGTGGTGGACGTGGGTCGGTTCATCGCGACGCTGGACCGCGCGCCCGGGCTGCGGCTGCGGTTGTTCACCCCGCGGGAACGGGATCTGCCCGCCCAGTCGTTGGCGGCGCGGTTCGCGGCCAAGGAAGCCATCGCCAAGGCGCTCGGGGCGCCCGGTGGGATGTCGTGGCAGGACTGCACGGTGACCCGGGTCTCGGGCGGGGCACCGGTCGTGGAGATCATCGGCACGGTGGCCGCCCGGGCCGAGGAGCTCGGCGTGCGCAGCTGGCACCTGTCGCTGTCGCACGACGCCGGGATCGCCTCGGCGGTGGCGGTCGCGGAGGCGTAGCCGCGGTGGGCGCAGCCGGGGGCGGGTCGCCGAGCGTCAGGGCTGGGTCAGCAACCGGGCCAGGCGTTGTCTGCGGCGGTTCTGCGACACCACCCAGGCCAGATCCGGGTCGTCACGGTCCAGTGCGGTGAACACCGGCAGCCCGGCGCCGGGGTCCGCGGCGACGGCCACCGACCAGCAGTAGGCCAACCCCTGGCGCAGCACCCGGACCTCGGGGTCGCGGCGGTGGTCGGCGGGGACGTCGAGCAGGTGCTCGGTCGCCTGCTGGCAGGCCGCGACCGCGACCCGGGCCATGGGTGCGGTCCGCAGCAGCCGAGGTTCGCAGATCGCCGCGATCCCGGCCCGCACCACGAGCGGGTCGCGATCGCCCGTCCAGGCCCGGACGAGAGCGACTGCCCGGTCGGGGTCGGTGTCGCCGATCCGCTGGACGGCCATGGCCGCGGCCTCGCGCACCCGCCACAGGGGGTCGGCGGCCCGCAGGGTGAGCAGCCCGGCCAGGCTGTCGTCGCCGGGCCGCTCCAGCACGAGCCGGCCGAGTGTGACGACGCCGCAGCACCTCAGGTACTCGTCGGGCTCGTCGACCAGGGCCAGCGCCAGCGCGGGGTCGAGCACATCGGCGGCGGCGGCCATGAGCTCGAGGTTGCCGCGCGGACCCGGCAGCCCGCTGTGCGCGGTGAGATAGGCGCGGACCTGTGCCGTCGGCAGGGCGGACAGGGCGGCGGCGTGCTCGGCACGGCGGGTGGTCACCCGATGACCGTGCCACCCCGGCGACGCATCGTCGATCCCGATGGATCAGCGCAGCGCCGGGGCGACCTCGCGTTCGAACAGCTCGATCCCGGACCGGTCGTAGGCTGCCTCGGCGAAGTAGCACAAGGCGTACGTCATGCCCAGGCCCTGCAGGTGCCGGAGGGTCTCGACGATCTGCTCGGGGGTGCCGACCAGCGGGCCGCGGCGGAACTCCTCGGCGACGCCGGCCGCCTTGGCCGGCACGGTGCGGGCGTAGTGCTCCTCGACCCAGGCGATCCGGTCGTCCACCTCGGCCTGCGTTGCGCCGATCACGACGTTGTAGTTGGCCGAGCGGGTGATCTCGTCGAACGGGCGGCCGATCGCCTCGCAGTGCCCGCGCAGCACCGCCGACTTGTGCGTGAACCCCTCGGGGGTGCCGTCGAAGTTCGTGTACGCGGCGTGCTCGGCCGCGATGCGCAACGTCTTCCTCTCGCCACCGCCGGCGATCCACAGCGGTGGCCCGTCGGTCTGCAGCGGGAGCGGGGACAGCTGGGCGCCGGCCACCTGGTAGTGCTCGCCGTCCAGGGTCGCGACGCCGTCGGTCCACATCTGGCGCATGATCTGCACGCCCTCGTCGAGCATGGCGATCCGCATGCCGGCGCGCGGGAAGCCGTAGCCGTAGGCGAGCCACTCGTGCTCGTACCAGCCGGCACCGATGCCCATCTCGGCCCGACCGCCGGAGATCACGTCGACCGTGGTCGCGACCTTCGCCAGGTGCGCGGGGTTGCGGTACGCCATGCAGGTGCACATCTGGCCCAGGCGCACCCGGTGGGTCGAGGCGGCGAACGCGGCCATGAGGGTCCAGGCCTCGTGCACCGCCTCCCCGTTGGGTTCGGGGACCGAGTGCATGTGGTCGTAGACCCAGATCGACTCCCAGGTGTCGCCGGTGTCGGCGTGGGCCGCCAGCGTGTGCATGGTCGACCAGTGGTCGGCCGGTTCGATGCCGACGAGGTCCTGCCGCCAGCCCTGGGGGATGAAGAGTCCGAAGCGCATGGCTCGACGCTAGCGGGCTCCGCGGGCCGTGGCAGCACTGCACCGCGTGGGGTCGCGTCGGCACCCGCCGGGATGCGCGGCAGGATGGCGGGGTGGACCTCGCCTACCTCGCCGATGACGTGCGCGCCGCCGAGGCGCCCCTGCTGGCCGCCGGGGTGCCGCTCATGGACCGGGCGGCCTATGCGCTCGCTGTCCGCTCGGTCGCGGTCCTGCGGCGCGCCCGCGTGCCGGTGCCGGGTGCGAGGGTCGTCGTGCTGGTGGGGTCGGGCAACAACGGCGGTGACGGGCTGCACGCCGCGGCGCTGCTGGCCCGCCGGGGTCTCGCGGTCGAGGTGGTGCTGGCCGGGTCGCACGTCCACCCCGGCGGGCTGGCCGCCGTCCGGGCGGCGGGGGTGTCGACGACCGAGCTGGCGCAGGTCGACGAAGCTCGCCTGCACCGGGCCGATCTGGTGCTCGACGCGCTCGTCGGGACCGGCGGCGACGGGTCCGGGGTGCGCGGTGCCGCAGGTGAGGTGATCGGCCGGCTCGATGCGCTCACCGGTCGCCGTCCGCTGGTCGTCGCGGTCGATGTTCCGTCGGGTGCCGGGGTGGACGACGGCGGGCTGCGGGGCCCGGTGCTGCGGGCCGATGTCACGGTCACCTTCGGTGTGGCCACGCCGGGGCTGCTGCTGCCACCGGGCGACACCGCGGCCGGGCGCGTCGAGGTGGCGGACATCGGACTCGACCTGGGCGCCGCATCGCCGGCCGTCGAGCGGCTGACCGGTGCCGATGTCCGCGCCCTGTGGCCGGTGCCCGGCAGCCGCACGCACAAGTACACCCGCGGGGTGCTCGGGCTGGTGGCCGGCACCGCCCGCTACCCGGGTGCGGCGGTGCTGGCGGCCAGCGGGGCGGTCCGGGCTGGGGTGGGCATGGTCCGGTTCATCCCCGACGAACCCGTCGGGACCGGTGCGCTCGCGGCGGCCGTGCTCGCGGCCCGGCCCGAGGTGGTGGTCGGCGCGGGACGGGTGCAGGCCTGGGTCGCCGGCAGCGGGGTCGACCCGGACGACGCGGCCCGGCGGGTCGATGTGGCGACGGTGCTGGCCGAGACCCGGCGGGGTGTACCGGCGGTGCTCGATGCGGGTGCGCTCGCAGCGATCGACGGTCCGCTCGGACCGCACGTCGTGCTCACCCCGCACGCCGGTGAGCTCGCGACGCTGCTCACCGCCCTGGGCCGGTCTGCGACGCGGGCGCAGGTCGAGGACGCACCGCTCGCGCACGCCCGCGCCGCCCACGAGCTGATCGGTGCGACCGTCCTGCTCAAGGGCGCCACCACGGTCGTCGTCGGACCGGGTGTGGTGCTCACGCAGGCCGACGGCACGGGGTGGTTGGCGACCGCCGGGTCCGGCGATGTGCTGGCCGGGCTGCTCGGAGCGCTGTTGGCCGGGTGCGCCGACCGGATCGCGAACGACCCGGCGCTGCCCGCCCGGCTCGCGGCCTCGGCCGCCCTCGTGCACGGCCGCGCGGCGCACACCGCCCGGCCGGGCGGTCCGGTGGCCGCGCTGGACCTGGCACAGGCGCTGCCCGCGACGATCGCCCAGCTGCTCACCGAGGCCCCCGAGCAAGGTCGGGGGGCGCGGGTGGGCGGCAGGTCACGGCGATGAGTGCCGAGCCGCCCGCGCTACCAGGCCCGTTGGGCGCCCGGGTCGATGCGCTCGTGTCATCCGGCGGGCGACGGCTGCTCGGGATCGCCGGACCGCCCGGTGCCGGCAAGTCCACGCTCGGCAGGCGGGTCGCGGTGTGGGCCGGTGCGCGGTGCGTCGTGGTGCCGATGGACGGGTTCCACCTCGCACCGCACGAGCTGACCCGGCTCGGACGCGCCGACCGCAAGGGCGCCCCTGACACGTTCGACGCCGCCGGCTTCGTCGCGCTGCTGCGCAGGCTGCGGACCGGCCAGGAGACCGTCTGGGCGCCGGAGTACCACCGCGAGCTGCACCATGGCGTCGCCGGCGCCATCCCGGTGCCGCCTCAGGTGCCGCTGGTGGTGGTCGAGGGCAACTACCTGCTGCTGGCGACCGACGGGTTCGGGCCGGTCGCCGAGCTGCTCGACGAGACCTGGTACCTGGCGCCCGACGACGGGCTGCGCCGTGAACGCCTCGTGGCACGGCACGTGGAGTTCGGCAAGACGCCCGAACGGGCGCGGGAGTGGGTGGCGCGCAGCGATGAGGCGAACGCCGCTCTGGTGGCCGCGAGCGCCGGGCGGGCTGACCTGGTGCTGCGCGACGCGGTGGGAGACTGGGCGCCGTGAGCTGGTACCCCGCGCGAGCGACCGTCGACCTGTCCGCCATCCGCCACAACGTCGCTGTGCTGACCGAACGGGCGGGTCCTGCGCAGGTGATGGCCGTGGTCAAGGCGGATGCGTACGGGCACGGGCTCGTCCCCGCAGCGCAGGCGGCCCTGGCCGGTGGGGCCACGTGGCTCGGTGTGGCGCAGACCGCCGAGGCGCTCGCGCTGCGGGCCGCCGGGATCACGTCACCGCGCCTGCTGACCTGGCTCTACGCTCCGGGAGCGCCGCTGGCCGAGCTGCTGACCGCCGACGTCGACGTGTCCGTGGCCGCCCGCTGGGCGCTGGACGCCGTCGTCGAGGCCGCCCGGACCACCGGCCGCACGGCGCGGGTGCATCTGAAGATCGACACCGGTCTGGGTCGTAACGGCCTCACGCTGCCGATGCTCGACGACCTGCTACCGGCCGCCATGGCGGCCCAGGCGGAGGGCGCCGTGCAGGTGGTCGGCATCTGGTCGCACCTGGCGTTCGCCGACTCCCCGGACCACCCCACGGTGCGCGGTCAGGCGCAGGTGTTCGCCCAGGCGGTGGACGCCGCGCAGCGCGCCGGGGCGCAGCTGGAGGTGCGGCACCTGGCGAACTCGGCGGCCGTGCTCACCACCCCGTCGGTGCACTACGACCTGGTCCGCCCCGGCCTGGCGGTCTACGGCCTGTCACCGGTCCCGGAGCAGGCCACCAGCGCCGAGCTGGGGTTGACACCCGCGATGACGGTGACGGCGAAGCTCGCCACGGTCAAGCCCATGCCGGCTGGCCGCGGGCTGTCCTACGCCCACGCCTACACCACGACGCAGGACACGATGATCGGCATCGTCCCGTTGGGCTATGCCGATGGCATCACCCGGCACGCCTCCGGGTCGGACGAACGTCCGGGAGGACCGGTCCAGGTCGGTGGCCGACGGCTGTCCGTTGCGGGCCGGATCTGCATGGACCAGTTCGTGCTGGACCTGGGCCCGGGCGCGACCGAGCAGGCCGGCGACGAGGTGGTGCTGTTCGGCACCGGGGCCGACGGCGGCCCGACCGCCGAGGACTGGGCGCAGGTCGCCGGGACCATCTCCTACGAGATCGTCACCCGGCTGGGCGCCCGCGTGCCGCGGGAGTACGTGGGATGAGCGCACACGGCTCAGGCGCGGTCGGAGCGAGCACGCGGGCGGTGCTGGTCGACGCCGAGGCGACCCGGGCCTTCGGGCGCGAGCTCGCGACGCGGCTGCGGGCTGGCGACCTGGTGGTGCTCACCGGCGGTCTGGGCGCGGGCAAGACGACGCTCACCCAGGGCATCGGCGCCGGGCTGCAGGTGCGCGGTCCGGTGGTCTCGCCGACGTTCACGATCGCCCGGGTGCAGCCGTCCCTGGTCGACGGACCCGCCCTGGTGCACGTGGACGCCTACCGGCTGTCCAGCCTCGCCGAGGTCGATGCGCTCGACCTGGACACCAGCCTCGAGGAGTCGGTCACCGTCGTGGAGTGGGGTGCCGGCTGGGTCGAGCCGCTGGCCGGTGACCGCCTCGAGGTGCAGGTGGAGCGGCCGCGCGGCCGGGTGGACGAGACGGGGACCGACGCCGTGGACGCGGCCTCGGGCGCCCGGGTGGTCACGCTCACCGGTATCGGCGGGCGATGGGCCGGGGTCGAGCTCCCGGGTGAACCGGTGGAGGGCTGAACCGTGCCGATCCTTGCCCTGGACACCTCGGTCGGCTGCGTCGTCGCCGTCGTCGATGACGACGGCGCCGTGCTGGCGCGAGCCGGTGAGACGGTCGCCCGCCGGCACGCCGAGCTGCTCGCGCCGCTCATCGATGGTGCGCTGCACGAGGCCGGGGTGCGCCCCGGTGACCTGTCGGCCGTCGTGGTCGGGACCGGACCTGCGCCGTTCACCGGTCTGCGCGCGGGGCTGGTGACCGCCCGGACCTTCGGCTTCGCACTCGGTATCCCGGTGCTCGGGGTGCCGAGCCTGGAGGCTCTGGCGCTGCGGGCGCTCGACCGGCTCGATCTGGCCGACGCCCCCGCGGACCAGGTGCTCGTCCTCACCGACGCCCGACGCCACGAGGTGTACTGGGGACGGTACGTGCGGGACGAGGCGCTGGGCGTGCGCGCCGTCGCGGGCCCCGACGTGGGTCCGGCGGACTCGCTCGACACGGTGGGGGCCGTCCTCGTCGGACCGGCTGCCGCGGCACTGGGGGCACGTGTGGCCGAGGGTGACGAGGCGGTCGACCCGGTGGCGCTGGCTGCCGTCGCGCTGGCCCGGCGGGCCCACCAGGTCCCGACGCCCGTCGAACCGCTGTACCTGCGCCGGCCCGACGCCGTGCCGTCCGCGGGGGCCAAGCGGGTGCTGGGGTGACCTGGACCCTGCGTCCACTGGTTGCCGCCGACCTGCCCGATCTGGTGCGGCTGGAGGGCGAGCTGTTCGGCGCCGCGGCCTGGTCGCCCGCCTCGTTGGCGGAGGAGCTCACCGGCCCGGGCCGCACCTACGTGGGGGCCGATGAGGACGGGGTGCTCATCGGCTACGCCGGGCTGTGGTTCGACGGGCAGGACGCCCAGGTCATGACGATCGGCACCGACACCCGACGGCAGAACCGGGGGGTCGGTCGCGGTCTGCTGCGTCGTCTCGCCGAGCTCGCGCGTGAGCAGGGTGCCACCCAGCTGTTCCTGGAGGTGCGGGTCGACAACGATCCGGCCGTCCACCTGTACGAGTCGGAGGGCTTCGAGCGCCTCGGACGTCGTCGTCGCTACTACCAGCCGGAGGATGTGGACGCGTGGACCATGCGACTGGATCTGAGGCGGGCACCATGAGCGCCCGCGAGCAGGTGCTCGTCACCCCCGCGGCACTCGCGGCCGAGCTGGCGGGCGAGGATGCCCCGGTGCTGCTCGACGTGCGGTGGGCGCTGGGCCGCACCGACGGGCGCGAGCAGTACCTCGCGGCCCACCTGCCGGGTGCGGTGTTCGTCGACCTGGACCGCGAGCTGGCGGGGCCCGCGACGCCCCACGCCGGGCGCCACCCGCTGCCGGACCCGGCCGAGCTTCAGGCGGCGGCCCGACGCTGGGGTCTGCGGTCCGGTTCCCGCGTCGTCGCCTACGACGCGAGCGGTGCGATGGCTGCGGCCCGGGCCTGGTGGCTGCTGCGTTGGGCGGGGCTGGGCGACGTCCGGCTGCTCGACGGCGGACTGTCCACCTGGCAGGCCGCGGGGCTGCCGGTCGAGGCCGGTGAGCACACTCCGGTCCCCGGCGACGTGGTGCTGAACCCTGGTGCGTTGCCCACGACCGATGCCGACGGGGCCGCGACGTGGACAGGGGTGTTGCTCGACGCGCGGGCGGGGGAGCGCTTCCGTGGCGAGGTCGAACCGATCGACCCGCGGGCCGGACATGTGCCGGGTGCCGTGAGCGCGCCGACCCAGGACAACCTGGGACCCGACGAGGCGTTCCTGCCCGAGGCCGCGTTGGTGGCCAGGTTCGCGGGGCTGGTACCGCCGGGGGAGCCGGTGGCGGTGTACTGCGGGTCGGGGGTGACCGCTGCCCATGAGGTCGCGGCGCTCGCTGCTGCGGGCATCGCCGCGACGTTGTACCCGGGGTCCTGGTCGCAGTGGTCGGCGGATGGTGCCCGGCCGGTGGCGACCGGCGCGTGAGCCGCGGGTGGCAGTTCAGCCCGTCGTCACGACGGTCGAGTCGCTGTACTCCTCGGTGAGCCCGTGGGGGGTCTTCTCCCAGCGGTGCGGGTCGAACATCGCCTGCCAGGCCGCACGCCAGGCAGCCACCGCGTGCCCGCACCAGTACAGCGGGTCGAGCAGGGCGAACACGGCGATCCGCCACGAGTAGCGACGCCAGGCGGCGATCCCGGAGATCACGATCATCATCCCGGTGCTGGCCAGCAGGTTGATGATGCCGGCCAGCCACAGCCAGTGCGGGAGCGGACCGGTGGGGCTGGGCAGGTCGAGCGTGGTCACGATGGTCAGCCCGACGGCGAACGGGTAGGCCAAGAACGCCAGCGGCGTGCCGAGCACGAGACCGACCATGGTGATGCTGCCCCGCAGCCCCGCGGCGCGCAGCCAACGGACCGGGTGCCGCAGGTTGACGGCCGCGGTCATCATGTAGCCCTTGATCCAGCGGGTGCGCTGGCGGATCCAGGGCGCCACGTTCGCGGTGGCCTCCTCCCAGGTGACCGAGTCGATGGTGCCGACCCGGTACCCCGCGGCGTCGACGCGCAGCCCCAGGTCGGCGTCCTCGGTGACGTTGTACGGGTCCCAGGCGCCCACCTGCGCCAGGGCGAGGGTGTCGAAGTGGTTGGACGTCCCGCCGAGCGGGATCGGGATGTCGAGCCCGTCCATGCCGGGCAGCATCGCGTCGAACCAGTGCGCGTACTCGACCGCGAAGAGGCGGGTCAGGACGTTGTAGTCGGCGTTGAAGTAGTTGAGCGCGGCCTGGACGCAGACCAGCGGCCGGTCCGGTGCGATGCCGTGCGCCCGTTCGACGTCGTCGCGCCGGAACGCCTCGACGGCGACCCGGAGCTGGTCCGGGTCGGGT
>JAKLPK010000280.1 GCA_022013895.1 Cellulomonas sp. | reverse complement strand
TCGGCCGGGATCGCCTTGATCGAGGCCGAGAGGATGGTCATCGCGAACCCGGCCTGGATCCAGATCATCACGACGATGAGGAAGAACGTGTTCCAGGGCGAGTTGATGAGGAACTGCTGGGGTTCCTGCCCGAACCAGACGAGCACCTGGTTGAGCAGCCCGATCTGCGGGGAGCTCGCCTGGCGGTACTCGTAGACGAACTTCCAGATGATCGAGGCGCCGACGAACGAGATCGCCATCGGCAGGAAGATCAGCGACTTCGCGAACGCTTCGCCGCGGGCGCCGTCCACGAGGATCGCGTAGACCAGACCGACCGCGGTGGCCACGAAGGGCGTGACGAGCACCCACAGGAAGGTGTTGCGCAGCACGATCAGCTGGTCGCTCGAGGCGAAGATCGCCAGGTAGTTGTCGGCACCGATGAACTGGGTCCCGGCCGCGTTGTACAGCGAACGCTGCATCGTCTTGAGCGTCGGGTAGATGAGGCCGACGAGCAGCAGGGCCAACGTCGGGAGAATGAACAACCAGGCGACCCTGCGGCCGCCGCGGCGCTCGACGAGCGTCGCGATACCGAGGACGAGAGCGATCACGACGGCGAAGGCCAGCAGGCCCTCGACCATCAGGAGCAGCTTCCCGCTGTCGGACAGGTTGGTGACGGCGAGGTGCATCGGACCTCCGGGACGAGGACCGGCGCCGCGGGCGCCGGTGTGGTTCGGCAGGACACCCGGCCGGTGACGGCGGGGCAGGGCGTGAGACGGGCGACCGCCGGGTCCGGCCGCACGAGGCGACCGGACCCGGCGGTCAGGTCGTCAGGACTTCGGCCAGGAGGCCTCGATCTTGTCGAGGGTGTCCTTGGTCGACTGCCCGGTGATCCAGGCCGTCGACTCCGACCAGAAGGAGTCGGAGCCCACCGCGGCCGGCATCATGTCGGAGCCGTCGAACCGGAACACGGTGTTCGGGTCCTGCAGGATGCCTGCTGACAGCTGGTCGATCGGGTTGACCAGGTTGTCGAGGTCCAGGCCCTTGTTGGCGGTGATCCAGCCACCGCTGGTGATGTCGGAGCTCGCCTTGGCCTTGAGGTTGGCCCAGGTGTCGGTCGACAGGAAGGTCTGGAACGCCTGGACCTCGGGGCGGTCGGAGAAGGCGAGGTAGAACTCGCCGCCGCCGAGCACCGGGTGGTCGTCAGCCGTCTCGCCCGGCAGGTAGAACGCGTAGGCGTTGCCGTCCTCGGCGACCGTGACCGTACCGTCGGTCGGGAAGTTCGAGGAGTAGAACGACGCCATCCGCATCATCCAGCAGTCACCGGTCGGGATGCCGAGACCGGCGTCCTGGAAGGTGGTGGTGGCGATCGACTCGACACCGCCGAACCCGGCGTTCACGAAGGATGCGTCCTTGAGGTACGCGCCGACACCGTCGAGGGCCTCGGTCGGGACCTCGGAGTTGAAGGCGATCTCGTGCGAGACCCACTGGTCGTAGACCTCGGCGCCGCCGACGCGGAGCACGAAGTCCTCCATCCAGTCGGTGATCGGCCAGCCGGTGGCCTCACCGGAGGAGATGCCGGCGCACCAGGGGACCTCGCCGGTGTCGGCGATCGTCTGGGTGAGCGTCATCATCTCGTCCAGGGTGGTCGGCACCTCGTAGCCGGCCTCCTCGAACTTCTGGGGGTTGTACCAGACGAGCGACTTCACGCTGGCGCCCGAGGGAGCGGCGTAGAAGACGTCGTCGACGGTGCCGTAGCCCTTCCAGTCCGCGCCCCAGAACTCATCGACGTTGGCGGCGACGGCGTCGGGTGCTGCCACGGCGGCACCGGTCGCGACGAGCTGCTGCAGCAGACCCGGCTGCGGGACGATCGCCAGGTCGGGGGCGTTGCCCGACTGCGCCTGGACGAGGATCTGGGTCTCGAAGTTCTTGTCGGCGGTGTAGTCGATCGTTGCGCCGGTGCACTCCTCGAACGGCTTGTACGACTCGATGTAGGCCTCGTCCTCAGGGGCGACGATGCCGGCGTAGACGGAGACGGTCGTGCCCGAGAGGTCTCCGTACGTCTCGTACGCGGAGCAGTCGGTGTCCGACGATGCGGAGCTTGAGCCCGAGCTGTCCCCGCTGGAGCACCCGGTGAGAACCAGGGCGAGACCTGCGGCGGCGGCCGAGGCGGCCTTGATTCGACGGGATGTGGTGATGCCCATGCGATGTCCTCCCACGACGGTGTGGTTGCCCGCCTCAGTGGCGGCTAGTTCCATGCAAGCGCTTACATCGTCGCTCCGCAACACCAAACACGGTCACAGTTCGGTCACGAGATGGTCGAGGTCAGGACGTGCGTGGAACCGCTGCCACCGTAGGGGCGGCCGTGCTCGTCCGCACGACGAGCGTCGTGGGGTAGACGCGCGTGGCCGTCGCAGGCCGCCCCGCCAGCAGGTCGAGCAGCAGCTGGGCGGCCGCCTCACCCTGCTCCTGGGCGTTCTGCTCCATCGTCGTCAGCCCGGTGACCTCGTCCATCTCATGACCGTCGACGCCGATCACCGACAGGTCCTGCGGCACCCGCAGGCCCAGGTCGCGGGCCGCGAGCAACAACCCCATCGCCATCTCGTCGGAGGCCGCGAACACCGCCGTCACATCCGGGCGTCGCCGCAGCAGCACATGGCCCGCCTGGCGTCCGCCGACCATCGAGAACCCGCCGTCGGCCTCCAGGTCGACACCGGACTCGAGGCCGCGGGAGTCGAGCTCGGCCCGCCACCCCACCCGGCGCTGGAACCCCGGTGACCAGGTGATGTCGTCGTCCCGGCTCCCCGTGAGCAGGCCGATCCTGCGGTGGCCGAGGTCCGCCAGGTGGGCCACGGCCCGGCGGGCGGTCGTCACATCGTCGAGCCGCACGTGCGCGTGGCGCGGTGCGGCGGCCCCGATCCCCACGATCGGGTAGCCGAGGTCCTCCAGGGCGTCGAGCTCGCGGGGTTCGAGCGGGAGCCCCACGACGATCAGGCCGTCGACCCGCCGGTGCAGCGCGCCCGGGTCGAAGCGCAGCGGTTCGGCGGACCGCTCGGAGTCCAGCTGGTAGAGCAGCGCGTCCAGGTGGGCAGCGTGCAGGGTGCGCTCGATGCCCTCGATCACCTGGCCGAAGTACCACCGCGACACCCAGGGGGTGAGCACCCCGACGGTGCGGGTCCGTCCGCTGGCCAACGACGCCGCCGATGGGCTCGGGACGTAGTCCAGCTCGGCCACGGCCGCCAGCACCCGGTCCCGGGTCTGGGCCGAGACGTTGGGCAGCCCCCGCAGCGCGCGCGAGACCGTCGCGGTGCTCACACCCGCGAGCCGTGCCACGTCCGCCATGTCATGGGCCACCCGCAGATTGTGCGGGCGTCGGAGGCGAACGGTCCACCGGCGAGGTGCGAACGGCCGCGTGGCGCACGTCCCCGTGGCCCTCCCGACGTGCGCGCAGATGTGACGATCTTCTCCGCCGAGGGCCGCAGGCGGGGTCCTAGGTCCCACTAGACTTCCCGGGTCGGTCGGCAACGAGGCCATCGACAGTCGTGGGGGCGCCCAGCGAGGTGCGTCTCCCCTCATGAGGAGGATGAATGCACCAGCTCGCGTCGACGAGCCTGCATCTCGCCAGCAGCGGCACCGCGCTGAGCCAGACCAGCGTGACGGTCGTCGTGGCGATCGCGGTGGTCGCGGTGGCATCGCTCGCCCTGGCCGCTGTGCTGGCCCGGCAGGTGCTCGCGGCCGACGAGGGCACCGCGAAGATGCGCGAGATCGCCCTGGCGGTCCAGGAGGGGGCGACGGCGTACCTGCGCCGTCAGTTCCGCACGCTCGCCCTGTTCGCCGCGGTGGTGTTCGCCCTGCTGTGGCTGCTCCCCGGTGAGGGCGGCATCAAACTTGGTCGCTCGGTGTTCTTCCTGCTCGGAGCGGGTTTCTCGGCGGCGATCGGCTTCCTCGGCATGTGGCTCGCGACCCGCGCCAACGTGCGCGTCGCCGCCGCTGCGAACCTGCCGGGCGGGCGCGCGCTCGGCGCCAAGATCGCGTTCCGGACCGGCGGCGTCGTCGGGATGAGCGTCGTGGGACTCGGTCTGCTCGGTGCTGCGGGCGTCATGCTGCTCTTCGGATTCGACGCCCCGGGTGTGCTCGAGGGCTTCGGTTTCGGCGCAGCACTGCTCGCGATGTTCATGCGCGTCGGTGGCGGCATCTTCACCAAGGCGGCCGATGTCGGCGCGGACCTGGTCGGCAAGGTCGAGCAGGGAATCCCGGAGGACGACCCGCGCAACGCCGCCACCATCGCGGACAACGTGGGTGACAACGTCGGTGACTGCGCCGGGATGGCGGCCGACCTCTTCGAGTCCTACGCCGTGACGCTCGTCGCGGCGCTCATCCTCGGCAAGGCCGCGTTCGGAGAACAAGGGCTGGTCTTCCCGCTCATCGTCACCACCATCGGCGCCCTCGTCGCCGCGCTGGGGATCTTCATCACCCGTATCCGTGGTGAGGAGAGCGGGCTCGCCGCGATCAACCGTGGCTTCTACACCTCGGCCGTCGTCGGGGTCGTGCTGGCCTCGGCCGCCGCCTTCTGGTACCTGCCGGCCTCGTTCGACCAGATCACCGGTGGCACGGCGGACCTCAGCTCGCACGCCGCCGGTATCGCCGTGCTGAGCGACCCGCGGCTGGTGGCCACCGGCGCGGTGCTCATCGGGGTGCTGCTGGCCGGGATCATCCTGTGGCTCACGGGCTACTTCACGGGCACCACCAGCAACCCGACCCTGCACGTGGCGCGCACCACCCTCACGGGTGCGGCGACGGTCGTCCTGTCGGGGATCGGCGTCGGGTTCGAGTCGGCGGTCTACACCGCGGGCATCATCGCCGCCGGGATCTGCGCGCTGTTCCTGCTGGCCAACGGGTCGGTGGCGCTCGCGCTGTTCCTCGTCGCCCTCGCAGGCTGCGGGCTGCTCACCACAGTCGGCGTCATCGTCGCGATGGACACGTTCGGCCCGGTGAGCGACAACGCCCAGGGCATCGCGGAGATGTCCGGCGACATCAGCCCGGCCGGGGCCCAGATCCTCACCGACCTGGACGCGGTCGGGAACACCACCAAGGCGATCACCAAGGGCATCGCGATCGCGACCGCCGTCCTCGCGGCGACGGCGCTCTTCGGGTCCTACCGCGACGCGGTCGAGACCGCGCTCGTCGGCGTCAGGACCGATGGGCTGCCGGACATCGTCCAGGCGATGATGCAGTACGACATCATCTCGCCGGTCACGCTCGTGGGTGCGATCCTCGGCGGGGCCACCGTGTTCCTGTTCTCCGGGCTCGCGATCGATGCGGTCACCCGCGCGGCCGGCGCGATCGTGTTCGAGGTGCGCCGCCAGTTCCGGGAGAACCCCGGGATCATGACCGGCGAGGTCCGGCCCGAGTACGGCAGGGTCGTCGACATCTGCACCCGCGACTCGTTGCGGGAGCTCGCGACCCCGGGTCTCCTCGCGGCGTTCGCACCGATCGCCGTCGGTTTCGGCCTCGGGGTCGGGCCGCTCGCCGGGTTCCTCGCCGGTTCGATCGCGACGGGTGTGCTCATGGCGGTCTTCCTGGCCAACTCCGGCGGTGCCTGGGACAACGCGAAGAAGATCATCGAGGACGGCAACCACGGCGGGAAGAACTCCCCGGCGCATGCCGCAGCCGTCATCGGTGACACCGTGGGGGACCCCTTCAAGGACACGGCCGGTCCGGCCATCAACCCGCTCATCAAGGTGATGAACCTGGTGGCCCTCCTGATCGCCCCGGCGATCGTGCAGATCTCGGCGGGTGAGAACGCCAACCAGCCGGCCCGGCTGCTCATCGCGATCCTGGCGATGATGGTGGCGTTCGGCGCCGTCATCATCTCCCGGGTCCGGGCCGCCCGGGTCGACCGCACCGGGCCGATCGAACCCGAGGCCTACCAGCTCGCACTGGAGCACGACGAGGCGCTGCACCTGGCGCAGGAGTCGACGGCCGGCACCACCGATCGCAGCTGAGCGGGAGCTCGGCGAGGGCCCCGGCACCCGCCGGGACCCTCGCCGTCCGCGGACCTAGGGTGAGCCGGGTGCGAGTGGTCAGCTACAACGTGCACGGCCTGCGTCGCGGCCCGGCCGTCGCCGAGGTGCTGCGTGAGCTCGCCCCCGACATCGTCGGCGTGCAGGAACCCGGCCGGGGGCCGCTCGGGCACTGGCGGCTGCACCTGCTGTGCCGCCGCACCGGTCTGCGAGCGGTCGGGCCACCCTGGCGCACCGTCGCCCTGCTGGTCGCGCCCGGGCTCGAGGTCAGCAGCAGCAGACGGCTGCGGCTGCCGCGCGACCGCCCGACCGCACATCGGCCGTGGCCGCAGGCGCGCGGCGCCCTGATCGCCCAGGTCGGCGGGCTGTCCGTCGTGGTGCTGCACCTGGGGCTCAGCGCCGGTGCGCGTACCGGGCAGCTCGACGCGCTGGACGGCGTCCGGACCGGCGACGTGCGGCGTGTGGTGCTCGCCGATCTGAATGAACGTCCGGGCGGGTCGTCCTGGCGACGGCTGACGTCGCCGCTGGTCGACGCAGCCCGGGACGCGGGGTCCACCTACCCGGCCGTCGAGCCCGAGGCGCGCATCGACGCCGTGCTGATCGGGGCGGGGATCGTGGTCCGGTCCGCTCATGTCGCGCGGTCGCAGGCCGCCCGAACCGCCAGCGACCACCTGCCCGTCGCCGTCGATCTCGCACCCGCCCCCGCCGTCGATCTGGCCGTCGATCTCGGCGGGGTCCGCTGAGGGCGGCCCACCGTCTCCCTCCGCATTGACCGTCCAGCGGCCCTCGCCCCATGTCCCGGGCACAGCCCAACGGTCGACGTTCACAGGCTCACCACAGCAACCGGCTGGGTTGGCTCAAGTGGCAGTTCCTAGCGTCAGCCTCACATCCGACAAGACGACGTGGGGACGGCATGCGCAAGCGGTGGAGGTCGGCGCGACCACGCGCCAGGATTCTGATGGTGGCGGCACTTGCCGTCGTGATGGCGGCCGGTGGGACCGCCGCGTGGTGGGCACTGGGCCGCGACCAGGCGAGCGCATCGACCGCGTCGTCCACGACGACCACGGTCGCCGCGAGCACATCGACGATCGAGCAGTCGGTGAGCTCGACCGGGACGTTGACGCCGACCGTCCAGGAGGACGTCAGCTTCGAGGTCTCCGGCACGGTCACCGCGGTCTCGGTCGCCGAGGGCGACACGGTCACCGTGGGGCAGACCCTCGCCACGGTCGACACGTTGCAGCTGAACGCCGATCTGCTGGATGCCAAGGCGACCCTGGCGACGGCGGAGGCCAAGCTCTCCGACCTCGAGGACGAGGACGACGGCACGACCACTGCAGACGCGCAGATCTCGGCCGCGACCGCCCAGGTGGCGGTCGCCGAGGCAGCCGTCACGACGGCGGAGGAGGCCGTCGCGGACGCCACCCTCACCGCCCCCGTGGCCGGTCTGGTCACCGCGGTCGATGTCGAGGTCGGCGACAAGATCAGCGGATCCTCGTCGTCCAGCGCGAGCGGTGCGGCGACGGGCGCGACGGGCGGGGCCACGACCTCGACGACCGCGTCCACGGCGCAGTTCACCATCGTGGGGACTGACGCGTACCAGACGTCCCTCACCCTGGCCGACTCCGATGTGGCGAAGATCGCCGTCGGCGACCAGGTCGAGATGACCTCGGACGATCTGGCCGA
Organism: Cellulomonas sp.; assembly: GCA_022013895.1. Lineage (GTDB taxonomy): Bacteria > Actinomycetota > Actinomycetes > Actinomycetales > Cellulomonadaceae > Cellulomonas. The sequence continues at coordinate 3,325 of JAKLPK010000280.1, read as the reverse complement.
CACCGTCTTCGGCGTCGTCTCGTCGATCGGGCTGATCTCGACCTCGACCTCCGGCACGGCCGGCTACCCGGTCGTCGTCGACGTGACCGGTGACGTCAGCGCGCTGCGCGACGGGATCTCGGTCACCGCCGAGATCATCTACTCCCGTCGGACCGACGTGCTCACGGTGCCGAGCGCCGCGGTCACGCAGGAGGACGGCACCAGCTACGTGCAGAAGGTCGAGTCCGACGGCACAGTGACCAAGACGGCGGTCGTGACCGGGGAGACGTCGGGCACCGTGATCGAGATCACCTCGGGTCTGGTCGAGGGTGACGAGGTCCAGGTGACGACCTACATCCGCACCTCGACCGGCAACAGCTCGAGCGGGACCACCTCGAACGAGCAGATGCCGCAGTTCAGCGGTGAGATGCCGGACTTCAGCTCCGGTGAGATGCCCGCCGGCGGGCAGATGCCGGGCGGGAACGGCTGATGGCCGGGCACGCGATGACCGACGACCTGGTGGCGCGGGACCGGTCTGCGACCGGCACCCCCGTGATCGAGCTGGTCGACGTTGGCAAGACCTACACGAGCGGTGCCATCGAGTTCGAGGCGCTGCGCGGGATCGACCTGCGGATCGACCAGGGCGAGTACGTGGCGATCATGGGTCCGTCGGGCTCCGGCAAGTCGACGCTCATGAACATCATCGGCTGCCTGGACGTGCTCACCCGAGGTGAGTACCGGCTGGCCGGCGAGGACGTCGAGACGCTGGACGAGGCCGAGCTCGCGCACATCCGCAACCGGCGCATCGGGTTCGTGTTCCAGCAGTTCAACCTGCTCCCGGCGCTCTCGGCCTGGCACAACGTCGAGCTGCCGCTCATCTACGCCTCGGTCCCCGCCGCCGCACGCAAGGAGCGGGCCTTCGCGGCCCTCGAGCGGGTCGGGCTGGACGACCGGACGGCGAACCGGCCGGGGGAGATGAGCGGTGGTCAGCAGCAGCGGGTCGCGGTGGCCCGCGCACTCGTGGGTGACCCGGACCTGATCCTGGCCGACGAACCCACGGGCAACCTCGACTCGGTCTCCACGGCCGATGTGCTCGGCCTGTTCGCCGAGCTGCACGAGGCGGGACGCACCGTGGTGCTCATCACCCACGAGGACGAGGTCGCCCAGCACGCCGCACGGATCGTGCGGGTGCGGGACGGACTCATCCAGTCCGACGGACCGTCGGACCGGGCCGTCGCGGGAGGTCGGGCGTGAGCTGGAGCCAGACACTGCGTACCGCCTGGTCGGCGGTGCACTCGCATGCGTTGCGCTCGACCCTGACGATCCTCGGCATCCTCATCGGTATCGCGGCGGTCATCCTCACCGTCGGGCTCGGTCTCGGCTCCCAGCAGGAGGTGTCCGCGCAGATCAGCTCCCTGGGTTCGAACCTGCTGATCGTGAGCCCCGGATCGACCACCAGCTCGGCCGGGATCCGCGGCGGGTTCGGTTCGAGCTCGACGTTGACCCGGTCGGATGCCGAGGCGCTCGCCTCGAGCGTCAACGCCCCCGACATCGCGGCGGTGGCCGCCGAGAAGTCCACCTCTCTCGAGATCGACTACGGCGACACCAACTGGACGACGACCGTGACCGGGACCACCTCGTCCTGGCTGGACGTGCGGTCGCGTTCGCTGGAGTACGGCACCTTCATCACCGATGAGCAGGAGACCAACCAGGCGGCCGTCATCGTGCTGGGCTCCGACACCGCCACCGAGCTGTTCGGCACGACCAACGTCGTCGGCCAGGTGGTGACGATCTCGGACATCGACTTCACGGTGATCGGGGTTCTCGAGTCGGAGGGATCGTCCTCGTCCACCAGCCTGGACGACATGGCCGTGGTGCCGCTGTCCACGGCCTCGAACACGCTGGTCGGCGGGACCACCCGTAATGCGGTCTCGACGATCTACCTGCAGGCGGCCTCGAGCGGTCAGCTCTCGGCGGCCTACCAGGAGGCGGAGACGCTGCTGCTCAACCTGCACTCGATCACGAGCGCCGACAGTGCCGACTTCTCGATCGCCTCGCAGGAGTCCCTGGTGGCGACGGCGACCTCGGTCGCCAAGACGCTCACCGTGCTGCTCACCGGCATCGCCGGGCTGTCGCTGCTGGTCGGCGGGATCGGTGTGATGAACATCATGCTGGTCTCGGTCACCGAACGGACCCGGGAGATCGGACTGCGCAAGGCGCTCGGCGCCCCGCCGTGGGCCATCCGCCGCCAGTTCCTGGCCGAGGCAACGATCCTCGGCCTGGCCGGCGGGATCCTCGGCGCGGCTCTCGGCATCGTCGCGGCCCGCAGCCTTCCGTCGCTGCTCGACTCGACGATCGTCGTCTACCTGCCCGCGGTGATCGGGTCCGTCGTCGTCGCCATGGTCATCGGGCTGATCTTCGGGGTCTACCCGGCGACGCGCGCCGCCCGACTGGCCCCCATCGACGCCCTGCGGTCCGAGTGATCGCCCGCATGTCACCCCGTACAAGGAGCACATCAATGACTGCACTGCCCACCTCCGCCCGGCGTTCGGTCGCTCTGGCGGTCCCTGCCGTGGCCCTGGCCCTCGTGCTGGCCAGCTGCGGCGGTTCGTCCTCTGCCTCGTCCACCACGGCGGCCGCGACGGGCGCACCCTCGCAGGCCGCGGGGGGGCAGGCCACCGAGGGCGGCGGCGGCGTCTCGGGCACCATCGCACTGGTCACCGGCACGACGATGCAGGTGCAGGACTCGTCCAGCCAGACCGCCGTCACCTGGACGGACGCGACCACCATCTCGGCGCAGGTCGCGGCGGCGCTGTCCGATGTCACCGTCGGGTCCTGCATCGTGGCGATCACGGCCGGCAGCACGGATGCGACGGACTCGGAGTCGTCGGCCGCGACCACGGTGGCGATCAGTGCGGCGACCGACGGCACCTGCGAGATCGGGTTCGGTGCCGGGGCGGCGAACGGTATGGGCAGCGGCACCATGCCGACGGGGATGCCGTCGGGTGGCGCGAGCGGGATGCCGGAGGGTGGCCCCAGCGGGATGCCGTCGGGCGGCACGATGCCCAGCGGTGACGCCTCCGGCATGCCGAGCGGTGGCGGGTTCGGCGGCATCACGTCGGGCCTGGTCACGGCCGTCTCCGGTTCGACGATCACGGTGACGACGACGAGCCAGGACAGCTCGACGACGTCGGCGACCGTCACGGTCGCCGACACGACCACCTACACCACGACCCAGACCGCGGACTCGTCCGCGATCGTGGTCGGGCAGTGCGCGAGCGCGACCGGGGAGGCCGATGACAGCGGCACCGTGACCGCGACCACGATCACGATCTCCGCCCCGACC
>JAKLPK010000279.1 GCA_022013895.1 Cellulomonas sp. | reverse complement strand
GTCTAAGGTATTGAGTGCCAAAAAAGCGGGCCAAAGGGGCCATTAATATGAGGGAAATGAGGTTGGTAAGACTGGTTAGGTCGATGAGTGAGTTGTTCAGCAGAAAGAGTAGTGAGAGTGCTAAACCGACCAGCAAACCCAAGCTGGGGTTGAACAAAAGACTTAAACCGAACAGTAGAAAGTCGATGGTAAAGAACAAGGGGGAGGTAAGGCCGCCGGTGTCCAGGACCAGCACCGTGGGGGCGGCCACCGCGAGCCGCTCGCGCACGATGCCACCGAGCGCGTCCCGCACCACCTGGACGGCACCGTCGACGACCTCGACCTGACGGACGGCGCCGAGCAGACCGGCACCCGTGCGAGCCGCGACAGCTCCGGCCAGTGCGCGGTCGGCGGGTCGGTCGGCGGCCAGCACGATCTGCGGTGCGGCGGCGGCGATCTGCTCCGCGACGGCCGCGGCGAACGCCTCGTACGGTGCGTCCTGCGGGCCGACGAGGTGGACCACGCGGTCCACCCCGCCTGCTGCGACCGCCTGCGCGGCGGACGTGGGACCGACGACCAGGGCGACGAGCTCGCCGCCGATCGCCCGGCCGGTCTCGACGAGTGCGCCGACGGCCGGGTCTCCGGCGACGACCATCCAGGTGTTGCTCACGAGTGTGTCCTCCTGCTCCGTTGTCACAGCACGCCGTCGGCGCGCAGCGCCGCGACCAGCTCGGCGGCCGCGGCCGCGGGATCGGTGCCGACGATGAGGCGGCCCTTGCGCTCGGCCAGGGCTGGGCGCTCACGCGCCACGACCTGCGGTTCGGCGACATCGACCAGCAGGGTGCCGGCGACCTCCTCGACCGGCTTCTTGCCTGCGCCGAGGATGTCCTTCATCCCGGGCACCCGCGGCACCACGGCGTCGGCGGCGATCGACAGCACCGCCGGGCCGTCGATCTCGAGCGCCTCGGTACCGGCACCGACGGAGCGCGTGACGCGCAGGCGGCCGTCACCGGTGCGCTCGACCGCGGTCACCTCGGCGAGCACCGGCCAGCCGAGCCGCCCGGCGAGCACGGCAGGCACCAGGTGCGCACCCTCGTCGACCGAGCCGTCACCGGTGAGCACCAGATCGGCGCCCTCGATCGCACGCACCTGGTCGGCGAGGACCGCGCCGGTCGTCGCGGCCCGGGCACCGGTGAGTGCGGGGTCGGACACGAGCACCAGCCGGTCCAGCCCGCGCGAGAGGGATGCCTTGCGCGCCATCGAGGACGCGACGTCGGGGCCGCCGACCGACAGGCCGACGAGCTCGGCGCCGGTCGCATCGGCCAGCCGTCGTCCGGTCTCGATCGCAATGGGGTCGTACTCGCTGATCGCGGGCTTCGCGCGGCTCAGGTCGACGGTGCCATCGGCACCGACCTGGGCGTCCTGGGGGTTGGTGGCCCACTTGTAGGCCACGACGATGGTCACGGGTGTGCTCCTTCGGTCGAGAGGGTGGCGAGCGAGCCGTGCCGGCGCTCGTAGCCGAGCGCCACGCCCATGAGCACGGCGATGAGGATGAAGGCAGACATGGAGGCGATCCACGCGCCGTCGAACGAGCCCGTGACGTCATAGATGCGGGCGTACCCGATCGGCGCGGCCGCGGAGAACAGGCCGAGCGCGACAGTGACCCACGAGTACAGGCGCGAGTAGTTGACCGTGCCGAAGAAGTGGCGCACGGTCAGCGGCGGCACGACGACGAGGCCGGCGTACCCGCCGCCGAACAGGAAGCAGCCGATGAGGAACCCGGTCGCGTCGCCTGCGGCCACGATGACCAGGATCGACCCCAGCACGCCCAGCGCGGTCGAGATCGCCGTGGTGGTCCCGATGCCGTACCGGTCGTGGACCTGGCCGAGCAGCAGCTTCGCGCAGATGCCGCCGATCATGATCGCGGACACCCCGGCGGCTCCGGTGGTGGCGTCGAGCCCCACCGCCGAGGCGTGGCTCGGCGCCTGCTGGAGCATCGAGGCGCCGAAGGCGAACAGGCCGCCGAGCACGACCGTGCACACGAACGGCAGAGATCGCACGGCGCGTGCCAGCGACTGCCGCTCCGGGGCAGGCGCAGTGACATCGCTCGCCACCGCGACCTCGTCGGGAGCACCGTAGGGACGCATGCCCAGCTGCTCGGGACGCAGTCGGATGAGCGCGATGGTGATGGGCACCGCGAGCACCCAGGCGATCGACCCCATGATCACGCGGGTCTCCCGCCAGCCGACCGATGTGATGAGCGCACCGCCGATCGGGTTGGCGAAGGCCGCGACAAGGCTGGCGAAGGCCGCCGTGATCCCGATGGCGAGCCCGTTGCGCGTGCGGAACCAGTTGTTCACCACGAGCGGCACCGGAATGTAGAGCAGGAACGCGTAGCACACGCCCAGCACGGCGCCGGCGATGTACCAGTGGGTGAGGGTGGTGAACAGTGCGCTGCCGGCGTACGTGGCGCAGGCCGCGGTCAACGCCGCTGCGATCACCCACTGCAGCCGCACCCGTGGCAGCACCCAGCCGGCGATCGGCAGGGTCACGGTCATCACGAGCGAGACGACGGTGAGGTAGCCGTTGAGCGAGGCCAGCGGCCAGCCCATCTCCTCGCTCACCGGGTGCAGGTAGATGCCCGCGGAGTTCCCGATGATCCCCACCGCACCGCCGTACATGAGGCAGCAGGCGACCAGCACCCACCATGCGTGGTGGACGCCGGTTCGGGGCGGAGCGGTGGAAATGGCAGGCGTTGACATCGGGAGCTGCCTTTCTGGGCGAGATGCGGCGACGCTGGACGGAACCTCGTGAATGCGAGGCTATCGAGGAACAAAACCGGTTTAGTGTGACTTCCGTCCCGATTCCTACGCCACCGGGGTGACGACCGGGATCGCGGTCGGCGGTGCGGCCGCCTCCCCGGCGAACGTCTGGACGACATCGGCGAAGCGGTGCGCCTCGTCCCCCACGATCACCAGGTCCGTGTCCTGCCAGCGCCGACGGCGGACCGCCACGAGCGCCCAGTCACGTGCGGTCCCGGTGATGCGATCGGCGGCCTCGGGGTCGCCCTTCGTCCAGTGGGCGCCCGACGGCAAGGTCACGTCCAGGTACAGCGGCGTGTCCGGCAGCTCGAGGCCGTTGATCCGATAGGCGTTCGGCCGTGCCTGCCAGGACAGGAACAGCGTGCTGGCGATCCGGTCCTTGACGACCGGTTCGCGACCGAGCGCGTCGTACAGGTCCACCGAGTGGGCCCACAGCTCCATCAACCGGGCCGAGACCAGCGACTTGGCCGCCATCGGCAACCCGGGCGCCCACGGCACCCGCTGCTTCGGGTCGGCGGCGGCGAAGGCGGTGACCAGGCGCGAACGGACGGTGCGCCACCCGGTGAGCACCTCGCGCCCCGTCAGGTGCGTGTACGCCGTGACGCGGTGCATCTCGTCGTGGCCGAAGCTCGCATCCGCGACCTCGGTGACGGTCGCACCCCGACCGTTCACCAGCTCCACGGCTGCCCAGTCGAACGCCGCGATGTGCAGCAGCTCCTCCTTGAACGTCCAGGCGCAGGTGGCCGCAGGCATCTCCCACTGCTCGGGCGACAGGTCGTCCAGCAGCACGTCCACCTGCGCCTGCTCGGCCGCCAGGTCGCCCAGCAGGTCGGCCATCGGGGCCGACGGGTCCAGCACGACACTCACTTCGTGTGCTCCTTGAGGATCTGACGGCCGGCGATATGGATCATGACCTCGTCCGTGCCGCCCCCGATGCGCTGCACGCGGGCGTCGACCCACAGACGCGACACCCGGCAGTCGGTGGTGTAGCCGATGCCACCGAAGATCTGCAGCGCGTCGTCGATGACCTCGTTCGCCGACTGCGCGCAGTACAGCTTGGCGAGCGCCGAGTCGATCTGCACCGGCATCCCGTTGTCGATCTTCCACGCCGTGCGCGCCACCAGGTTGCGCATGTTCTCGATCTTGAGCGTCATCGAGGTGATCTTTTGCTGGATGAGCTGGAACGACCCGATCGGCTTTCCGAACTGTGTGCGCGAGGCGGCGTAGTCGGCCGCGTCGTTGAATGCACACTCGGCCATGCCCAGCAGGGAGGACGCCATGAGGAGGCGCTCGACCTCGAAGTTGATCATCGCCTGCATGAAGCCGTTGCCCTCGACGCCGACCAGGTCGGACTCGTCGACCTCGACCTCGTCCAGGTAGACCTCGCAGGTGTCCATCATGTGCCAGCCGATCTTCTTCAGCGGCTCGATGGTGACGCCCTTGGCGTCCATCGGCATCCACCACATCGAGAAGGCGTTCGTCTTCTTCTCGTCCGCGGCGGCATCCGCGTTGCGCGCCAGGCACAGCATGTACTTCGAGCGCAGCGCATTGCTCATGAACGTCTTGTGCCCCGACAGGTACACCTTGCCGTCGCGGCGCGTGAAGGTCGTCGCGATGCCCGATGAGTCCGAACCGGCCTGCGGTTCGGTGAAGCCGAGCACGAAGCCGACCCGTCCGGCCATCACCTCGTCCATGCACTGGCGCTTCTGCGTCTCCGAGCCGAACTCGAGCATGTCCGCGATGGACAGCGCCTGCCCGAACACGAAGTGCGGGCCACCCAGCTTGGTGATCTCCTCTGCCACCAGCATGAGGGTCTGGGTGTCGACGGGGGTGCCGCCGAACTCCTCGGGCACCCCGAGCATCGTGAACCCGGCCTCGGTGAGCGCGTCCACCAGCGCCTGCGGGTACTCGCCCTTCTCGTTGCACTCCTTCATGTACGACTCGGGACACGCGCGGTCCATGACCTCGCGCAGGCTCCCGAGCAGGAGCTCCTGCTCCTCGGTGATCGAAAAGTCCATATCAGCTCAGCCTTTCACCAGGTGATAGCGGGTCAGCCCGTCGCGGTCGGCGGTGCGCGCGAGCGCTCCCCGCACGACGAGAAGATCGAGGAAGGCCACGGTGCGGCTCGCCCGCAGCCAGCGCAGCCCGGGGGCCACGGGTCGGTCGGGATGGGCCGGGCGCGGCACGGTGCGAGCCGCGCTCACCGCCGCGACCTGGGCGCCGGTCGGGGCGTCCAGCTCGGCCACCAGGTCACGCAGGCATGCCGCCCGCCGTTCGTGCTCGGCGGCGATCCGACCCGCACGGTCGCGCACCTCGCCACCGGCCGGACCGTGCCCCGGCAACGCCCGCAGCTCGCCGAGGTCCGCCACCCTGGCGAGCGATCGCAGGTGGTCACCGACGGCGTCCGCCGTCCCGGGCAGCCACATGACCGGCGGGACGGTGTGCCAGAGCAGGTGGTCGCCGACCAGCAGCAGCCCGGCCTCCGGTACCAGCAGGCACATGCTCCCCGGCGTGTGCCCCGGGGTCGCCACCACCTGCAGCTCGTGGTCGCCGACGTGGAGCACGGTGCCGTCGCTCACCGGGACGACATCCTCGGCCAGCACCTCGACCGGGAGCGCACGACGGCGCGCCGCCTCCAGCTCGTGCACCTCGGCCTCGTCGAACCCCTCGGTCCGCCATCTCTCGACCGCGTGACGCACGGTCTGCCTGGCGCCGACCGCGCGCAGCACGTCCAGCCCCGCCGCGGACATGTGCACCCGTGCGTCGCGATGCCGCATCCGCCAGGTCAGGCCCACGTGATCGGGGTGCTCGTGCGTGAGCAGCAGGTCGGTGCGGGCCCGGTCGGCACCGAGCCGCTCCAGCGCCCGCACCAGCACACCCAGACCCGCCGTGGTGTCGGCCCCGGGGTCGATGAGCAGGTGCCGGTCGCCGCCGCGCACGAGGTAGCACGCGGTGGACGGCTCGAGCCCGCCACCGGTCGGCACGTCGATGCGGTAGATCGCCGGTGCATCGGCGACCTGCGTGATGAGGTCGTCGACCGATGCACGTGCCGCTCGCGAGGCCGCCGCCACCCGCTGCACATCGCATGAACGCAGCACGTGCCGGCGGTCGAGCTTGCCGGAGTAGTCACGGTCCAGGGAGTCGAGGACCACCAGCTCACGGGGCTTCTTGAAGCTGGCCAACGAGGTGCGGCAGAAGTCCTGCAGCTCGCTCAGGGTCAGGGCCGCACCGGGCACGAGCTCGACCGCGACGGCGACGGCCTCGCCCAGGCGTGGGTCGGCCACCGGGTAGACCATCGCATCGGCGACGGCGGGGTGGGCACGCACCGCCAGCTCGACCTCGCCGACGAACACGTTCTCGCCACCGGACTTGATCAGCTCACGGCGACGCGACTTGAGCCAGAAGTAGCCGTCCGGGTCGCGCACCATCATGTCGCCGGTGCGCAGCCACCCGTCCTCACCGAGCACCTCGGCCGTGGCGGCCTCCTGCCGGTAGTAGCCCGCCATGACCGCGGCCGAGCGCACCTGCGCCTCGCCCACCGTCCCGTCGGGCACCTCGTGTCCGTCGTCGTCGACCACCCGCACCTGCGTGAAGGGCATCGGGCAGCCCACCGAGGTGACCCGGGGGTCGTCGTCGACCACCATCTGGGCGGTGATGACCAGGCTGGTGCCCAGACCGCTCTCGGTCTGGCCCCAGCCGTAGTTGAAGACGGCGTTCGGGAAGCGCTCCGCGAGCTCCACCACGAGGTTGCCACCGGTCCCCCCGGCCGAGCTCTGCACCAGGCGCACCGAGGACAGGTCGTAGTCACCGATCGTCGGTTCGCGCAGCAGTCGCGCACACGTCGTGGGCGGCAGCAGGATCAGGTAGCTCACGCCCCATCGTTCGATCTGCCGCAGGATCGTCACCGGGTCGAACGACGAGCAGAGCACGAGCGTGGCGCCCTGCGTGATGGCCATCGTGAACCACGCGTGCCCACCGTGATGCTCGAGAGGGCACTGGATGAGGACGACCTTGCGCTCATCGGCCCACAGCCCGTTCGACAGACAGGTGCCCTCGGCGTTCACGAGATCCGCGCGGTTCGTGCGGGCGACACCCTTGGGGGTCCCCGTGCTGCCGCCGGTGAACTGGATGCGGGAGATGGCCTCGGCGTTGCGCACCAGGGGCAGCGCGCACTCCGGCGCCGGCGCCTGCATATCGGTGAGCGAACGCGCCCACGGCGGTGACCCGCTGCCGACCGCCTCGGGCGTGAACGGACCGTCGACGCACAGCAGGCTGCAGCCACTGAGCTCACCGACCACGGGCTGGACGCGGTCGACCAGCGCCGCTGCGACCACCAGGCAGATGGCATCGCTCGCCCGCACCAGGGTGGCCACCTCGCGGGGCGCGCTGCGCACGTTGAGCGGGACCGCGACGGCGCCGATCCGCTGGATCGCGTAGAAGAGCTCGACGATCTCGGGTCCGTTGCTCAGCAGGTAGGCCACCGGGTCCCCCGACCGCACCCCCTGGTCGAGGAGCACCTGGGCCAGCCGGTTCACCGCAGCGCCCGCCTGCGCGTACGTCACCTCGTGGTCACCGCACACCATTGCCAACCGTTGCGGATCGGCGGCGACGACGGCGAGGAACGGCTCCACCATCGACGAGTACCGACCCGCCAGCGCCGGTTCCCGATCCACATCGAGCGCGCTGAGCTGGGCACGGGTGTCCGGCACCGTTCTCACCTCCGGAACCTCGCAGTGGCTTGCCGGAACTCCGCCGTCTGGGTGCAGAACGGCGATGCGGTCGCCTCTGCCTGCATGACGGGCTCCAGGCCCACGTCGTAGGCCCCGTTCATGATGCCCTTGGTCACACCGACCGACGCCGACGACATCGCTGCCACCGCGCGTGCGAGCTCCAGCGTGCCGTCCAGCAGGTCCGCCGGGGCGAGCACCCGGTTCGCGAGGTTCCAGCGCTCCAGGTCGCCGGCACCGAGCACGCGGTTGGTGAACAGGATCTCCTTGGCGACCTTGTCGCCGACCAGCTGCGGGAGCAGCTTCATCATGCCCATCTCGGGGACGATGCCGATCGCGCAGAACGCCGGGATCACCCGCACCCGGTCGCTCACGGTCACCAGGTCGCATGCGAGCATGAGGCTGAAGGCGCCGCCGACCGCGACCCCGTCGACCATCGCGATCACGGGCACCGCAACCTGCCGCACCACCCGGACCAGCTCCAGGTAGCGACGCAGCTGGTCACGCGCAGTCTCGACCGTCGCCTCCCCGGGACCGGACTGCGAGAGGTCACCGCCCGAGGAGAACGTGTCGGCGGCGCCACGCAGCACCACGACCCTCACGTCAGGGTCCAGGTCGGCGGCCCGGAGCAGATCGGCGAGGTGTCCGGCCATCGCGGCGTCGATGGCGTTCTTCTTGGTCGGCTGGTTCATCGACAGCACGAGGATGCCGCCGTCCAGCCGCTCGACGAGGACCTTCTCGTTCACCGGGGTCTGGCTCACAGCGCCACCGCCGCCCGGTAGCCGGTCTTGGTCGCATCCGCGATCCGGCCGGGCTCGTTGCAGTCCCCGACGGCCTGCACCTGCACACCGATCGCCTCGATCTCCTCGGCCAGGCCACGGTTGGGGACGAAGCCCAACGTGACGGCGACGGTCTTGGCCTTGGCCTCGACCGGCGTGTCGCCCTCGGGTGTGTGCTGAACGCCGCGGACGCCATCGGCCGTGATCTCGGTGACGGTCGTGGACGCGAAGGTCGTGACGTTCGGCGCCTTCTTGAACGCGCTCGTCATGTGGAACCGGTCCGAGCCGCCGACGTCGAAGCCGATCCGCTTGTTCTCCTCGAAGATCGCGGTCGTGCGACCGGAGTGCATGGTGAGCTCGCCCAGCTCGCAGCCCGGGAGACCGCCGCCGATGATGGCGATGGAGCGCCGCAGCGGCCAGGGGCTCTTCGCGGTCGCCCAGCGCGCGAACGCCGGTGTGTAGTACAGCCGCAGGAAGACGGCCGCGCCCCGCCACATCACGGCGTTCACCAGCCCCGGCTTGTGCGGCGGCCTGCCGTTGAGCATCGCCAGGAAGTCGTGCGACGTGACCACGTTCTTGCCGTCGACCCCGGGGACGTCGATGCCCTTGGGCTCGCCGCCGATCGCCACGATGACCGCATCGGGCCGCTCGCGGCGCACGAGCTCGGTGGTGACCTCGGTGTTGAGCACGAGCCTGACCTGCGGGTTCTTCTCCAGCTTGGTCTTGTAGTAGCGCAGCAGGCGTTCGTGCAGCGGAGAGAAGATCGAGCTCATCTTGGTGCAGCCGCCGAACCGCGGGCCGGCCTCGTAGATGGTCACCTCGTGGCCACGGGCGTCGGCAGCGAACGCGGCCGACAGCCCGGCCGGGCCGGAGCCGGCGACCATCACCTTCTTGCGCACGGGGGCGGTGCCGATCTCCAGCGTGTCGAGCTCGGGCCCGAGCCGCGGGTTGAGGCCGCAGTTCTCCAGCGGCAGCCCGCGCGAGATCACGTCGTCGATGCACCGGTTGCAGCACAGGCACATGGCGATGTCCTCGGGACGGTCCTCCATGACCTTGCGCGGGAAGTCGGGGTCCGCGATCGAGTACCGGAGCCCACCGATCACATCGGCCTTGCCCTCGACCAGGACCTTCTCCATGACCGCCGGATCGGTCTCGCGGTAGGCGGTGACGACGGGCTTGGCGGCGACCGTCTTGATCTGCTCCGAGATCCACGACCAGTGCCCGTCGGGCACCGCCTTGGTGGTGAGCGGCACGCTCGTCTCGTGCCAGCCGACGGCGAGGTTGTGCAGGTCGAGCCCGGCCGCCTCGAGGTACGGGACCACCTCGAGCGCCTGCTCGATGGTGTGGCCCTCGCCGATGGCGCTCGTGACGTACTCGACCGGCGACCAGCGCACCAGGATCGGGAAGTCGGGACCCACCGCTGCGCGGACGCCCTCGATCACCTCGACCGTCAGGCGGACGCGGTTCTCCAGCGATCCGCCGTACTGGTCGGTGCGGTTGTTGGTCGCGGGCGACAGGAACCTGTTGAGGATCCCGCCGACGCCGGCCATCACCTCGACGCCGTCCCAGCCGCCGTCCTGGACGACCTTGGCGCAATGGATGAACTGCTGCTTGAAGATCTCGATGTGCTCGAGGGTCATCGCGTGGAACGGACCCATGCCGCGCAGGATCGTGACGTCCGAGGGGCCCCAGTCGGCCTCCTTCTCCTCGGTCTTCGACTTCCACTCGTGCACGAAGTAGGGCTGGGCGACGAGCAGGCCACCGTGCTTGTGCACGACGTCGGCCATCTGCTGCAGGTGCGGCAGGCTGCCGGGCCCGGAGGCCCCCGGCAGGCGGTGGTGCGCCGGGAATTCCGGCGTGTGCTCGTGCGGGTCGACCGTCTGGCAGATGAGCGCGGTCTGGCCGGCGGCGCGCAGCTCGAGGTAGTGCAGGAACCGCGCGGTGGGCTTGGAGTCCTCGTCGACGTAGCCGATGCCCGGCGACATCGACGTCGTCAGCATCCGGTTCTTCAGCGTGACGCCACCCACACGGATCGGCGAGGACAGCGTCGGGAAGAGGGTACCCATGACAGACGGCTCCAGATGGTTCGGGTGGGGACGCCGCGGCGTCCCTTGACGGTGGTCCTGCCGCCCCGGCACTCGGGGGTGGGCCGGGGCGGCAGGGGTCAGGTCAGGCGACCGGCTGCGGGTCGGCCACTGAGGTGGGCTCCCACGACCGGCGCGCCGTGCGGGAGATGATCGGCACCAGCACCGCCACCACCAGGTACGCCACGATGACCAGGATGAACGCCGGGGTGAACGACCCGGTGAGGTCGACGATCCGGGCGTACGTGAGTGCGGCCAGACCGGAGAAGACGAAGATGCCGGTCGAGACCCACGAGTAGATCTGCGAGTAGTTCGCGGTGCCGAAGCCCTCACGGGCGAGCATCGGCGAGACCACGGTCAGCGCGGCGTAGCCGATGCCGAAGACGGCGATGCCGACGTAGAACATCGCGGCCGAGCTCCCGGCGGTGACCGCGAGGGTCAGACCGAGGGCACCGCAGATCCCGGCGAACACACCGGTCACCCGGCTGCCGAACCGGTCGCTCATCCAGCCGAGCAGGAACT
>JAKLPK010000278.1 GCA_022013895.1 Cellulomonas sp. | reverse complement strand
GTTACGGAGAGGTTTCGAGGCAGTAACGAGTGAGTCGTGCATCACAGTCTCCGGCGATGCCTGGAGGCCACCCGGACGAATGTCCAGGTAGACCGCGGAATTCGCCGGACGATCGGCTCTGACCTGCGGCAAGACTGGGAGCGACCGGAGTGTTCGCGATCACAAGGTGGTGTGTTCGGATGCTGTGACCGCGGAGTGGACAGGCTGGGCGCCAGACCGCCGGATGCGTCCCAGGTGGCGGTGTGACACAGGTGGGGGTCAAGACCTGGTATACGTCCGGGCCCGGTATCGACGCGGGATCACCACGGTGACATCTCACCCCGGCGTGGTGTTCCGCACAGCGGTGGGCGAGCCCGACCGTGATCGGTCCCGTCCCGGGTGGAGGAGCGGCGGAATGCTGTGGATCCGGCCCGCTGTCGATCCGGCGTGCTGCTCGCCCAGGACCCCGGCGACCAGGACGGCGATGGCGGTGCAGCCACGGTGCTCGCGGTCGAGCCTCTCGTCGGGTGGGTGGACCCATCCGACGCCGGACCCCCGAGGGGGGTCTGGTGGAGGCGACGGGCACGACCGTGGTGATGTCCGCGTCGCTGATCAGCTCGCCGCTGTCCGGCTCGCGGATCGCGTGGGGGGGCAGAAGATCCCGGTCTCCGAGCGGACGGGGATCGTCGCGATCGCGGCGGTCACGGGCTTCCGCGTCGCGAACCCGCACCCGCCCGCCGTGCAGGTCTGCGGTCGTCCTGAGCGGGCGGGTCGGTGCCGGTCGGCGCCCATGCCCGAACCGCGACCAGCCCGCTCACACGGGCTGACTCACCCGGCTTCAGGACCGGCACCAGACCCGCGTGCGACATCAGACCCGGTTGGTCGAGCGCCGGACCAGGCCATGTCATGCCTGCACTTTCGAGGTGCCGTCCATCGTGGCCGAGACCATGCGTCGCGGCACGCATCGTCAGGCGTCCGAGTGGCATCCGGGCCACCCGGAGCCGCTCGTCGCCACCGTGCTGGCGGAGCAGGGCTCAGACCGTCTCCTCGGACTGCTCCGAGGCAGGTCAGACCAGGTATCACCCGTCTGCGAAACAGGCGTCACCGCCTCGCGGCTCGACCACTACCATGCGCGCATGATCGCGTCTCGTGCCCCGCACCTCGCAGGTTGCGTCGTCCTGACACTGACCCTGGCAGCGTGCACCAGCGGCTCTTCCGCACCGGATGGTCCCGACACCAGCTCGCCGGACAGTTCCAGCTCGTCGACGAGTGCGCTGTGCGCGTCGAGCGAAGCTCCGGCCGTCTCGTCGACGTCGACGAGTGCCTCCAGCAGCGCCTCATCGAGCAGTTCCAGCAGTGCGACGTCGAGCCCCTCGGCGAGCAGCTCCTCGGATGACGTGTGGAACTTCGTCACGGAACCGGACCTGCATCCGGTCAAGCTGGACGTGGTGACGAACAACCTGACCGACGAGTCGGGCTACGTCTTCACGGCGCCGTACGGGCCAGACGCGTCCTCCGGGCAGGTCGGCACCTACATCACCGACATCGACGGCAACCCGGTGTGGTTCAAGTCGGTGCCAGACGACAACATGGAGAACCTCGGCTTCCGAGTTCAGGAGTACCAGGGGGAGCCCGTGCTGACGACGTGGCAGGGGACTGCTGCAGGCTCTCCCGGGTACCAGAACCTTCCGATGGCCGCTCCCGAACCGGGCGCCTGCTTCTACATCTATGACCAGAACTACAACGTCATCGAGACGGTCAGTGCCGTCGACGGCTGGACGGCCGACCTGCACGAGCTCCTGCTGACGTCGAGCGGCACGGCACTGTTCCTCACCTTCAAGACGGTGGCGATGGACCTCACCGAGTACGGCGGTCCCGAGGACGGCTATGTGGGCGACTACGGCATCCAGGAGATCGATCTGGCGACGAACGAGCTCGTCTTCTCGTGGGACATGCTGGAGCACATCAGCCTGGAGGACTCGTACGAGACAGCTGCCAGTGCCAACTCGACCGACGGCAACGTGTGGGACGTCTTCCATCCCAACTCGCTGGACATCGGGTCCGACGGTGAGATTCTTGTGTCCCTGCGCAACATGTGGGCCGGATACGCCATCGATCGGACGAGCGGCGACATCCTGTGGCAGCTCAACGGTCAGCAGCAGTCCGATGAGACGTGGTCGCTGATCACCCCGACGGACGACGCGACGTTCTCCTGGCAACACATGTTGCGCTTCCGAGGCGCGGATCAGATCTCCATGTTCGACGACTCATGCTGCGGAACAGACGCCAACGGTGACGACGAGGAGGCGCAGGGCCAGTCTCGCGGCCTGCTCCTCGACATCGACTTCACCACCGAGACGGCCTCCGTCGCGACGACCGTCTACCACGACCCGTCGCTGTCGGTGTCCAGCCAGGGAAGCATGCAGGAGCTTGCCGACGGTGACTGGTTCGTCGGCTGGGGCATCGAGCCCTACTTCTCGCAGTACGGTGCGGCCGGCAATACTGCGGACACCGCATCGTCGAACCGTCTGTACGAGGTCAAGAGCGGCGATGACCTGTTCTCGTATCGGGCATTCCGTGACACCTGGGTCGGCACCCCGACAACGTCACCCAAGACGGTCGCCCAGTCGGCGAACGGGCAGACCACCGTGTGCGCGTCGTGGAATGGCTCCACCGAGACCGTTGCCTGGCGGGTGCTGGCGGGCGCCAGCGAGTCCGATCTGTCGGTCGTGGTGCCGAACGTGCAGCGCGACGGGTTCGAGACCTCGGCGACCGTTCCCGGAACCGCCGAGTACTACCAGGTCGAGGCACTCGACAGCGCCGGGGAGGTCATCGGGACCTCCGCGGTGGTAGCGGTGTCGTCGTAGGTGCAGATGACTGCGCCTCGCTGACCACTGTGGTGACGACGGAGAGGAGCTCTGCGCAGCGCCGCGGGCGTGGCATGGTCCTCGACGTGGCGGGCGGTCACCGCGTGCGTCTTGGGGATGCCTGCCAGTCGACGTAGCAGACGGACGCGCCCCGTACCCAGCACCCCGCGCGGGACCGTCGACGTCGTGCGGAGACCGTCACGGACCACCCCCCTGGACGGCGACCCGTACCGGTGCACCGGCGCGTCGGTACACCTGCACCGCGGTGAGCTCACGACCCAGGCGCAGCACGCCGCGCCCAGGCACCCGGGCGGCCGGATCGGCGAACCAGGTCCCGCGGGGCCCCAGCAGATCCGCGGCGCCCGGGGCGCACGGGTCGAGCACGAGCAGCCGCCGGGCGCGTACGAGCAACGCGGTCGGACCCCGGAACGCGGTCGCGGCGTGCTCGAGCGCAGCCGAGCCCAGCACCTGGACGTCCGCGCCGCCCCGACGGGCCCGGAGCAGCTGCTCCAGTGCCACGGCCGGCCCGGGCTCGCCGGTCTCCAGCTCGTCGAGGTCGTCGATCACCAGCACCGCGCCGGGGAAGTGGTGCGGATCGGCGGCCACGCGACCGACATCGAGCGGACCCAGCAGCATCCGACCGCGGGCGGTGAGCCCGTCCGCAAGCCTGGCCAGCGCCGTGCTCCGACCCGAGCCCGGAGGCCCGGCGACCAGGAACACCGGGGTCGGGTCGACCAGGACCGGCCCCGCGGTGTCGCCGCCGACCCCGAGCGCGTCCGTGACGTCGGCCGCACCGGGCGGGGCGGCGACCTCGGCCGGGAGCGGGACGAGCCGCACCGGTCCCGGGGCGGTCCTGCGGGACCGGACGGGTCCCGCGCCGGTGGCGCCCGCACTCTGCGGGCGCCCGGGCGATTCGGAGCCGTCCGGACCGGTCGGCTGGCCTGCGGGCCCGTGCGGACCGGTCGGCGCGTGGACCACCTGGCAGACGGCGGCTGCGCCGTGGCGCTGGTGCACGGCCCGTCCCGGTGCCCGCACCTGCGCCGCCAGGGCGGTGGGGATGTCGAGCACGGCTTCGGCACCCCGGTCCCGCAGCGCCAGCACCAGGCGGTCGGCGAACGCCGGGGCGGCGCGTAGTGCGACGGGGCCGGGCGCAGCGGTGACGGCGAGGGCGAGCCCGCCCGGGCGGGAACCGGTCCACATCCGGCTCAACCTCTCGGCGCCCGAGCCTCGGCCCAGTCCGGCCAGTGCGTCGAGCGCTGCCTCCACACCGTCGACCAGCAGCAGCCGGCGCGGACCGGACGTGATCAGCTCGAGCAGGCGGGCGACGACGAGCACCTCGGCGGCGGGCGCCATCGTCCCGAGGCGACCGTCGTGATCGGCCTCGCGCAGCCACGTGGCGGCGTGCGCCGGCAGCCCGATGGCGTGCACCTGGTAGCCGGCCGCCAGTGCAGCGGCCCCGGCGACGACCAGGGTGTTCGTCCGGCCGGTACCGGGGGCCCCGAGAACGAGCAGATGCCCGAGCTCGGGCTGCCACCGGATGCCGCTGCGTGCCAGCCGCTCGGGGTGGTCGGCCAGCGCGAGAGGGAGCCCGCTGCCGGCGGGAACCTGGTGCGGGCTCACCCGGCAGGGCAGCTCGGGCAGCCACGGGGTGGACGCTGCAGGGTGCTGCGCGGCGGCCGCGCGCGCTGCCGTCACCCACGCCGCGACGTCGCCGGTCGACCGGGCGGCAGGGCGCCACGTCTGGCCCGGCCCGGCCGCATCGTCGACCAGCGCGACCGTCGGGTGCGCCGGGCGAACGAGGGCACGGGCGATCTGGACAGGGACCGGCGGCCCCGAGGAGATCTGCAGCAGTGCACGGCCGGGGGTGCGGCGGTCGATCATCGCGGGCTGGTCCGAGCCGACCAGGTCCACCCCGTCTGCCGGGTCGGCCACCCGCAGGCACAACCGCGCGGACACGTTCGCCCGCAGATCGGGCCCGATCGCACCGGCGGGCCGTTGCGTGGCCAGCACCAGGTGGACGCCGAGCGCCCGGCCCTGTGCGGCGAGCCTGGCGAGCACGGCCGCGGCCGCAGGCACCTCGTCGATGAGCGCGCGGAACTCGTCGACGACCACGAGCAGCCGCGGCGGCGTTCCCGACGCCCGCGGGTCCAGATCGGTGAGGTCCGCCGCACCGGCGTCCGCGAGCAGCTTCTCGCGACGGCGCAGCTCCGCACCGAGCCCGGTGAGCGTGCGGGTGGCCTGCGCCGGTTCCAGGTCGCACAGGTGCTCCAGGACGTGCGGCATCCCTGCGGCCGCGCCGACGCCGGTGCCGCCCTTGAAGTCGACCAGCAGCATGGCGAGCCGGTCCGGCGGATAGCGCAGTCCGGCCGCCGTCACGAGCGTCACCAGCAGCTCGGACTTGCCCGATCCGGTCGTGCCGCCGATGAGCAGGTGCGGGCCGTCCTGGACGAGGTCGAGGACCAGATCGGCACCGTTCGCCGAGCGGCCGATCGGGACGCGTAGCCCGCCGGTGTCCAGCGACCAGGCCGCCGCGATCTGGTCCGCCAGCGGTCCGGGTACCCCGAGCTCGCCGAGGGCCACCTCGACCGGCAGCCATCCGCCCGCCTCGGGGCTCAGGCTCCCGGCGAGCTCACGGGCGGCGTCGTCGAGCACGTGATCCGTCGGCGCCCCTGTGAGGTACGGGGTCGCCAGTCCGTCGGCGCTGGCGAGCACGCCGCCGGCGGGCCCCGTCGCGAGCACCCGTGAGCACCAGGCCGGAACCTGTGCGCCGTCCACGACGAGCAGCCGGTGGCCGGTCGGTGCGTTCGAGCGCCACGAGGCGAGGGCCGCCGGGTCCGGTGGGTCGTCGGCGATGACGAGGCAGTCGGGGTCGTCGGGCTCGGGCAGCGTGGTCGAGGGTTCGAGCCACCGTGTCCAGCGCCATCGATGCGGGTGTCGTGTCATCAGCACGAGCCGCAGAGTCGGCGGTGCGCCGAGCGCGACCAGCGCCACGGTGGCCGCGACCGGTACCGCGTCGTGTCCGGTGACGGCGAGCGTCCCGTCCGTCGACCACGGCACCAGGCCGGTGCGCGGTTCGCCGGCGCCGAGCCGACGCCGGGCGGCAGCCATCCGGAGCCCGGCGAGGTCGCCCACCGGTGGTGGTGCCGGCTCCTCGGGTGGCGGCCCACCGGTGCCCAGGAGCATCGCAGGCCCGGCCAGTGCGAGCAGCAGGTAGGCCCACCGGCCCGTGGTCAGGGCGAGGGCCACCGGTCCGGCGGCGGCCAGCCCGACGCCGGCGAGCCGCAGCGGGGGGAGCCGGACCCGACGGCGCGCAGCACCCTCGCGACGCAGGACGAGGGTCCGCCCCGCGTGCTGCACCCGGTCGCCGTGGCGCAGGATCGCCACCGGCGTGCGGAGGCCTGGCCGCAGGTGACGGACGCGAGCGGCGTCGAGCCGACCGATGCGTCTGCTCACCCGCAGACCGCCACGGCCGGCCGCGACCAGGCGACCGTGGGCGTGCAGGGTCTTCGCGGCCCGGACCTGGGGGAGGCCCCGGCTGGTGAGTTCTCGTGGGGGGTCGTCCGCAGGAGCCGCGAACCGGGTCCACCGGTGCCGCGGCGTCGCGGTGACCGTCCCGGCACCGGGACCGTCGAGCACGGCCAGGTGCGCACCGGCCCGCACGGCAGCCTCGCAGGCGTCGGGCGGGCCGGGACTCGTGCGCAGCAGGGCGCCGGCGACGAACGGCGCGGTTCCTGCCGGCTGGTGGTCCTCCAGCCGGGTCTCACCGACCCAGATCCACCCGTCGGCCCACGTCGGGTCGGCCGTGAGGAGGGCGACTCTGCCGCGCAGCTCACCCACGGTGAGACCCGGCTCGACCGAGAGGTCGAGCCGGGTCTCACCGCTGGTCACGAGGCAGATGCGCATCCCATCAGGGTCCCGCGGCCCGGGGCCTGCCGCGGGCCCGGGGTGGGCTGTCCGGTGCCGGGAGGGGTTCGGGACGGTTCGCCCCCGCGGGACGATGCCTCCGCGCTACTCCACGGCCAGAGCCGCAACCGGCGGGGTGTTGGCCGCCGAGCGCGCGGGCAGGACGGAGGCCGCCAGACCCGCGGCGAGCGCGACCACCAGCACGGTGGCCAGGTCGCTCCACGGCACCGCGAGCCTGACCCGGGTGGCCAGCCCGAAGATGATGGCCGAACCGGCCCATCCGTAGACCAGGCCGAGCACCGCACCGAGCACGGCACTCACCCCGGCGATCACCATGCCCTCCGCGGCGAGCGTTCCCCGCAGCTGGCCACGGGTCATCCCGACCGCGCGGAGCGTCGCGGACTCCCGACGGCGCTCCAGCACCGACAACGAGAGCGTGTTGGTCACCCCGATGAGTGCGATGAGGACGGCGACCGCGAGCAGGCCGACGACGATCCCGAGCAGGGTGTCGACGATCCGTTCGTAGGTCGCGCGCTCGGCAGCCGCGCTGGACACCTGCACGGGTGCCTCGGTGACGGAGTCCTGGGCCTCCTGCAGGACGGTGATCGGCTCCGCGTCGGAGGAGAACCGGCCCCACACCGCTGTCACCGGCGCCGCTGGGTCGAGCTGGTCCAGGAGCGTCGTGGGCGCGATCACGACCCCGGACCCGACCGCACCGCCGACGGCGCTCACGGCGACGCCTTCGGGGTGCGTGGTCGACGCCAGGCTGGTCGCGTCCTGCGCCGCACTGGCCGGGACCACCACCTCGCCCGCGGCCAACGCCTCGCTCAACGACTGGTCACGGAAGATGTCGTGAGCCTGTTCGGCCGTCAGGGCGTAGACGGTGACCGGTGCGCCGTCGAGCGTCGCGGCGGTCGTCCGGACGGAGATCGCCTGTGCGATGCCGTCGACGTCGGTGATCGCGTCGATCGATGCCGTCGACAGCTGTGCCGGCGCGGTGCCGTCGTCGACCGCCTCTGCGACCAGGTCCACCGGGAAGTGGCTGTCGAGCAGATCGGTCACCGCTGCGCGCGCCGTGGCGGCACCCGTGCTCATCGTCACCACGAGCGTCACCCCGATGAGCAGCGCCGTGCTCGTCGCGGCAGTCCGCCGTGGGTTGCGACCGGTGTTGGCGGCCGCGAGCCTGGCCGCGGGACCGAACCTGTTCATGAGGTGCCCGACGCCCGCGATGACCCGCGGGATCCACAGCACCGCACCGACCAGCACGCCGATGAAGGAGACGGCGCCTCCCAGGACGGCGATCCCGAGGATCTGCAGGGCACGATCACTCGATCCCTCGGGGTCGGCGAGGATCGTGAACGTGGCGATCGCCAGCACCAGACCGCCGCCGATCGTCAGCACGAGGGCGAGGACCGCCCGCAGCCGACCGGCACCCGAGTCGAGCGCCGGCGTCTCGGCCGGGCGCAGTGCTGCGACGGGCGGGACGCGGGTCGCCGCACGTGCGGGCACGAGGCAGGCCCCGACCGTGACGGCGGTACCGACCAGCAGTGGCAGCACGAGCGTCCACACGGTGAGCGGGAGCGTGCCGGGCAGCGGCACCCCGAGGTCCATCCGACCCAGGACGAACAGCGCCGCCTGCGCGAGGCCGAGCCCGGCGATCACACCGACGAACGAGGCGCCCAGCCCGAGCACCAGACCTTCGAGGAGCACCGAACCGCGCAGCTGCGAACGTCGGGCGCCGACGCAGCGCAGCAGTGCGAGGGTGCGGGTGCGCTGCGCGACGATCACCTGGAACGTGTTGGCGATGACCAGTGCCGCGACGAGCAGCGCCACGGCCGCGAACCCGAGCACGACCGCGACCACCTGGTTCGCGCCGTTGGACAGGTTCGCGACCGTGTCCGCGGCTGCTTCGTCGCGGGTCCGGACCAGCGAGCCCTCGGGCATGCGCTCCTCGAGCAGGGTGCGGGTGGCCTCGACGTCCGCGGTCGCGACCAGCAGGCTGCTGAAGCTGCCCGCGGTGTTGGCCGCCCAGGTCGCGGTGGCCGACGGCGTCGCCAGAGCCGCACCACCCGACTGGGTGTAGGCGCTGGACGGGTCGTCGACCAGCCCGGTCACCGTGACCGTCGAGGTGACCGGTTCGCTGGAGGCCTGCTCATCGGTGTCGCTCACCGCGGTCTGCCAGGAGGCCGTCACGGTGTCGCCGATCGCGACGTCGAGCCGGTGTGCGGTGGCCGCAGGCAGGGCGATCTGCGAGTCGGTGGTCGGCGCGGCGCCCTCGGCGATGGTGAGCGGGCTGAGGTCGGGGTCCTCGGTGACGGGGATCACCAGCTGGCTCACCTGGCGGGTGCCGTTCTTGAGCTGGACGGCGGCGATCTGCAGACCGGCGGCAGAGGTGACCCCGGTCGTGTCCCGGACGTCCGCGAGATCGGCTTCGGTGAACAGCGCCCCGCCGCTCGCCGGAGGGCTCACCACCAGATCGGCCTGGCCGTACTGGGCGCTGACGCCGTCGTAGGTGCTGCGGGTCATCACGTTGCCGGCGACCAGCGTGGCGGCGACGAACGCAGTGCCGAGCGCGATGGCCAGCCCGGCCGGTACGAGCCTGGACAGCGACAGGCGCATCTGGGCGAGGGTGATCCGGATCATCGCACCGGCTCCGTCAGCTCGAGGGAGCGCAGGGCATCCAGCCCGGCGAGCACGGAGGCGGGGGTCGGGTCGTCGATCTGCCCGGCGATCCTGCCGTCGGCCAGGAGCACGACGCGGTCGGCGTAGGCGGCGGCGGTCGGGTCGTGGGTCACCATGATGACCGTGCGGTCCAGCTCGCGGACCGAGCGGCGCAGGAAGCTGAGCACCTCGGCGCCGGAGCGCGAGTCGAGGTTGCCGGTCGGCTCGTCCGCGAACACGACCTCGGGCCGGGTGATGAGCGCGCGGGCGATGGCGACCCGTTGCTGTTGCCCGCCGGACAGCTCGCCGGGCCGGTGGCTGAGCCGTTGGCGCAGGCCGAGCGTGTCGACGAGGGTGTCGAACCACTCGCGGTCGGGCCGCGTTCCGGCCAGGTCGAGGGGGAGCGTGATGTTCTGCTCGGCCGTGAACATCGGCAGCAGGTTGAAGGACTGGAACACGAAGCCGACACGTGCGCGGCGAAGGAGCGTGAGCTGGTCGTCCGAGAGCGTCGTGAGGTCGGTGTCGCCGAGGCTGACCGTTCCGGCCGTCGCGAGGTCGAGCCCGGCCAGCAGGTGCATGAGGGTCGACTTGCCGGAGCCGGACGGCCCCATGATCGCGGTGAACGCGCCGGCGGCGAACTCGATGTCGACCTCGTCCAGTGCGCGGACCTGCGCAGGACCAGTTCCGTACACCTTGGTCAGGCCGTGGGCGGCGGAGGCGATGGGGGTGGGCATGAGGGCTCCTGTCGGTCGGGTGGTTCACCTCGACGTTAGGTCGGCCCGGTACCCGGACGCGTCTACCCCTGGTGTGGTCCGCACGCCCGCCCGGTCATCCCCCGGTCGTACCCCCGCTGCGCCCCGCACCCGCGCGAGGGCCGGCGCGGGAAGGCGCTGCGGCGTGGGTCAGCCGCCGGGACGGACCAGACCTGTCTCATAGGCGGTGACGACGGCCTGGACGCGGTCGCGGGCTCCGAGCTTGGCCAGGATCCGGCCGACGTGGGTCTTGACGGTGGCTTCGGCGACGTAGAGGTCCTGACCGATCTCGGTGTTGGAGCGGCCTCGTGCCATGTGCACGAGCACCTCCCGCTCGCGTTCGGTGAGGTCCGCCACGGCGCGCCGGGCGGGGTCGGTGGCGGCCGTCGCCTCATCCGGTGGGAGGACCTCGACCAGGTGCTCGAGCAGCCGGCGGGTCGACGACGGCGCGATGACCGCATCCCCTGCGTGGACGGTGCGGATGGCGGCCAGCATCTCCTCCGGCGGGGCGTCCTTGAGGAGGAAGCCGCTGGCACCGGCCCGGATGGCGCGCATCACGTACTCGTCGAGGTCGAAGGTGGTGAGCACGATGACCCGGGGCCGCGGGCCGGCCGTGGTGATCGCCGCCGTGGCGGTCAGCCCGTCCATCGTGGGCATCCGCACGTCCATGAGCACCACGTCGACCCCCGGGCTGCGCGCCGGGTCGAGCCCGTGCACCGCGGCGCGTCCGTCCCCGGCCTCGAGCACCACCGTGAGGTCCGGCTGGGAGTCGATGACCATCCGGAACCCGGCGCGCACGAGCTGCTGGTCGTCGACGAGCGCGACCCTGATCTGGCCGGTCATCGCGGCTCCCCGCCCTCGGCCTGCGCGGTGCCGCCGGGGGCCGGGAGGGTCGCACGCGTGCGGAACCCGCCGCCGGGCCGTGGCCCGGCGGACACCGAACCCCCGAACATGGTGGTGCGTTCGCGCATCCCGAGGAGCCCCTGGCCGAGACCGTCGCTCCCGGCGGCGGCACCTCGTCCGTCGTCGGACACCTCGAGGACGACGGTGTCGGGCAACCACTGCAGCACCACGGTGACCTCCGGATCGGGACCTGCATGTTTGAGCACGTTGGTGAGGGACTCCTGCGCGACCCGGTAGAGCGTGAGACCGGCACCGGGCGGGAGATGGCGGGGCTCACCGAGCCGGACGAGCGAGGCTCGCATCCCGCCGGCCCGCAGCTGGTCTACCAGCACGGAGATGTCGTCGGCGGCAGGCAGGGGTCCCGTCGGTGCACCGGGTTCGGAGACCGCGACGGGCACCGGCCGTGGTTCGGCGTGCGGGTCGTGGGTGAGTGCGGCGACGGCTGCGGCCAGGGTCCCGGACAGCGTCCGACGACCCGGTGCGACGGGCGCCGACGCCGCGACCGGTTCGGCCTCGGTGCGCAGCACGCCCAGCAGACGCCGCATGTCGGTGAGCGCGGCCCGCCCGGTCTCGGAGATGGTCTCGAGCGATCGGGTGGCGGCCTGCGGGTCCGCGGCTGCCGCGTAGCGCCCGCCGTCGGCCTGGGCGATCATCACCGACAGCGAGTGGGCGACGATGTCGTGCATCTCCCGGGCGATCCGCGAGCGTTCGGCGGCTGCGGCGAGGCGCGCCTGCTGGTCGCGTTCGACCTCGAGGCGGCGGGCCCGGTCGACGAGCGAGTCGAGCGCCTCGCGCCGCGCCCGGCGGACCAGCGCGATCGCCCAGACCGCGATCATCATGAGGCCGGTGACGATCGCGGTGCTGAGGAACCCCTCGATACCGCCCTGCATGAGCACCCCGAGCAGCACCGAGCCCACGATGCCGCCGACGATCGCCACCCGTGCCGCCCACCGGGGCCCGTGCACGGTCACCGACCACAGTGCGATCAGGACCACGAAGTCGAGCGGGAGGATGAGCGGCGGTCCCAGGAGCATGTGAGCGAGCGCGACGGTGTAGACCGCTGCGGCTGACAGTGCGGGCCGCACCCGGCGCCAGGCGAGCGGGGTGACCATGGCGAGCGCGGTGAGGGACATCGCACCGGTGTGCCCGGTGGCCCCGAGGGTGGTGCTCCAGACGTCCCAGGCGGTCGCTGTCGGGATCGCGATGAGGCCGATGAGCACGGCGCCGACGGCATCGAGTGCGAGCCGGTGCTGGTCCGACCACGCCAGCACCCGCCCCCATACGCCCATCGGACCAGGGTAGGTCGGTCGCGGGTCGCGCTGCGTACGCCCCCGGGGGGACCTGGACGTCGGTGCTGCTGCTCCCCGGGGAGGAGCGCGGTGCACGCCGCGTCGGCAAACGCCGACCCTGGAGCCGTTCGTGACCTAGCATGGGCCCGTGACGCGCGTACTGCTGGCTGAGGATGACCCTGCCATTGCAGAGCCTTTGGCTCGCGCGCTTTCGCGCGAAGGCTACGACGTGAGAGTGCAAGGCACAGGTCAAGGGGCGATCGACGGGGCCTCGGCTGCGGATCTGGTCGTCCTGGACCTCGGCCTGCCGGACATGGACGGGCTCGACGTCGCCCGCGCGATCCGCGCCCAGGGTCTGTCCACCCCGGTCCTGGTGCTCACGGCCCGGGCCGATGAGGTCGATCTCGTGGTCGGGCTCGACGCCGGTGCCGACGACTACGTCACCAAGCCCTTCCGGCTCGCCGAGCTGCTCGCCCGGGTCCGCGCCCTGCTGCGGCGCACCGGCGGGGACACCGGTGAGGAGGACGAGCTCCGCGCCCAGAACGTGCGCCTGGACGTCGCGGCGCACCGGGCCTTCCAGGGCGAGCGCGAGCTGCACCTGACCGCCAAGGAGTTCGATCTGCTCCGCGTGCTCGTCGGTGCGGTCGGCACGGTCGTCTCGCGCGATGCCATCATGCGTGAGGTGTGGGGCTCCGACCCCAACGGGTCGACGAAGACCCTCGACATGCACGTCTCGTGGCTGCGGCGCAAGCTCGGCGACGACGCCAACTCGCCGCGCTACATCACAACCGTGCGTGGGATGGGCTTCCGCTTCGAGGCAGACGCGGGCGACCGGGCCTAGCAGGTGCGTCGGCGGGTTCTGCAGGCGACCATCGCGGCGGTCACCGTCGCGGTGGTCCTGCTGGGTTTCCCGCTCGCCTTCCTCGGCGCCCAGCTCGTCCGCCAGGCCCAGGTCCAGGCGCTCGAGTCCCGGGCGCAGTCGGCGGTCCGGGCCGTCGACTTCCGGATCGAGCAGCAGATCTCGTTGACCAGCCGGATGCTCGAGCCCTACACCGGCGGACCGGGACAGGTCAGCGCACAGGTCACCGTGACCACCTCCGACGGTCAGACGGTCTCGGCCGGGGACGCGGTGAGCGGCCCCACCGTGGAGGTCTCGGCCACGTCGAACGAGGGGACGCGCGTCGTCCTGACCGCCTCGTGGTGGGACGTGTTCTGGTTGGCGGTGCGGATCATCGGTCTCGTCGTGGCAGCCGCCGTGATCGCCTTCGGCGCGTCCATCGCGATGGCCACCTGGCAGGCCAACCGGCTGTCCGCACCACTGGTCTACCTGGCCGCCTCCGCGGAACAGCTCGGCTCGGGGCAGGTCCGGCCGCACCTGCAGCCCTCGGGCGTCGAGGAGATCGACCTCGTCGCGGCGGAGCTGTCGCGGTCGGCCGACCGGATGGCCGGGCGGCTCGCGGCCGAGCGGCAGTTCGCGTCCGATGCCAGCCATCAGCTCCGCACACCGTTGACGGCCCTGTCGATGCGGCTCGAGGAGATCATGCTCACCGCCTCGGAGGAACATGTGCGCGAGGAGGCGCGGATCTCCCTCGAGCAGGTCGAACGCCTCGTGCGGGTCGTCGACGACCTGCTCACGAGCTCCCGGCGGGCAGCGGGCGGCACCACGGAGGCCGTCCAGCTGGTCGAGATCCTGCACCAACAGGAGGAGGAGTGGGCCGTCCCGTTCGCCGAGGCCGGTCGCCGCCTGGTCGTGCAGACCGACCCCGGGCTGCAGGTCCTGGCCACCCCCGGGGCGCTCGCCCAGGTGATCGCGACCCTCATCGAGAACTCGCTCAAGCACGGTGGTGGTACGACGACCGTGCGCACCCGTCCGGGGACCAACGCCCGTTCGGTGGTCCTGGAGGTCGCGGACCAGGGCGCCGGTGTGGCGGACGATCTCGCACCACGCATCTTCGAGCGCAACGTCACCTCGGGTGCAGGCACCGGGCTGGGGCTGGCGCTGGCCCGCGACCTGGCCTCGGCCGACGGCGGACGGCTCGAGCTCGCCCAGCGGCGCCCCGCCGTCTTCGCTCTGTTCCTGTCGGCGGTGCCGGCGGGGCTGCGCACCGACGTCGTGCTCCCGATGGGACCCGCGGTGGTCACGAGTCCGGAACGGCGCCGCCGTCGGCTCGGCCGGTGACCGCCTCGTGCGGGCGGCGGACGCGAAGCTTGTGAACGCTCGACCCGTGAACGCTCGACCCGTGAACGCTCAGCCCGTGAACACCCAGAGCTTGTAGCCGACGTAGCGCAGGACGGTGCCGATCGCGATGCCGACCACGGTTGCGGCGTTCGCCACGAGCTGGCCGTCGAGATCCATCCAGTACAACGCGACGTAGAGCGTGGCCGACGGGATCAGGGCTGCGACGGCGTTGATGACGCCGTACACGACGAGCTCGCGGCCCCGCTGCCCCGTGCGGCGGTCGGCGAACGTCCAGTGCCGGTTGCCGACCCAGGAGGCGAGCGTCGCGACGACCGTCGCGATGACCTTGGCGGTGACCGGTTTGGCGCCCATGAGGTGTCCCGGGCCGAACACGAGGAAGTTGAACAGCCCGAGGTCGATGACGAAGGACATCCCGCCGACGGCCAGGAACCGCCCCATCTCGATCAGCCAGGTGCGGGAGGGGCGCCAGGTGAGCCAACGGCGCAGTGTTCCTCCCGCCGGGAGGTTCAGTTCGTCGTCACCTGACGTGAGATCGGGCGTGAGCACCGGGGGATCATACGGCGCGGCTCTGGGAGCGTTCTGGGCCTCGGCGACGTGCGGCTAGGCTCGACGCCCGTGAGCGAACCGGTCGTGGCGGTGGTCGGCGGTGGACAGCTGGCCCGGATGATGACGTCCGCGGCGACCGCCCTGGGGCTGCACCTGCGGGTCCTCGTCGAGCAGGACGATGGCGCGACCGGCCGCGTCTCCGCCGATGCGCCGGTCGGTCTCGCGGGCGACGAGGATGCGGTGCTCGCCCTGGTCGACGGCGCCGATGTGCTGACCTTCGAGCACGAGCACGTCCCGTCGACGGTGCTCGCGGCCGTCGCGCGGCGTGGTGTCCCGGTGCGCCCCTCGGCGGCGGCGCT
The DNA here is from genome assembly GCA_022013895.1 of Cellulomonas sp. Lineage (GTDB taxonomy): Bacteria > Actinomycetota > Actinomycetes > Actinomycetales > Cellulomonadaceae > Cellulomonas. The sequence continues at coordinate 7,992 of JAKLPK010000278.1, read as the reverse complement.
CCACCACGCCCAGGACAAGCTCGTGATGCGTGCCCGCCTCACCGAGCTCGGCCTGCCGTGCCCGCGGTGGGCTCCCGTCGGCACGGCGGACGATGTCGCGCGCTTCCTGGCCGAGGTCGGTCGCCCCTGCGTGGTCAAGACCGCCCGCGGTGGCTACGACGGGAAGGGTGTGCGCCTCGTGCGCGACGCCGGGGCCGTGTCCGACTGGCTCGCGGACGCCGCCGCCGGGACGGGCCCGGCCCTGCTCGCCGAGGAGGCCGTCGCGTTCAGCCGCGAGCTGGCTGTGCTGGTCGCCCGCCGGCCCTCGGGCGAGGTGGTCTCGTGGCCCGTCGTCGAGTCGGTGCAGCGGGACGGGGTCTGCGAGCAGGTGATCGCCCCGGCCCCTGATCTGGATCCGCGGACCGCGGCGGCGGCGCAGCGGGTGGCCCGGATGGTGGCCGAGCAGCTCGACGTGGTCGGGGTGCTCGCGGTGGAGATGTTCGAGGTGCCCGACATGGCCGGCGGACCGCCGCAGATCGTGGTCAACGAGCTCGCCATGCGCCCGCACAACTGCGGCCACTGGACCATCGACGGTGCCGTGACCAGCCAGTTCGAGCAGCATCTGCGGGCCGTGCTCGACCTCCCCCTGGGCGCAACGGCAGCCCGTGCGCCGTGGTCGGTCATGGTCAACGTGCTGGGGTCGGATCTCGACGACCTCACGGACGCGCTGCCCGCAGTCCTGGCCGACCCTGAGGTCAAGGTGCATCTGTACGGCAAGCAGGTGCGGCCCGGCCGCAAGCTCGGCCACGTCACCGTCTGCGGGGACGACCTGGCGCAGGTGCGCACCCGCGCGGTCGAGGCTGCTGCACGACTTCGTGGTGAGCTGCCGCGGACGCATCCGACGTCATGATGGTCCCGACACACCCCACGGAGGATGAAGTGACCCACGCACCCCAGGTCGGCGTCGTGATGGGCTCGGACTCCGACTGGCCCGTGATGGAGGCTGCCGCCCAGGCACTCACCCAGTTCGGCGTGCCGTTCGAGGTCGATGTGGTCTCCGCCCACCGGCAACCGGCCAAGATGCTCGACTACGGCCGCGAGGCCGCCGGGCGAGGTCTGCGGGTGATCATCGCCGGTGCCGGGGGAGCGGCCCACCTGCCGGGCATGCTGGCCGCCACGACCGTGCTGCCGGTCATCGGCGTCCCGGTGCCGCTCGCGCACCTCGACGGTCTCGACTCGCTGCTGTCGATCGTGCAGATGCCAGCCGGTGTGCCGGTCGCGACGGTCTCGGTGGGCGGGGCTCGCAACGCGGGGCTGCTCGCGGTCCGGATCCTCGCAGCGGGCTCCGATGAGCAGGCTGCGCGGTTGCGGACGGCGATGGCCGGTTTCCAGGACGAGCTCCGCGAGGCGGCCGACGCCAAGGGTGTGGCTCTCCGCGGCCGGGCGTCCGGGACGCCGCGCACCGGTTTCACCGTCTGACCGCCGCCGGGCGACCGCAGTCAGGACCCCAGACCGCCCACTGTCCCGGGCGTCCCGGTGCCGTCCCGGATGGCGTCCCAGAAGGCCGGTGACGTGTCGGGGTTGAGCAGCACGGTCGAACCGACATTGCCCGGGCGGTAGTCGAGCGAGCTGATCGGCGGTGCGCCGGTGATCCCGTCCGGCCCGTTCGCAGCCTTGAACGCGAGCGCGAGACGCACCAGGTCCAGGATGTTCGAGCTCTCGTCGACGGTGAGGGCATCGGTCCCGGCGTCGATGAGCGCGATCTGCTGGTCCGGGTGCCAGACCAGGGTGGCCGGATCGACCTTGGCCATGACGGCCGAGACCAGCTGACGTTGGCGCAGGCCGCGGCCGATGTCGCCCGTCGGGTCGGACTTGCGCATCCGCGAGAACGCGAGCGCCTGGTCCCCGTCGACGTCGTGGCACCCGGCGGTCCACACCATGCCGGAGTCCGCGTCGTTCACATCGGCGTCCCAGCACAGGTTCACCCCGCCGACCGCGTTCACGACCTCCTTGACACTGCCCATGCCGATCTCGGCGTAGTGGTCGATGGTCAGGCCGGTCAGCTCCTCGACGGTCTGCACGAGCAGGGGTGCGCCGCCCCACGAGTACGCCGCGTTCAGCTTGGCTGCACCGTGCCCGGGGATCTGGGCGTACGTGTCCCGCGGCAACGAGATGAGCGCGACCGGACCGCTGGTCGGCACCTGGAGCACCATGATCGTGTCGGTCCGCGCACCGTCCGTCCCGTCGGCCTCGACGCCGTCAGCGCCGCGTTCGTCCGATCCGGTGATCAGGTAGGTGGTACCGGCCGTACCGGTGGCGCCGGAGAGTGCTGCGGTGCGCTGGATCTTGCCGTTGGCCCAGATCACCAGCCCCACCGGCCAGGCGATCGCGGCGATCAGCAGGACCACGAGCCCCGCGGCGACGAGCCGCCGACGGCGGCGACGGGCGCCCGGCCGCACCGCCGGACTCGGTGTCGCGCCCGGCGCGGGTGCGGGCCGGCGCTGGCTCGGGTGCCCGGCGGCGCTCCGGCCTCCGGGCGCAGACGAGACGGACCGGCCGGCCGCACCTGGCTGAGTAGCGGGCGCACCGCGCTGCGCCACCCCGGCAGCCGTGCCCGCCGAAGCCCGTGCGGTGCGGCCGGGCACCGGGATCGGCCGGACACCGGAGCTCGGGACGTACGAGCGCGGCGTGCCGGTCGGCTCCGGAGTCACGGCAGGCCGGCCCGTGGAGTCCGGCACCGGACGAGCCTCAGCCCGGCCGGTGCCGGACGAGGACACTCGTCGCGGTGCCGGGGCGACCTGGGCCGGTGGACCGACCACCTGGGCGTCCTCGGGGGCAGGCCGTGCGCCGGTGCCCGCGGGCGTGAAGCTCGGCGGGAGGGGGCGCTTCTGCGGTCCGGCGGTCATCCGGTGCGCCGTCCTAGGCGGAGCAGGTCGTGCTGCTCGTCAGGTCGTCGGCGCTCATCGCATCCTTGCCGGCCGTCTTGGTGGTGGTCGGCGAGGGCGTGGACTCGGTGGTGGGCGCGGTGGTCGTTGCATCGGTGGTGGTCGGCGCGGCCGGCTCCGTCGTGGTCGCAGCCGGGGCCTCGGTGGCGACGATCGGCTGGTCGGCGACCATGTTCGCCCAGATCGTGGTGGCCTCGTCCGACCAGACCACGCGGTTCTTGTCGTTCGGTGCCGTCGTCCACGGGATCGTCATGAAGGTGATGTTGGCACCCGAGATGCCTTTGAGCCCGTAAGCGAGGCCGGTGAGCGTCGACAACGAGAGCCCGTCGTCCATCGTGAGCGAGCTGGAGACGGCAGAGGCGAAGCTGATGAGCTCACCGGCGTTGGTGAGCACATTCTTGCTCAACACCTGCTGGACGACGGCCGCCAACAGCTGCTGCTGGTGGGCGATCCGGGTGATGTCCGACCCGTCCGTCCCGCTCACGTGGCGTGCGCGGGCGAACTGCAGCGCCTGCGTGCCGTTGAGCGTCTGGAGGCCAGCCTTGAGGTCCAGCCCGGTGTACTCGTCGGACATGTCGCTCGTGATGCAGATCGGGACCCCGCCGATCGTGTCGATCATCTTCTGGAAACCGGCGAAGTCGACCACGACGAAGTGGTTGATCGTCAGACCGGTGTTCACCTGCACCGTGTTGATGGCGCAGGCCGCGGCCGAGGCCATGTCCCCACCGTTGTCCCACCCTGTGGCGAACGCATTGTTGAACATCGCCGACGACTGCGCCTTCGTCGTCGAACCGTCCGACATGATGCAGGACGGGATCTTCACCAGTGAGTCGCGCGGGATCGAGATCGCTTCGACCCGGGTGCGGTCGGCGGAGATGTGCAGCACGATCGCGGTGTCGGAGCGCATCCCGCTCGCCTCACCGCCGATCTCGGCGTTCTCGCCGTCCCGTTCGTCCGAACCCAGCAGCAGGATGTTGACCGCCTGGCCGGCGTTCGGATCGGTCGGGTCCGCAACCGTCGGTGCGGTGCTCACGGTCGGGACGAGCGCCGAGATGTCGACGTGCTTGATGTTGCTCTGCAGCGTGTAGCTGACCGCCGCCGCCGAGGACACGCCGAACACGAGCATCGCCACCGTGACGAGAGCGACCCCGCGGAGCACACCGTGACGGCGCACGGCGCGACCGTGCCGGGGACGCTGCGAGCGGACGACGGCATGGTGGCGGGGAGTCACCCCATGATCCTAGAAGGACGGGGTGGTGGGCGGACGTCGCGGACCGTAGAGGATCTGTGCAGATCAGCGGCCGAGAACGCCGTACCGAGCCTCGGTCTCGCCCTTCTGGGGACGCCACCACGCCTCGTTCGACCGGTACCAGTCGATCGTCGCGGTCAGACCGTCCCGGAACGTCGTGTAGCGCGGCTCCCAGCCGAGCTCGGTACGCAGCTTGCCTGCGTCGATGGCGTAGCGCAGGTCGTGGCCCGGACGGTCGTTCACGTGGTCGTACGCCTTCGGCTCCTGCCCCATGAGCTCGAGGATCAGCTCGATGACCGTCTTGTTGTCCTGCTCGCCGTCGGCGCCGATCAGGTACGTCTCGCCGATCCGCCCGCGGTCGATGATCGCCCAGACGGCCGAGTTGTGATCGTCGACGTGGATCCAGTCGCGCACGTTCTCGCCCGTGCCGTACAGCTTCGGACGGATGCCGTCGAGCACGTTCGTGATCTGCCGGGGAATGAACTTCTCGACGTGCTGGTAGGGGCCGTAGTTGTTCGAGCAGTTCGAGATCGTCGCCTGGACCCCGAAGCTCCGCACCCAGGCCCGGACCAGCAGGTCGGACGACGCCTTCGTGGCGGAGTACGGGCTCGACGGGTTGTACGGGGTCTGCGGTGTGAACCTGGTCGGGTCGCCGAGCTCGAGGTCGCCGTAGACCTCGTCGGTGGAGACGTGGTGGTAGCGCACCCCGTGCCGGCGGACCGCCTCGAGCAGCTGGTAGGTGCCGATGACGTTGGTCCGTACGAAGGGCCACGGGTCGTGCAACGAGTTGTCGTTGTGCGATTCGGCGGCGAAGTGCACGACGAGGTCGACGTCCTTGACCAGCGCGTCGACGAGATCGGCGTCTGCGATGTCGCCCTTGGTGAAGGTGACCTTGTCCTCGACCGGGGAGAGGCTGCGCTCGTTACCGGCGTAGGTGAGCGCGTCGAGCACCGTGACCTGCACGTCGGGCCGCGTCCGCACCGTGTGGTGGACGAAGTTCGCGCCGATGAAACCGGCGCCGCCGGTGACGAGGACGTGCACGCGTGGGACCTCCCGATCGAGTGGGGCCTAGGGTATCGCCCGGTCGGGACGTCCTACGGGGCGGTGCCGGCCGGACACCCGAGGCGAGAAGGAGCAGGACGATGCAGGCCAGTGCGTCCGGTGACGGCCCATCGACCGCTCGGGGGATCCTCGCCGCGCCGAGCAGGGGCGAGCACGTATGGCGGTGGTGGGCGGCAGCGGGCGTCGCGGCAGTGGTGCTGTCGGTGCTCAGCGTGCTGCGCTACACCGTCGTGCACCTCAACGCCGACGGGATCGAGCAGTCGGTCGCCTCGGTCCAGCACGTGACGCTGTTCTTCTGGGGGCAGGACCGGTTCGCCTCGGTCGTGTCCCTGCTGGCCAGCCCGATCGCGGATCCGGCGGCCAACCTCTTTGCCTGCGCCTTCCTCAACGCGCTCGCGGTGCACGGCCTGCTCCTGCTGCTGGCCTGGCTCGGCTACGGCGCGGTCCGAGGACAGCGCAGCGCGCAGGGGACGGCGCTGCTGTTCGTGACCTCGGCCCTGGTGCTGCACGTGGCGCTCGACCCGACGACGCTCCACCAGCTGTGCATCGAGAGCCAGCCTTTCGCGCTGTCCTGGGTGGCGGCGCTCGGTGCCTTCGAGCTGTGGCGGCGTGACCGGTGGTGGATCCGAGCGCTGTCCGCCGGGGCCGTCGGGGTCGCGGTCGGTCTCAGCCAGCTGTCGTTGGCGGCGGCCGCAGCGGCCGCGCTGGTCGACGCCGCGCGATGCATGCGCCGGGACGGTGTCCCCGCCGTGCTCCGACGGTGGGTGCCGTTCGCGGCGGTCTGGGTGGTCTGGTTGGTGGTCTGGGGCTGGCTCGGCCTGCGGTTCGGCGGGATCGAGCTGCCCGAGGTCGGGCACTCCAGCTACCTCTCCTTCAACCCCGTCCGGGCCCTGACCGGGGCGAGCACCTCGCTGCACAACATCGTGGCGGCGTTCCGGCCGCTTCCGGCGCTGCTGATCGCGCTGCTGGCCGTCGGCGGGGTGGTCGCCGCAGCCGTGCCGCACCCAGCCCGTCGGCGGTTGGCGGCTGCGGCCGGGTTCGGCGCGCTGTTCGCGATCGGTTACTGGGTGCTGCTCACCGGCAACGGATGGGTCGAGGGCAACCTGTTCCTCGTCCGCTACTACTTCCCGGTGGTCGTGACCGTGGTGCTCGCCCTGGGGGTCGGGCTCACGCTGGGGGTCGAGGCGGTCTGGGCAGCGTTGCCGGCGCGCGCCGGGGCGGTCCGGCCCGCTGTGGTCGCGGCGCTCTCGGCGTGCGTCATCGCCGTCGTGGCGACGGGCGGACCGCTCCGGTCGCCCGATGAGGCGGTGGTGCTGCACAACACCCAGGACACCGCCCAGTACGTCCGTGAGCACGACATCCGGTTCGTCACCGGGTCGTTCTGGGTGGTGCTGCCGGTGCTGCACCAGGTGCTCGCCGACGGTCGGGATGCCGCCTACTCGTTGTCCTCGAAGTCCTCAGGGGACCGCGCGGCCTACCTCGCCGCGCTCGACGAGGCCATGGCTCGTGGGTCGGCCGAGGCGGTGTGCGCCGGTGACGCCGTCGACACCTGCATCGGCTACCTGGAGCACTGGACCAGACCCGGGTGGGTCGATGCGGGGGTGGACTGCCCGGTGCCCGTCGCAGACCCGAACCTCGGGCCCAACGCGGGGACCTGCCGCGTCCTGGAGTACGTCGGCGCCGAGGGCTGAGGGCAGCTCAGCCGGAGTAGACCGACACCGTCGCGTCGGCGAACCGCGCCCAGCTCGAGGGCCGTGCATAGCGCCGACGGGCCTGCCGGGCGGCGTCATCGTCCGCGGCGCCCAGGACCTGGTGCAGGCCGTGCGCCAGGGACTCCTCGTCGTACGGGTCGGCCAGCACCGCCAGTCCGCCCGTCACCTCGCGCAGCGCGGGGATGTCGGCGGCCAGCACCGGGCGACCGCAGGCCAACGCCTCGAGCGCAGGCAGGCCGAACCCCTCGTCGAGCGAGGGCAGGACCAGGGCCCGCGCGCCCGCGACGAGCCGGCGCAGATCGACCTCGTCGAGCCACCCGGTGCGCAGGACTGCTGCGGAGTCCGGCGTCGTGGTGTCCCTGCCTGCGGGACCGGCCAGCACGAGCGGCGGGGTCGTCGGATCGGCCCGGCGGGCCAGGGCGTGGGCCCGGACCAGCCGGCCGAGGTTCTTGCGGGGGTCGACGGAGCCGACGAAGAGCAGGTACTCGGCGGGCAGCCCCAGGCGCGCCCGGGCGGCGGCGTCCGGTGCCTGAGCCTCGAACCAGACGGGGTCGACCCCCAACGGGGTGGCGTGCACCCGGTCGGGGCCCAGACCGTAGAACTCCTGCACCGCGGTGGCCACGGCCTGCGACGGGCAGACCACCTGGGCGCCGCGGGCCAGCGCGCGCGGGACCAGCTCGCGGTAGGCCAGCGCATCGGCGGACACCGTCGTGCGGTGCAGCTCGTAGGTGAGGTCGTGCACGGTCACGACCTCACGGGCGTGCCTGGTCGGCGGGCTCACGAAGTTCGTGCCGTGAAACACGTCGCACGGCCCCACCAGGGTCTCCACACGCGGGTGGTCGGTGCGGGTCCAGGCCGCCCGCAGCAGCCGGGCGGGTGACGGCGGTCCCACCTGGCGGACCCCGGGCGGCAGGTCGACGAGCCGACCGCCGCGCGCCGTCCAGGTGGTCACCCCGACCGTGGCCTCGTGCCCGGCCCGCACCAGCGCCGCCGGGAGCTCGGTGAGCAGGTGCGCCGTGTACGCCCCGATCCCGGTCCGGTGGCC
>JAKLPK010000277.1 GCA_022013895.1 Cellulomonas sp. | reverse complement strand
GACGGCCGCTGGCTCTACGTGAGCCCGCAGATCGAGCGGATGCTCGGGTTCACGGTCGAGGAGTGGCTGGCCGACCCGACGCTCTGGTACCGCCAGGTGCACCACGACGACGTGGCCATGGTGTTGCAGGGTGACGTGGACCTGGCCTCCCGCGGTCCGTCGCCCAGCACCGCCCCCCTCACCTACCGGATGCTGCGGCGCGACCGGACGGTCATCTGGGTGCGCGACTCGGCCTCGGTGGCCCTCGACCCCGGCGGTCGGCCGATCTACCACGGCGTGCTCGCCGACGTCACCGCCGAGAAGGCACTCGAGGAGCGGCTCGCCTACCTCGCCGACCACGACCAGCTCACCGGGCTGCTCAACGGCGGCGCGTTCTCCGACCGTCTCACCGCTGCACTCGGCACCGCGGCGCCCGACGAGCGGGTCGGGGTCGTGTTCGTCGATCTCGACAAGTTCAAGGCCATCAACGACGCCTACGGCCACGGCGCCGGGGACAGCCTGCTCCGCCAGATCGGCCAGTCGCTCGCGGCGTCGTTCCGCTCGCTGGGCGGGACGGCGGTCGGCCGCCTCGGCGGTGACGAGTTCGCGATCCTGGCCCGGGGCGTCGACGAGGTGGGGATCGAACGCATCGCCGCCCGGGCGCTCGTCGCCGTCCAGCGCGCGTCGGTCGAGGCGGGCGGGCGGTTGCTGGGCACGGGGGCGAGCGTGGGCGTAGCGCTCGGTCGGCGTGGAGACGCCGCCGGGCCGTTGCTGAGCAGCGCCGATCAGGCGATGTACCGGGCCAAGACCCGCGGCGGAGGCCGGGTCGGCCACACGCGGACGGCCTGAGGGCGCGGCCCGGCGATCCGGCGCCGCCCGCCCGGCCCGTCCCCGGCTGGCCCGGCCGGTTCGCGCACGAACCGGCCGGGCCGACCGCATCAGGGGCGCGGCACGTTGCGCAGGTTCGAGCGGGCCATCGCCATGACCTCGCCCAGCCCGCCGCCGAGCACCTCCTTGCTCATGGCGGCGGTGAAGCCGCCGATCTGCTTGGCGGTGATCTTCGGCGGGATGGACAGTGCGCGCGGGTCGGTCACCAGGTCGACGAGCGCGGGCCCGTCGTGCGCGAACGCTGCGCGCAGCGCCTCGCGGATCTTGGTCGGCTCGGTGACCCGGGTGGACGGGATGCCGAGCGAGCCGGCCAGCGCCGCGTAGTCGACCTGGGGGGAGTCGGTGGCGTACGACGGCAGCCCGTCGACCAGCATCTCCAGGCGCACCATGCCGAGCGTCGCGTTGTCGAACACGACGATCTTCACCGGCAGGTTGTACTGCACCACGGTGATGAGCTCGCCGAGCAGCATCGACAGCCCGCCGTCGCCGACGATCGCGACCACCTGGCGCTGGTCGTCCTTGCGGGCCTTGGGGTCGTGGGTTGCCATCGCGGCGCCGATGGCGTGGGACAGCGAGTTGGCCATCGACCCGTGCAGGAACGAGCCGATGACGCGGCGCCCGCCCGTCGGGGTGATGTAGCGCGCGGCCCACACGTTGCCCATCCCGGTGTCGACCGTGAAGACGGCGTCGGAGCGGGCCTCCTCGTCGAGCACGACGGCGGCGTACTCGGGGTGGATCGGCAGCGTGTGCTCGACGTCCTTGGTGTAGGCGCCGACCACCCCCGACATGGCCTTGTGGTGCTTGGCGACCATCTTGTCGAGGAACTTGCGGTCCTTCTTCTTGGTCACCAGCGGCAGGAGCGCGCGCACCGTCTCGCCGACGTCGGCGAGCACGACGAGGTCGTTGCGCGTGCGGCGGCCCAGGTGGGTGGGGTCGATCTCGACCTGGGCGGTGCGTACGTGCTCGGGTAGGAACTGGTCGTACGGGAAGTCGGTGCCGAGCAGCACCAGCAGGTCGGCGCCCTCCATCGCGGTCTGGCAGGCGCCGTAGCCGAGCAGCCCGGACATGCCGACGTCGAACGGGTTGTCCTCCTGGATCCACTCCTTGCCGCGCAGCGTGTGCCCGACGGGGGCCGCGACCTTGTCGGCCAGCGCGATGACGTCCTGGGCGGCGTGCTTGACGCCCGCGCCGGCGAAGAAGGTGACCTTCTCGGCGGAGTCGATGGCCTGCGCCAGGGCGGCGAGCGCGTTGCCGTCGGGTACCACGTGCGGGGCCGGCGGGGGCAGCAGCACGTCGATACCGTCCTCGACGGCGTCCTGGTCGGCGACGTCGCCGGGGATGGTGAGCACCGCGACGCCCGGGGCGCCGTAGGCGTGGTGGATGGCCGAGCGGATGACGCGCGGTGCCTGCTTGGCCGAGCTGATCATCTCGGAGTACACCGAGCACTCGACGAACAGCCGGTCGGGGTGGGTCTCCTGGAAGTACCCGGTGCCGATCTGGTGGCTGGGGATGTGCGAGGCGATGGCCAGCACGGGGACGCGGCTGCGGTTGGCGTCGTACAGACCGTTGATGAGGTGCAGGTTCCCCGGGCCGCAGGACCCGGCGCAGACGGCGAGGCGGCCGGTGAGCTCGGCCTCGGCGGCGGCGGCGAAGGCCCCGGCCTCCTCGTGGCGCACGTGCACCCAGGCGATGTCGGCACCGCCGTCGCGGGCCCGCCGGATGGCGTCGACGACGGGGTTGAGGCTGTCGCCGACGATGCCGTAGACGTGCCGGACGCCGGCGGCGATGAGCTGGGAGACGAGCTGGTCGGCCAGGGTGCGACGAGCCATGGGAGGGACCTCTCGGTGAGATGTGAATTCATCCCATCATTAACCCGAGGTGGGACCTTTGTCACATCACCCTGGCTCAGATCGCGCTACAGCGCCCGATCGGCCGCCCCCTGCGCCGCGCGGAGCTTGAGTGTCGGCGCGGACAGCAGCGCACTGGCCAGCACGATCACCCCGGCCGCGACTGTGACCAGGAACCCTCCCCGCGCGCCGTGCGCGTCGATCATCGCGCCGCCCACCGCGGAGCCGACACTCACACCGACGCCGATCGAGGTGCCCAGGAAGGTGAGGCCCTCGGTCAACCGGGTGGCCGGGACGAGCAACGAGACGAGTGCGTTGCCGTTGATGATCGTCGGCGCGATCGTCAGCCCCGTGACGAGCATCGCGACCGCCAACGCCGGCAGGGTCGTGACCAGGACGAACGAGCTGATACCCAGGGCCAGCAGCACGGCACCGATGACGAAGCTCCTGGCCAGCGGACCGTTGCGCGGCCGGGCGCCGTACACCAGACCCGCCAGCAGCGAGCCGACCCCGAACGCCCCGAGGATCACCCCGGCGAGCGCCTTGTGCCCCTGCTCGGTGGCCAGCGCCACCGTTGCCACATCGGTCGCGCCGAAGATCGCCCCGATCGCGACGAACACCACGAGCAGGGCCACCATCCCCGGCGCACGCAGCACCGTGCCGCGGGTGCGCGGCTGGGACCGGGGTGCGGGCGGCGGGGCGGTGCGTCGCTGGGACAGGAACCACAGACCGCCCACCACCATCGCAACCCCGGGCAGCACGAGCCCCGCGGCCGGGTTGACCGAGGTGGCCAGCACCGTGGTGATCACCGGGCCGATGATGAACACCACCTCGTCCAGCGCCGACTCCCACGAGTACGCCGTGTGCAGGCGCCCGGGTTCGGTGCTCAGCAGCAGCGTCCACCGGGCCCGCACCAGCGCACCGAACGGTCCCATCCCGGCACCCGTGACCGCCGCCGCCAGGAACAACCACACCGGCGCGACTGCGAGCATCCCGCCGCCGACGAGGCCCACCAGCCCCACGGCGCTCACCACGACCGCGGGCCGCATCACCCGGGGCTGGCCGAACCGGTCGACCAGGTTCGCCAGGATCGGGCTGCACACCGCCTGTGCGACGACGTACGCCCCGCTCACCTGACCGGCCAGCGCGTAGCTGCCGTACACGGCCTGGACCATGAGAACCGTGCCGATGCCGACCATGGACATCGGCATCCGGGCGAGCACGCCGGCGGCGGAGAACCTGGCAGCCCCGGGGCGCGCGAGGACGTCACGGTAGGGGCTGAGCATCAGGACATCCTCTCACCGGGGTGGCGGCGCGCCTGCGGCGCGGTGGCGTTCCGCGCGCGGCGGGCGCCGCCGGGAGCGACGATCGAACCCATGACGCATTCGCCCGAGCCAGGGCTCCACGTGGTCGAGGTCCCCGAACGCCGCCGGTTCGAGGTCCGGACCTCCGACGGCACGATGATCGGCCAGGCCGACTACGACCGGACCGGACCCGTGCTGGCGTTCACCCACACCGAGGTCGACGGGGCGTTCGAGGGGCGCGGCGTCGCGTCGTTCCTGGTCCAGCAGGCGCTCGACGAGGTCCGGGCCTCGGGGCGCACGATCGTCCCGTACTGCCCGTACGTCCGCGCGTGGCTGCACCGCCACCCGGACTACCAGGACCTCCTCGCGCCGCCCCCCGCCGAACCCCCAGCCCGGCCCTGATCCCACCGGCTCCCGACCTCGGCCTGCCTGCCCCAACCCGGACCGGGCGGAGGGGGCGGGGCGGACGTCAGGCGAGCGCGGCGGACACCACCTGCTTGGCCTCTGCCTGCACCAGAGTCAGGTGCTCGGCCGAGATGAACGACTCGGCGTAGATCTTGTAGACGTCCTCGGTGCCCGAGGGCCGCGCGGCGAACCAGGAGTCCTTCGTCGTCACCTTGAGGCCGCCGATCGACGCGCCGTTGCCGGGCGCCGCCGTGAGCTTGGCGGTGATCTCCTGGCCGGCCAGCGTGGTGGCGCTCACCTGCTCGGGGGACAGGGCCGCCAGCGTCGCCTTCTCCGCGCGGCTCGCGACGGCGTCGATCCGGGCGTACCAGGACTGCCCGAACCGGTCGACGAGCTCGGCGTGGTGCTGGCTCGGCGACCTGCCGGTCTTCGCCAGGATCTCCGAGGCCAGCAGCGCCGGCAGCAGCCCGTCCTTGTCCGTCGTCCAGACCGTGCCGTCCGTGCGCAGGAAGCTCGCGCCCGCCGACTCCTCACCGCCGAACCCGACCGACCCGTCGACCAGTCCCGGGACGAACCACTTGAACCCGACGGGGACCTCGAGCAGTGTGCGACCGAGCGAGGCCGCGACCCGGTCGATGAGCGAGGACGAGACGAGCGTCTTGCCGATCGCCGTCCCGGCGCCCCAGCCCGGGCGCGCTCCGCCGAACAGGTAGGCGATGGCGACGGCCAGGTAGTGGTTGGGGTTCATCAGCCCGGCGTCCGGCGTGACGATCCCGTGCCGGTCGGAGTCGGCGTCGTTGCCGGTCGCGATGTCGTAGGGCGCATCGCCCTTCATCCGCTCCACCAGGCTGGCCATGGCGTACGGCGATGAACAGTCCATCCGGATCTTGCCGTCCCAGTCGAGCGTCATGAACGCCCAGCGCGGGTCGACGGTCGGGTTCACCACCGTGAGGTCGAGGCCGTAGCGCTCCCCGATCTCGCCCCAGTACTCCACGCTCGCGCCGCCCAGCGGGTCCGCGCCGATCCGCACCCCGGCCGAGCGGATCGCGTCCAGGTCCACCACGTTGGCCAGGTCGTCGACGTAGGAGGTGAGGAAGTCGTGCTTCTTCGTGGTGTCCGCGGCCAGGGCGCGCTCGGCGCTCACCCGGGGCACGGCGCGCCAGTCGCCGCGCAGGATCTGGTTCGCCCGGTCGGCGATCCAGCCGGTCGCGTCCGACCCGGCCGGGCCACCGTGCGGCGGGTTGTACTTGAAGCCCCCGTCGCGCGGCGGGTTGTGGCTCGGGGTCACGACGATGCCGTCGGCCAGCCCCGGGCCGTGGGTGCGCACACCCTGCGACGTGCCCGCGCCGTTGTGCCGCAGGATCGCGTGGCTGACGGCCGGTGTCGGCGTCCAGGAGTCGCGGGCGTCCACGTGCACCTCGACACCCGCCGCAGCGAGCACCTCGAGCGCCGTGATCCACGCGGGTTCGGACAGCCCGTGGGTGTCGCGGCCGATGAACAGCGGGCCGTCGGTGCCCTGGCTGCGGCGGTACTCCACGATCGCCGCGGTGATCGCGACGATGTGCGCCTCGTTGAACGCCGTGTCGAAGGCGCTGCCCCGGTGCCCGCTGGTCCCGAACACGACCTGCTGACGCGGATCGTCCGGATCGGGGACGAGGTCGTGGTAAGCCGCGACGAGGGCGTCCACGTCGATGAGGTCGGCGGGCTGGGCAAGAGTTCCGGCGCGCGGGTCCATGCCGCGATCCTCCCCCATCCCGCCCACATCAGCCCAGCCCGACCGTCCCGGCCGTGGAGGCGGGAGTCAGGGGTGCGCCCGGTAGCCTGCGGGCATGGCCACCGGAGACTTCGTGCTGCGACCGTTCGAGACGCTCCCGGCGGAGCCGGACTGGGTGGCGCTCAAGGAGCTGGTGCCGGCCGCCACGGCGACCGCGCGCACCACCGCCGAGCATGGCTCCCGTGACGTGGTGGTCACCACGGCGCTGCCGTCGGCCTGGCACGCGTTGCACCGCACCGACGGTCAGCTGCTGCTGGCGCTGCAGACCGTCGGCGGTTCGGGCGATGCCAGCCGCGACCTGGCCACGGCGCTGCTGCGGGCGATGGGGACCGCACCGGGTACGGCCGTCGAGAGCCTCGGCCTGCCGACACCCGGTCCGCGCCTGCAGGACGTGCTCGACCTGTCGGTGCCGTTCGAGGTCACCGTCCGCGACTCGTTCGAGTACTGGCTCGACCCGGCCGTCGAGCGCACCCTCCAGATCGACCAGGCCCTGGAGGACGCCGATGCGGGCATCCTGCGCACGGCCCGGCTCGCCGGTGTCGACGCGGCGTACTGGACCCGGATGGGGGCCAAGGAGTACCTCCGCTGGGCGCAGCCGCTCGGCGAGCAGCAGGTGCTCGACGGTCTGGCCCGGCTGCACGGCGCCCGCGCCTCGGCCTTCGACGGCGGCCGCTTCCTCGGCTACTTCCGCTCGTCGGGCATCGTCGTCCCGGTGTGGGAGCTGGCCCGCGGCAGCGAGCCGGAGGACACCGAGCTCGCTCTCGCCCAGTTCGCGCCCCGGTTCTTCGAGGCGCTGGCCGACGAGTCCCCCCTGGATGCGAACGCCCGGCGGGCCCGGGCCGGCCTCGTGGCCCGCCAGGTCACCCTGCGCTGACGCGTCGCCGCCGGCGGACCGCACGGCCTGGTCCGGCCCGGTGACGGCGCAGCCGACCGCGGCGGCTCGCCCTGTGGCCCCGCCGGACCCGGTCCTCGACAGATGGCTAGGGTTGGTCCGTGAGCGCGACGGAGCCGGGACGCCCGGCCAGGCAGGGCAAGAACCGGCTGCGGGTCGCCGCCGTCATCCCGGCCAAGGACGAGGCCCGTCGCATCGCCGCCACCGTGCGCGCGGCCCGCGCCATCCCGCACGTCGACCTGGTGCTCGTCGTCGACGACGGGTCGGAGGATGCGACGCAGCACGTCGCCCGCGATGCGGGGGCGGTCGTCGTCCGGCACTCGCACAACCGGGGCAAGGCCGCCGCCATGGAGACCGGTGCCGCGGTCGTCGCGATGCGGGACACCCCCGAACGCCCGGAGCGCGCGCTGCTCTTCCTCGACGGTGACCTGGCGGACACGGCGGTCAACACCGCACCGCTGGTCGCCCCGGTGCTCGACGGCGAGGCCGATGTGACGATCGCGATCCTGCCGCCGCAGCCGGGGGCCGGTGGCCACGGGTTCGTCACCGGCGCGGCCCGGCGGGCGATCGCCCAGCTCACGGGTTGGGCGCCGGCGCAGCCGTTGTCCGGGATGCGCTGCCTGACCCGCGAGGCGTACGAGGCCGCGACCCCGTTGGCCCACGGCTGGGGTGTCGAGGTCGGGATGACCATCGACCTGCTGCGGGCCGGGTTCCGGGTGCTGGAGGTGCCGTGCGACCTGCGGCACCGGCCGTCGGGTTCCGATCTGCGCGGTCAGCTGCACCGTGCGGCGCAGTACCGGGACGTCCAGCTCGCGATCAACGCGCGTCGGCTGCAGTACGCGGCCGCGACGCTCCGGCCGAAGAAGCGCTGAGCCGCTCCAGTCGCCAGCTCGCCGCCAGGGCCACCAGGCACGGGACGGCGAGCGCCAGCCCGGTCGCCGGGATCACGACGCCCGAGTCGTTGACGGCGAACGCCAGCCCCATCGCGACGACCACGGCGGCTGCGGTCGGACGCAGCAGGGGCTCGTCGTGCACCAGGCCGGTGAGCGGTTCACGCGGCAGCCGGGGCGGTGCCCAGCGTCCGAGCCCGCCGACGGCCGCGAGGGTGAACGCCGTCCCGCCGAGGGTCGGCAGCACGTAGCGCCACGACGTGAGCAGTCGCAGGTTCGTCGTGATCTTGCGCCAGAGGACGGGCCACAGCTCACCGCCGACCGCGGTCGCGACGAACCGGCCCAGGTGGGTGCGGTCGGCCGCCGGGCGGGCGTAGTCGAGCACGGCGAAGCCGATGACGACGAGCGCCGCCGAACCCAGCACGAGCAGTGCGCTGCGCCAGCGCACGCGACGCCCGGCCACGACGAAGGCGAGCAGTGCGAATGCGGGCAGCAGTGCGGGCGGGCCACCGAAGTCCGAGCCCATCCCGGGGACGCCGTCCACGGCGACGGCGACCAGTCCGAGGCCGGCGACCGCGACCCAGGCGGCCGTGCGTCGGCCCCGGGTCAGGAACCACCGTGCGGTCAGCCCGGCGACGATGAGCCCGGACACGGCGAGGAGCGCGAACTCCTGGTTGCTCGCACCGTAGAACCGGGCGCCGAGCAGCCGGTGCGCCCCGAGCGGTGAGTCGATCACCAGCCATCCGCCGAGCGCCAGGTCGGCGGCCAGGACGGTGAACGTCAGCCCGGCGACCACGGCGAACGGGCCGGTGCGGCTCCGGCGCCACGGACCGAGGAGGGCGATCAGGGACACCAGCGCCATGAACCCGGCGATGACCAGCCAGAAGCTCGCGCGCGGGACGGCGGTGCGCCACCACGGCACCAGCCGGGTGCAGAACGCGGCGAGTGGTGCCGCGGCGAGGACGACGGCGGCGACCCGCAGCACGCGCAGCCCGGGGACCAGCAGCCTCCTGGCCGGTCCCGCCCAGCCGCCGCGCCCGGACCACCACAGCAGCAGCCCGGCGGCGACCACGAGGAGCAGCTGGGCGAGCATGAGCCGGGTGGTGAACCCGCCGGCCGACCGGGTGATCTGGGTGGCGAGCCGGTCGGTGTCGGCCAGCGCCGCGACCCGGGCGGTGCCGGTCGCCGGGCCCGGGGCCGAGGTGATGACCGATCCGGACAGGTCCGGTGCGGTGTCCGTCAGGTCCAGTCCGGCCAGCAGCGTCGGCAGCACGTCGGCGGTCTGCAGCAGCCCTGCCTGCCGGGTCGACGCGGAGGTCAGCAGCCCGGTCGCCTCACCGCTGGGCAGCTCTCCCACGACGGCCGCGAGCTGCAGGGCGGAGGTCCCGGAGTCGGCGAGCGAGACGAGGAGGACCGTCGCATCGGTGCCGGAGGTCGCAGCCAGCACGGCGGCGACCCGGGCGTCGATCACCTCGGCCTGCTCGGCGCGGCCGGTCTCGAGGATGGCGTCGGCGCCGGGCGGCCCGGTCTCCTGCTGACCGGGTTCGACGGTCGGTGCGGGGGTGATGAGCTGGTCCGGGTCGATGGTCTCGTAGCCGGGGTCACGCAGGGTCCCGGCGTCGATCACCACGAGCCGGTCGCTGGTCAGCGCGGTGCGCACGGCCGTGGTGAGCTGGCGGCGGCCCTCGGGGCGCGCGGTGTAGGCGCCGGCGACAACTCCGGTCGAATCGGCCAGCGCGATGGCGGCGCCGGGTCCGATCGCGGTGGCGGCGATGCCGTTCGCGGACAGGGTGTCGCCGAGCAGCCCGAGCTGTGCACCGTACGACTGGCTGTCCACGGCGTCGGTGTACTGCTGCCACTGGGTGACGCGGGTGGTCCCGTCGAGTGCGGACGGGTTGGTGAGCGTGCGGCAGCCGACGGAGAGGGCATCGGCTGCGCGGGCGCCCGAGGAGACGGCCAACCAGCCGTCGGCCGGGCAGGCCCGGGTGCTCACCGAGCGCACGACGACCTGTCCGAGGGCAGCGGTGCGTGACAGCCGCCACAGCGCCGGGGTGGACAGGGTGCTGACATCGGACCAGCGCAGACCGGTCACGCCGATGAGCACGATCGGGCCGTCGGTCGAGGCGGCGGACGTGTCCGAGCGTGCTGCGCCTGGCAGGGGTGCGGCCTGGGCCGGTGCCGCCAGCAGACCCTGCGCGAGGAGTCCGAGCCCGACCAGGCCGAGCAGCCACCGCCGCCTCACGCGTCGACCTCCCCGACCGTGCCGACGCCGGCGGGACCGACGCCGGCGGGACCGGTGTCCGGCGCCAGCCCGTGCAACCAGGTGGCGCAGGTGGCGATCAGCAGCGGCACGGTGATCGAGACGCCGAGGGCCGGGATGGCGATCCCGGAGTCGTTCATCGCGAAGCCGATGAGCAGCGCGGTCGCAGTGGCGACCAGGCACGGGGCGAGCATGGGTGCGGCCGTCGTGATGGCGCCCAGCGCGGTGCCGTGGGACAGCCAGCCGTAGCGGCCGCCGTCGGGGGAGAGCACCAGCCGGCGGACCGGCCGTACGAGCGCCGCGACCACGAAGGCCACCCCGGCGAGGGTGAGCAGGGTGAGCGGCCGGTTGTTGTCGATGATGTGCAGGTTCGCCGACGCCTTGCGGGCGATGACGTCCCACAGCCCGCCGTCGATGACGGTCTGCACGAGCTGGCCGAGGTGGGTGCGCTGATCGGCGGGACGCAGCCAGTCGAGCCCGGCGAAGGCCGCCGTGACCGCGACCGCACCGGCGAGGACCCATCCGGCTCTGCGCCAGGTGACCCGTGCGCCACCGGCCAGCAGCGCCAGCACGGTGAACGCCGGGATGACGGCGGGCGGGCCGCCGAAGTCCGCCCCGAGGTCGGGGGCGCCGTCGAGCACGGTGAGCCCGAGGCCGGTGACGGCGACGACGGCGGCGGCCGGGCCGCGTCGTCCGGCCCGCACCCACGGGTCGACCAGGGCGGTGACGGCGAACAGCGTCGCGGCTGTGGCCAGGGCGAAGGCAGTGTTGTTGAACCCGTAGAACCGCCCGGCGGCCAGTGTGGGCGAGCCGATGATGGCCGAGATCTGCAGCCGCCCCCCGGTCGCGACATCGACCACGATCACCAGCGACGTGACCGCGGCGACGATGCCTGCCGGGCCGAGCACGGCGCGCCGCCACGGCCCGAGCAGCGCGAGCGCGACCAGCGCCGCGACGACGGCCAGGGTCGCCGCCGCCAGGGCGAGGGCGGGGACGCCGGCGCGCCACCACGGCACGAGGTTCGCGGTGAGCAGCCCGACCGGGACGGCTCCTACCGCCAGCGCCACCAGCCGGACACCGCGCAGGGTCGCGGTCCGACGGCGTTCGCCGATCGCCCGCCGGCCCGGGGTGCGCGCCAGCCCGAAGGCCACACCGGCGTACAGCGCGATGTTGAGCAGCACGAGGCCCAGGTAGAACAGCGGCACGAGCGGGCGGGCCACCGAGGCGTGCAGCGCGGTGTCGACCAGTGCGGCGACCCGGTCGGCCGGGGCGCTCCGGGTCGAGACGAGGGGGGCGCCGACCATCCCGTCGTCGGGCAGCCCGAGCGCGTGCACGACGGTCGCCACCACATCCGTGCCGACGACCAGCCCGTCCTGCTTCGTCGAGTTGGAGGTGGCGAGCGTCGCCTCGACCCCGGGTCCGCGCACGGCTGCGAGCTGGAGCGCGGGGGTGTCGTCGCGGTCGGCCAGCGAGGTGACGACGACGGTCGCGTCGCTGGTGCTCACATCGTCCACACCGGCCAGTGCCGCGGCGAGCCGCTCGTCGACCTCGTCGAGGCTCGCGCCGTCGGTGCGCACCGACCCGAGGTCCACCACGACGAGCCGGCTGCCGGAGGCGAGGGCGTCGGCCACGTCGGTGCGCAGGTCGGCGGCATCCGCGGGCAGGGCCGACCAGGTGCCGACCACGGTGCCGCCCGAGGTGGCCGTGGCGATCGCGGCCCCTGGTCCGATGGACAGCACGCCCAGACCGGCCTCGGCCAGACGGTCGCCGAGCAGCCCGGGGATCGCGTCGTACCCGTCGGCGGACGCGGCGGTGAGGTAGTCGGTCCAGCCGGGGACGGTGCCGTCGGCGTCCGGACCGGCGAGGGTGCGGCAGCTGCTGTCGGGCTGCTCCAGATCGGCGGCCCGGGTCCCGGCGGACACCGCGAGCCAGCCGTCGGCCGGGCAGGTGACCTGGCGGACGGAGCGCACTGCGGCGTCGCCCAGGGCGAACTCCTCGGCCAGCCCGGCGAGCGCCGGGGTGGCGGCGGTGACGTCCGACCAGCGCACCCCTGCGGTCCCGAGCAGCACCACCTGGCCTTCGGTGGCGGTGTCCGCCGACCCGGTGACGGGGCCGACGTTGGGGCCGGCGACGGCCGGACCTGCCCCGGCGACCAGCGTCACCGCGAGCCCGGCGACCGCGAGACCAGCGATCGCAGACGTGGCGATCGCCCGCCCGGCGACGGCGGGCAGACCGCGTCGAGGCAGGGTCAGGGGCACCGGGTCAGCGTATAGACGCCGTGGTACCGCGACGGGTCGGCGCCGCTAGGCTCGCCTCGCCCGCGTCCGGCGCGGGGTCCAGACCGGGGAGGATGCATGTCGCTGCCGCGCTACGCCTACCTGGGACCGTCCGGCACCTTCACCGAGCAGGCGCTCGCCCAGGTGGTCGGCCGCGACGAGGCGCAGTACCTGCCGCAGCCCGATGTGACCTCGGCGCTCGCCGCCGTGCGCGCGGGCCGGGCCGACTACGCGGTGGTCGCGATCGAGAGCACCGGTCAGGGTGGGGTCACCGCGACCCTGGACGCCCTGGCCACCGGTGAACCGCTGGTGCTGCTGCGCGAGATGCTGGTGCCGGTGCAGTTCGACGTGGTCGCCGCTCCCGGTGTGGGGCTGGCCGATGTGCACCGGGTCAGCGCGCACCCGCATGCGTGGGCGCAGTCGCGGACCTGGCTGACGGCGAACCTGCCCGGTGCGGTGCATGTGCCGGCCGCGTCGAACACGTCGTCCGCGGCGCTGCTCGGGGCCGGTGAACCGGTGCCGTTCGACGCCGCCCTCGTACCGCCGTCGGCCGTCGAGGCCTACGGCCTGGAGCTGCTGTCCCCGTCGGTCGCCGACAACCCGGACGCGGTCACCCGGTTCGTGCTGGTCGGTCACCCGGGCGAGGTCCCGGAGCCGACGGGGGCCGACAAGACCACCCTGGTGGTGCACCTGCCGGACGACGAGGCCGGTGCCCTGCTGTCGATGCTCGAGCAGTTCGCGACCCGCGGCATCAACCTGTCGCGGATCGAGTCCCGGCCGATCGGGGACGCGCTCGGCCGGTACTCGTTCTCGATCGACGCAGAGGGCCACGTGGCCGACGAGCGCGTCGGCGAGGCGCTCATGGGCCTGCGCCGGCAGTGCCCGTTCGTCCGCTTCCTCGGCTCCTACGCCCGCGCCGACGAGATCGAACCGGTCGTGCGCGCCGGCACCGCCGACGCCGACTACGCCGACGCGCGCAGCTGGCTCGACGCGCTGCGGCGCGGCGAGGTGGGGTGAACGGCGGGTTCCGTGTCGTCGGCTCGGTGCGGCGCCTTCGCGCTCTTGAGCGACGGCTTGAGGCGCACGGTGAGCCATTCCTCGCGGAGGCTGCGAACGGGGGGCCCTACGCCCACGCCGCTGTCATCGCGCTGGCCGAACTGATCGTGTTTACCACGTTGGCCGGCCCGGCCAGGTGGTGGGTCGGACTCGCCTTCCTCCCTGGATACGCCGCCTTGGTCTGGTACCTGAGCCCGTACCGGCTCACGTGGGTTGACGGGTCGGTCGTCCGTCGCGCGTCGCTGCTGGGCGAGACGACGCTCGACCTTCAGCAGCTGACCTCGGTCGAGCACTCCATCAGCCCGGGGGCTGGAGGTGCGGACGTCGTCCTGCGTGACCGCGCGGGCACGCGGGTCAGGGTGCCGCGTGTGCCGCAGACCGAGCTCCTCCGCCAGGCAATCGGACGCGCCATCACACCGGACGTCTGGTTCCGGGCGAAGAGCGACCGTCGTTCGGCGACCGACCTAGGGATGGGCCAGCGGGAGCGCTAGCTGGAATCAGCCGTTGGTTGGTCGGGCTTCGGCTCAGGCCGGCACCCGCAGCACCAGGGCCCCGGGCTCGACGCGCACGGTGAGCGCAAGGACGTCGCCCACCAGGTCGCCGTCGACCTGGGCCGTGATCGCGTCGCGCACGTGGAGCTGGACCACCCGGGCGCGGACGTGGTCGATGCGGCCGATCTTGGCCAGCGTGGTGCTGCGGTAGCCGGCGCCCTGCAGCACCACCTCGCCGAAGAGCTGGGCCCAGCCGGCTAGACCGCCGCGGGTGTCGATGGCGGCCACGTCCAGCCAGCCGTCGTCCAGCACCGCATCGGGGAGCAGGGTGATGCCGCCGGGCAGCCGGCCGCAGTTGCCGATGAGCAGGCTGCGCACCCGGGCCGTCTGGGTGGGCCGTTCGTCGAGAGCGACCCGCACCCGGGTGCGGCTGCCGTGCAGGTGCCGCACCCCGGCGAAGAAGTAGGCGATCCAGCCGACCTTGGCCTTGAGCACGTCATCGGTGTCGGCGACCATCGCGGCGTCGAAGCCGATCCCGGCGATCACCAGGAACAGGTGGTCGCGTTCGTACACGCCGGTCTGCTCGGGGTCCCACCGGTCGACGTGCAGCCGTCCGACGTCGATCGGCTTGTCCTTGCCGTCGAGCACCACGTGCAGCGCGTCGAGCGGGTCGGCGAGCGGCACGTCGATGTTGCGGGCGAGCAGGTTGCCGGTGCCGAGCGGGATGATGCCCATGGGGGTGCCCGTGCCGGCGAGGGCACCGGCCACCGCGCGCACGGTCCCGTCACCACCGACGGCCACGACGATCTGGGCACCGGCCGCGACGGCCTGGCGGGCCTGCCCGGCGCCGGGGTCCTCGACGGTCGTCTCCAGCCACAGCGGTTCGCGCAGGTACCGGCCGGCGCAGGCCGCGAGGACCTTGAGCCGCAGCGTCGCGGCATCGGGCTTCGCCGGGTTGACGACGAATGCCAGCAGCGGACCGCTGGTCGGTTCGGACAGCGGGGAGGACGGCGGAGCCGCGGGCAGCGACGGGTGCGGCGCCGGGCCTGTCTGCGCCGCATGCCACCTCGCCTGCCTGCGCCAGACCAGCACCACCAGCACGAGGGCTGCGAGTGCCACGAGGTCTGCCGCCAGCGCTATCCAGCCCTCCACCCTCATGCGGGCACCCTACGCGGGCGGGCGCGCGTGGGCCCTGTGGGCGTAGGTCGGTAGGGTCGATCCTGTGATCGACCTCAAGCTGCTGCGTGACGACCCCGACCTGGTGCGTGCCTCCCAGCGGGCGCGCGGTTCCGACCCCGCCCTGGTCGACCAGGTGCTCGATGCGGACGCCCGGCGCCGGGCGGCGCTCACGGAGTTCGAGCAGCTGCGCGCCGAGCAGAAGGCGCAGGGCAAGCTCGTCGCTCAGGCGAAGGGTGAGGAGAAGCAGGCGCTGCTGGCGCACAGCAAGGGGCTCGCCGAGAAGGTCAAGGCCCTGTCGTCCGAGGCCGATGACGCCGAGCGCACCGCCGCCGAGCTGGGCCGCCGCATCGAGAACGTCATCGAGCCCGACGTCCCCTCGGGCGGCGAGAACGACTACGTCGTGCTGGAGCACGTCGGCAAGCCGCCGACGTTCGACTTCGAGGTGCGCGACCACCTCGACCTCGGCGAGCTGCTCGGGGCGATCGACACCGAGCGTGGCGCGAAGGTCTCCGGCGCCCGGTTCTACTTCCTCACGGGGATCGGCGCCCGCCTGGAGCTCGCGCTGCTGACGGCCGCGATGGACCTGGCCGTCGCGCACGGTTTCACGCCGATGATCACGCCGACCCTGGTCAAGCCCGAGATCATGGCCGGCACCGGCTTCCTGGGTGCGCACGCCGACGAGATCTACCGCCTGGAGGCCGATGACCTGTACCTGGTCGGCACCTCGGAGGTCGCGCTGGCCGGGTACCACCAGGGCGAGATCCTCGACCTGTCCGCGGGCCCCAAGCGGTACGCCGGGTGGAGCGCCTGCTACCGCCGTGAGGCCGGTTCGTACGGCAAGGACACCCGCGGCATCATCCGGGTCCACCAGTTCCACAAGGTCGAGGCGTTCTGCTGGGTCCCGGTCGAGGAAGCGGCGGCCGAGCACCAGCGCATCCTGGGCTGGGAGAAGGAGCTGCTGCGCCTCGTCGAGCTGCCGTTCCGCGTGATCGACACCGCGGCGGGCGACCTCGGCTCCTCGGCCGCCCGCAAGTTCGACTGCGAGGCGTGGCTGCCCAGCCAGGAGCGTTACCTCGAGCTCACCAGCACCTCGAACTGCACCACCTTCCAGGCCCGTCGCCTGGGCGTGCGGGAGCGGACCGCCGAGGGCCCGTTGCGGACCGTGGCGACCCTCAACGGCACGTTGGCGACCACCCGTTGGCTCGTCGCGATCCTGGAGAACCATCAGCAGGCCGACGGTTCGGTGCGGGTCCCGGCCGGGCTGCGGCCCTACCTCGGCGGCCTCGAGGTCATCGAACCGGTGGCCCGGACATGACCGGCCGCGCCCGGCTCGTCGCGCTCGACGTCGACGGCACGCTCATGAGCTACGACGGCGTCATCTCGCCGCAGGTGCACACCGCGGTGCGGGCGCTGGTCGATTCGGGTGTGCACGTGGTGCTCGCCACCGGCCGCTCGGTCGCCGGGATGATGCCGGTCGCGACCCAGCTCGGGCTGACCGACGGCTGGGCCGTGTGCTCCAACGGTGCCGTCACCGTGCGCCTCGACCCCGATCTGGACGACGGCTACGAGCTGGTCGAGGTCATCACCTTCGACCCGGGTCCCGCATTGCGGGCCCTGGCGGCCGAGGTGCCGGATGCGCTCATCGCGGTCGAACGACTCGGCGTCGGGTTCCTGGTGAGCGCGCACTTCCCGCTCGGCGAGCTGAACGGCGAGTTCACCGTCGCCTCGTTCGAGGAGCTCGTGGCAGCCCCCGCCACCCGCGTCGTGCTGCGCTCACCGGGCAGCACGCCCGAGGAGTTCCACGAGATCGTCGAACGCGTCGGCCTGCACGAGGTGAGCTACTCGGTCGGCTGGAGCGCCTGGCTCGACCTGACCCCCGGTGGCGTGTCCAAGGCCTCGGCGCTGGAGGACGTGCGTCGCCGGCTCGGCGTCGAACCCTTCGCCACGGCCGCCGTCGGGGACGGCGGGAACGACACCGAGATGCTGCGCTGGGCCGCCCGCGGGGTGGCCATGGGCCACGCGCAGGATTCGGTGCGGGCCGCGGCTGACGAGGTCACCGGCACGATCGAGGACGACGGGGTCCTCGCCGTGCTGCGCTCGCTGCTGCCTCGGTGACGGCGGACCCGACGTCCGGGGACCCGGCGCCGGGAGGGACCGTCGCCGGGGCCGATGCAGCTGCCCGGGCCGGGCGCGCTGCTGGCCTGGCCGGACGTGTGCCTGCCCCGGCCCTGTTCGCCGTCTCCGGGGTCACGCAGTACGCGGGTGCTGCGGTGGCCTTCGGCCTGTTCGACGTGGTCGCCGCGCCCGTCGTCGCGTGGTTGCGGATCGCCGTCGCGGCGCTCGTGCTGCTCGCCTGGCAACGGCCGTGGCGCAGTCGCTGGGACCGCCGTCGCCTGCTCACCACGGCCGCGTTCGGGGTGGTGCTCGCGGCGATGAACGTCTCCTTCTACGTCGCGATCGCGCACCTGCCGCTCGGCACAGCGGTCGCCGTCGAGTTCATCGGACCCGTCGCCGTCGCCGCCGTCACCGGACGCACCGCACGGGAGCGCTGGGCCATCGTGGTGGCCTTCACCGGGGTGGTGCTGCTCGCCGGGATCAGCCTGCGCCTGGGGCCCGGCGCCGTCACGGGGCTGGTGGCGATCCTCGTCGCCGCGGGGTTCTGGGCGGGGTACATCGTGCTCGGCCGCCGGGTGGCCCGTGCGGTGCCGCGACCCGGGGCAGCGACGGGACCGGCCCTCCCCGACGCCCCGGCCCCGCAGGTCGACGCCCAGACCGGCGGCGGGCTCGTCGGTCTGGCGCTCGCGATGACCATCGGTGCCCTGGTCTTCGCCCCGCTGGCCGCAGGAGCCGGGCCGGTGCTGCAGGACTGGCGCCTGGCCGCGGCGGTCGTGGCCGTCGCGGTGCTCTCGTCGGTGGTGCCCTACGGCGTGGAGCAGGTCGTCATGCGCCGGGTGAGCGCCGCGACGTTCGCCGTCCTGCTGGCGATCCTGCCGGCCTCTGCCGCGGTGGTCGGCGCCGTGATGCTGCACCAGTGGCCCCACGGTCTGGAGATCGTCGGCCTCGCCCTGGTGACCGGCGCCATCGTGCTCACCGCCCCGCCGCGCCGTCCGGCGGTCTGAGCCGGGGTGCCCAGCGGCGGGCGACGGCGGTGCCCAGCGGCGGGCCTGGGCTCGCCGCTGCTCGGGGGCCTACAGGTACTGCCCGGGTGCGTGCCGCGGATCGTCCTCGACCGTCCCGTCGGGCCCTGCCGCCAGGCCCGGGATGCCGCCCGGCGGCAGCCCGCGCCGCATCTGCACGAGCTGGCTCTGCGCCGCCATCTGCTGCGCGACCAGGGCGGTCTGGATGCCGTGGAACAGGCCCTCCAGCCAGCCGACCAGCTGGGCCTGGGCGATGCGCAGCTCGGCGTCGGTGGGGGTCTCGTCACCGAGCGGCAGGGTCAGCCGGTGCAGCTCGGCGGCCAGGTCGGGGGACAGCCCGTCCTCCAGCTCGGCCAGTGAGCGCTCATGGATCTCGGCGAGCCGGGTGCGCGCGGCGTCGTCGAGCGGGGCGGCACGCACCTCGTCGAGCAGCTGCTTGACCATGGTGCCGATCCGCATCACCTTCGCCGGCTGACCGACGAGCGTGCGCACGTCCTCCCCGTCATCAGGTTCGGCAGCGGGTGCGGGGTCCGGCAGCGCGATCGGACGGTCGGCGTCCTGGTCGGAGGTCATGGCGTCATTGTCCGCCCGGCCGGGCCGGTGTGCAGGGATGCCCGGTCGGTCTCACGGCACCAGCACCAGCGTGCCGAACACCTCACCCGAGTCGAGCAGCGTGTGCGCGGCGCCCGCCTGCTCCAGCGGCAGCCGCGCGTGCACGACGGGGCGGACGCGTCCATCGGCGACCATCGGCCACAGCCGCTCGCGGACATCGGCCATGATCGCGGCCTTCTGGTGCGCGGGACGTGAGCGCAGCGCGGTGGCCAGCACCGACGCCCGTCGGGCCAGCAGGAGGCCCAGGTCGAGGGTGCCGCGCGATCCCTGCTGCAGACCGAGCACGACGAGCCGGCCGTCGTCGGCGAGCATCGCCAGGTTGTCGGCCAGGCCGCCGGCCCCGAGCACATCGAGCAGCACGTCGACACCGTGACCGCCCGTGGCGGCGCGCACCTGCGCCACCAGATCGTCGTCCCGGTGGTCCAGGACCACGTCGGCGCCGAGCGCACGCACCCGCTCGACCCGGGCCGGTCCGCCCGCGGTGGACAGCACGCGGTGCCCGAGGGCGTGCGCGAGCTGCACCCCGATCGACCCCACACCGCCCGAACCGCCGCGGATCAGCACGTTCTCCCCGTCGGACAGGTGCGCCGCGACCAGGTTGCTGGCGATGGTCGCGACCGCCTCGGGCAGACCGGCGGCCTCCACGAGGTCCACCCCGCGGGGCACCGCGAGCACCAGCTCGGCCGGGACGACGACCCGTTCGGCGTAGCCGCCACCGGGCAGCAGCGCGCACACCTCGTCGCCGATCGACCACTGCGGGGCGCTCCGGGCGGCGGACGGATCGGTGACACCCACCTGGGTGACGACACCGCTGACCTCGAGTCCGGGCCAGGGTGGCGCGCCCGGCGGCGGCGGGTACAGCCCGGCGCGCTGCAGCAGATCGGCCCGGTTGACCCCTGCGCCTGCGACCTCGATCTGCACCTCACCCGGGCCGGGCTGCGGTTCGGGTGCGTCGACCACACGCAGCACGTGCGGCCCGCCCGGTTCGGTGATCTCGACGACGCGCATCCGTGCGAGGCTAGCCCACCGTGCTGAGCCGTTCGGGTGACCCGCAGGTCCGGGGCCGGATGGTCCTGGTCCGCGCACCGGACTCGTCACGGCTGTGGGACGATCGCGGCACAATGGGGTGATGCCTAATGCCAGTGCGGACCTGAGCCGATGAGGACCCCACAGGGCTGACGGACGATGCTCCACGGCGGGCCGGGCGTGCGGGACGGGCGCGACCGGGTCCGTTCGGACGAGAGGAACGACATGCTGCGACGGCTCAACGTCAGCACCAAGGTGAGGGCGGTCCTTGCCGTCCCCATGGTGGTGTTGCTCGTCGCGGGCGTCCTCGTGACCTGGACGGCCTATCAGGACCTGCGGTACGCACGCACCAACAGCGCTGTCGTCGCGACCCTCCAGGCATCCGAGGGGCTGTCCGCGGTGCTGCGCGCCGAGCAGGCCACCTCCCAGGGGACCGTCGACGCTGCCGCGCTCACCTCGGCCCGCGCCGCGACCGACGCCCAGGTCGCGCTCGTCGAGGCCGCCGCGACCGATGTGGAACCGAGCCAGCTCAGCGACCAGGCCCGGACCGACCTCACCGCGATGCTGGGCGCCCTCACCAAGACCCTCGCCTCGGCCCGCGGCCAGGTCGACAACGCGACGGGTCTGGTCGCCAGCAGCTACGCGTCGATCATGACCGCGCAGCGCAGCTTCGTCTCTGACTTCTCCAACGGGCTGCTCGACCGTGACCTCGCCACGACCGTCGGGGTGCACGCCTCGGTCCTGGCCTACGCGGCGGCCCTGATCACCGAGGAGCAGGCCGGGCTCGCTGTGCTCGGCGCACCCGGCAACGTGGTCGCCGTCGACACCTATGTGACCGCGCAGGCCGCGACCGACGTCGCCCGCAAGGCCGCCGCGGGTGCGGTCGACGGTCTGGGGATCACCGACGCCCCGCTGGCCGGGGCGGAGAACACGACGTCCAAGATGCGGTCCGACCTGGCGAACGGGGACCCGGCGGTCACCGCGACGATCACCGCCGAGGCCTGGACCTCCGCCATCGGCGTGCAGCTCGACGCGGCGAGCACCGCCGAGACCGCGGTGCTCGCCCGGGCCGCCACGCAGGCCCAGGACGCCGAGCAGGCCGCTCTCGTCCAGCTCGTCGTCACGTTCGTCACCATGCTCGTCGTCGGTGTCGCGTCGTGGGTGCTGGCGAGCCTGGTCGCGCGGTCGATCGTGCGCCCGCTGCGACGTCTGACGGACACCGCCGGTGAGGTTCGCAAACAGCTCCCCCGGCTGGTCGAGCAGGTCGCGGTCCCGGGCGAGGGACCCAACATCGAGCTGCCCCGGATCACCGTGGAGTCCGACGACGAGATCGGGCGGCTGGCTGCGGCGTTCAACGACGTGAACGCCACGACCATCCAGGTCGCCCAGGAGCAGGCCGCGCTGCGCGGGTCGATCGCCGAGATGTTCGTCAACGTCGCGCGGCGTGACCAGGTGCTGCTCAACCGGCAGCTGGCTTTCGTGGACTCCCTGGAGCGGTCGGAGGAGGACCCGACGGTCCTCGCGAACCTGTTCCACCTCGACCACCTGGCGACCCGGATGCGGCGCAACGCCGAGTCGCTGCTGGTGCTCGCCGGCATCGACTCCGGCCGTCGGCTGCGTGAGTCCATGCCGTTGTCGGACGTGATCCGGACCGCATCGTCCGAGATCGAGCAGTACGACCGGGTCGAGCTCGACCTCAACGTCGACCCGCTCATGCTCGGCTTCAACGCGCTTCCCGCGGCGCACATGCTGGCCGAGCTGCTGGAGAACGCCTCGGTGTTCTCCGAGCCGGACACGCCCGTCGAGGTGTCCACCGGGATGGAAGGGCAGTTCGTCACCGTCACGGTGCTCGACCACGGCATCGGGATGACCGAGGCCGAGCTCGCCTCCGTCAACGACAAGCTCGCGTTCACGTCGCCCGCCGACTCCCTCGGTGCGCAGCGCCTGGGTCTGTTCGTCGTCGCCCGTCTTGCGAACCGGCTGGGGGCCAAGGTCTCCGTGCGGCAGGCGCCCGGGGGTACGGGTACCGAGACGTTGGTGCGTTTCCCGGTCGCGCTGTTCGCCGGGCTGGAGCCCGAGGCGATGCCGCCGGCCAGGCCGCCCCGCACCCCGGAGACGTCCGGCGTCCCGGCGCCGGCGCTGTCGGCCGACCTCGAGGCGGCGCTCGCCGCCCAGGAGGTTCCCGAGGTCCGTGCGGTCGACCTCACCGCCCTCACCGACGGTTCGACGGAGCAGGGTCTGCCCCGACGCCGCCAGGGTCTGGTCCCGGACGACCTCGAGTCGAGCTCGTTCGTGCTGCCCGAGGCGATCACCCCGGTCGACCTGTCGACCGATCTGCAGGCCACGAACGCCGGCTGGGCGCCCATGATCGTCAGCTCCGAGACGGCGGGTCTGCCGTCCCGGCGGCGCGACGGCGAGCCGGAGCAGTCCGATGTGCCGCTGCTCGACCTCACGCCCGCCAAACCGGTCGACCCCGAGGACCGTCGCGGACTCTTCACGGGGTTCCGCGGCTGGTCCCGGCAGCAGGACGAGCAGGACGCCGCCGGGCTGCCTGCCGACGCACAGACCTCAGCGCCGTCGGCCCCCGAGGACACCGCACCGGCGGAGGTCGAGGCTGCGCCCCTGGCCCCGTCGCCCCTGGCCTCGCGTCCCCGGATGCGCAGCCGGCGCGGTGCGCACGCCGCGCCGAGCGCCTCGGACGACGCCCAGGCGCCGTTCGGCTACACCCACCGCGATGTCGCGGCCTGGCAGACCGGGCAGATCCCCGTCGTCTCACCCGGCTCACCTGACAGCGACTGGCCCAGCCCGGCATGGGACTCGGCGGACTGGAAGCCGGCCGGTCTCTTCGTCCGCAACGACGGTGCGGACGGCCCGCTGGTTCCCGCGTTCGACCCGATCGCGCTCGAACCCGATGAGGACGAGGCGCCCTACGTCCCGGTCCTCGAGCCCGAGGCCCCGTCGGCGCAGTTCGGCGAACCGTCGGCGCAGTTCGGCGAACCGCTGGCGCAGGCCGGCGTGCCGGTCGCGGCCGACTGGGCCGCCGAGCCCGGCCCGTTGGCATGGCCGGTCGACCCGGCGGCGCTCGACGTCCCCGAGTGGGCCGCCGAACCGGCCGAGCCCGGGTGGCAGCCGGTGATGGACCTGTCCGACGCACCCCTGACGGGTGAACCGGTGACTCCCACGTACGAGGGCTGGACCACTCCGAGCTGGGGTGACAGCACCGCGCAGCCCGCCGGACCGACGGGATTCGCGGCTGACGGGGTCACCACCCCTGCCGATGCGGGCCCGTACGCGTTCACGCCCACCGTCGACCCGTTCGCGGCCGCGCCCGTCGCAGCGCCGGTCCCGACGGACTTCCCGCCCCCGGTGCCGGCCGTCAGTGAGGCTCCGATCCAGCCGTCGTTCGCCAGGCCTGAACCGGTCGGGCCCACCGCTGCTGCGCAGCCCGAGCCCGGGTCATCGGCCATCAGCCCGGCCTGGCCGTCGGTCTCCGGGCCCGGTGCGCAGGTCCCGTCCTCCGCATCCGCGGCCACGGTCCCGATCGAAGCGGCGCGCGGCAAGAAGCGGTTCGGGCTCTTCGGACGCAAGGCCAAGCCCGAGGTCACCGCCGTCCCGACCGCGGTCCCCGCCCCCGCCGCGGAGCAGGTGCCCCCGGTGTGGGCGCCGACTGAGACGGTTCCGGGCCCGGTCGAACCCACCTGGTCGGCCCCCACCACCTGGGCGGCCACACCGGCCGAGCCGGCCCCGGACGCCACCGGGCAGCCCGCCTGGGGTGCCCCGGCCGCCGAACCTGCTCCGGCCTGGGGGTCTGCGGCCCTCGATCCGGCGATGGTTCCCGGTCAGCCGGCCGTGGTC
>JAKLPK010000276.1 GCA_022013895.1 Cellulomonas sp. | reverse complement strand
CCACATGGACACGCGCGTCATCCCTGGGTGTGATCTCGGTGGGCGCTGTGGGTCACCCGGGCGGACCGGGTCTCTGGTGGACCGGGCCCGGTGCTCAGTGCTGGACGGGGCTCAGCGGCAGCGGGCGCCCGGCCAGGCCGCGCGGGACGGCTGCGAGCTGACGGGCAACCTCACCCAGCGCCACGGCGGCGGGGGCGTCGGGGTCGGCCAGCACGACGGGAGTACCGGCGTCACCGGCCTCGCGCAGCCGGGTGTCCAGGGGGATCTGCCCGAGCAGCGGGACCGGGGTGCCGAGCAGCCGTGTGAGCCCAGCGGCCACCTCTTCGCCGCCGCCCGCGCCGAACACCTCGAGCCGGGACCCGTCGGGCATGGGCAGCCACGACATGTTCTCCAGGACGCCCATCACCCGCTGGCCGGTCTGCGCGGCGACGGCACCGGCACGCATCGCGACCTCGGCCGCGGCCACCTGCGGCGTCGTGACGACGAGCAGCTCGCTGCCCGGCAGCAGCTGGGCCACCGAGATCGCGATGTCGCCGGTCCCGGGTGGCAGGTCGAGCAGCAGCACGTCGAGGTCGCCCCAGAACACGTCTGCGAGGAACTGCTGGAGCGCACGGTGCAGCATCGGACCGCGCCAGACGACGGGCTGACCGGCCGGGACGAACATGCCGATGGAGACCACCGTGACCCCGTGGGCGGTGGGCGGCAGCAGCATGTCGTCGACCTTCGTCGGCGCGCGGTCCACCCCGAGCATCCTGGGGATCGAGAAGCCGTAGATGTCCGCGTCGACCACACCGACGCGCAGGCCCTGCGCCGCCAACGCCACCGCGAGGTTGGCCGTCACGGAGGATTTGCCGACGCCGCCCTTGCCCGAGGCGATGGCCAGCACCCGGGTGAGCGAACCCGGCTGGGCGAACGGCACGACGGGTTCGCGGTCGGTGCCGCGCAGCTGGGTGCGCAGCGCGGTCCGCTGCTCGGCGTTCATCACGCCCAGGTCGACACGCACCTCCCGCACACCGGCGACGGCGGTGACGGCAGCGGTCACATCGTGCGTCAGCGTGTCCTTGAGCGGGCAACCGGCCACCGTCAGATCGACCCCGACGACGACCAGACCGTCGGTCTCCTCGACCGAGCGCAGCATGCCCAGCTCGGTGATCGGCCGGTGGATCTCGGGGTCGAGGACGCCGGTGAGCGCGGTGCGGACATCGTCGAGCAGGGCCATGGCCCCATCGTAGGTGCGCCCCGACGGGCCGATCACCCGGCTCAGGTACGCGCCGACGGTTCGTCGCCGAGCGGCGGCTGCGTCTCGGTGGGTGCAGGCTCCTCGACTGCCAGCTGTGGTTCGTCCAGCGGGGAGCGGGGCTCGTCGGGTCGGGGGGCGGGTTCGTCGAGCCGTGAGCGGGTCGGGTCGGGCGCCGGTCGGGGGGCCTTGGCCGCTTTGCCCTTGCGTGGCTTGTCCTTGCCGCGTTCCTTGGTCACCGTCTCGCCCTGGTCGTCGGTCCCCATGGCGTCGAGCAGGTCGCGCAGCTCGGACCGGACGAAGTCGCGGGTGGCGACGTCCGCCAGGGCGATCCGGACCGCGGCCATCTCGCGGGCGAGGAACTCGGTGTCGGCCAGGTTCCGTTCGGCGCGCTGGCGGTCCTGCTCGGCGGACACCCGGTCGCGGTCGGCCTGCCGGTTCTGCGCGAGCAGGATGAGCGGGGCCGAGTACGAGGCCTGCATCGACAGCATGAGCGTCAGTGCCGTGAAACCGTTGGCCGCCTGGTCGAACCGCCACGCATCCGGTCCCAGGGTGTTCCAGAGGATCCACACCACGCAGAACACCGTCAGCCAGACGATGAACCGCGGGGTCCCGAAGAACCGTGCGATGGCCTCGGCCGCGCGGCCGGAGGCGTCCTCGTCGCGCGGTCCACGGGTGAGCAGCCCCCGCCGTTCGAGCGGCGTGTCGAGACGGTCAGCCATGACGGCGCCCCCGGTTCAGCGGCTCGTCGTCGACCTCACGCCAGTCGTCGGGCAGCAGGTGGTCGAGGACGTCGTCCACCGAGACAGCGCCGAGCAGGCGGCGCTGCTCGTCGACCACGGGCAGCGCCAGCAGGTTGTAGGTCGCCAGCCGGCGCGTCACGGTGAGCAGCGGCGCGTCCACCGGCACCGGTTCGATGTCGGTGTCCACGACCGAGCCGATCGGCTCGTGCGGGGGTTCGCGCAGCATCCGCTGGAGGTGCACCACACCGATGAACCGCCCGGTCGGGGTCTCCAGCGGGGGGCGGGTCACGAAGACCAGTGAGGCGAGCGCCGGGTTGAGGTCGATGCGCCGCACATGCGCCAGGGCGGCCGCGATCGACGTCTCGGGGCCGAGCACGACGGGTTCGGTGGTCATCAGCCCACCCGCGGTGT
Source organism: Cellulomonas sp. (assembly GCA_022013895.1). Classification (GTDB taxonomy): domain Bacteria; phylum Actinomycetota; class Actinomycetes; order Actinomycetales; family Cellulomonadaceae; genus Cellulomonas. The sequence continues at coordinate 802 of JAKLPK010000276.1, read as the reverse complement.
TGTCCTCATAGGCCAGCAGGCGGCGGACGTCGCGCGCCTCCTCCGGTTCCATGAGCTCCAGGAGCTGGCTGGCCTGCTCGGCCGGCAGCTCGGAGAGCAGGTCGGCCGCGTCGTCGGGCTGCATGGCCTCCAGGACGTCGGCCGCGCGGGCCAGCTCCAGACCGCGCAGGATCTCGACCTGGTCGTCCTCGGGCAGCTCCTCCAGGACATCGGCCAACCGCTCGTCGGACAGCGCACCGGCGACCTCGAGCCGCCGGACCGGGTCCAGGTCCTGGAGCACATCGGCCAGGTCGGCAGGTTTGAGGTCGCCGTACTGGGCGAGCATCAGCACCGCGCTCTGGGTGGCCTCCGAGCGGCCGAGCCCCAGCACGTCCTCGAACTCGACCACCCGGGCCGGGCCTCGACGGCGCAGCAGCGAGGGCCGGCCTGCGATCACATCGGCGACGAACAGCCGCGTGACGTTCCAGTCGCCGCCGCGCTGCTGCTCGATCGCGACGTCCTGGACCGTGGCCTGTCCGCCCTCGCGCAGATCGACCGTCCGGTCGAAGAGCTCGCCGACCACGAGGGTCTCGGCGGGGCGGATCTCGAACCGGCGCATGTTGACCAGCCCGGTCGTGATGACCTGACCGCCCTCGACCGAGGTGACGCGGGTCATCGGGACGAAGACGCGGCGCCGTCCGGGGACCTCGACGACGAGGCCGATGGCGCGGGGGCGGCTGCGGCTCGCGCCGCGCGCCTGCGTGACGATACAGAAAGTGCAGCGGTTGTTACAGCCATCCCGCACCTTGATAAACGCGCGCGT
>JAKLPK010000275.1 GCA_022013895.1 Cellulomonas sp. | reverse complement strand
GGCGGTGGGTCGGTCGGCGAGAGCCCACAGGGCGCTCACGGTCTTGACCGGGGAGAACGTGAGGTCGTACCCGGCGACGGCGTTGGTGCGCGGGCGGGAGTGCTTGGCGATCGTGGCCGCGAGCTCGCGCGCGTCGGCCGGGTCGCGGCCGTACTCCTCGCGGAACAGCTCGACCGCGACCTGGGTGCGGATGCGAGCCCTGTCGGTCAGCGGGACCGGGTCGGCAGAGCGGCGCCCGAGGCTGGCGTTGAGGGCGGCGACCTCCTTTGCGACGCAGATGCGGAACGGGGAGGTGTCGTTCGCGTAGACCCGGAATGGGGTCCCGAGCCAGGTTGCGGTCTCCTGCTCGCGCTCGATCTGGCCGTCTGCGGCGGCTGCCGCGCGGAGTTGCTCCGCCAGGGGGTGCTTGCCGGCGCCGAACAGGTTGCGCATCTGCTCAGCGGTGACCTCGTCGCCCTCGTCGAGCCCGTCGATGCCGGCCATGCCGGACCCGATCCACGTGCCGGGGGCCTCGCCCTTGGCCGAGTAGTAGATGGCGAGCGACGTGTGACCCTTCTCGGTCGCATCCTGGGCCGCGACCTGGCGGGTCAGGTAGTCGTACCCGCTCCCGGCCGTCAGCTTGTGGATCGACATGGTCACACCCACCGAAGGCGCTCGGCGCCGCCTCGGCGGTCGGTGGTCGAGGCGTCAACTACCGGGCATGCAAGAGGTGTGTGGGGCAGTGCCTGGGTGGCTTCGGGCCGTGTCGGGGTGGTGCGGTCGTTGGTCGTCATCGAGCGGGGGGACGTCATCGACGGTGCGCGTGCTGGTCTCAGTGAGCGCGTGCGGGCTCGTGTCGGCCTTCGGAGGTGAGGTCACACGAGACGGGGAGTTCCGATGGCGGATCAGACGGCGAGGCAGCGGGCGCGGCGGGCGGCGCTGGATGCCCAGGCGCGGATGCGGGCGCGGCGGATGGAGCAGGAGCGGCGGCGCGACGCGCTGGGGGTGGTGGTCGTCTCGGCGCTGGCGGAGCGGGACGTGGTGGTCTCGGCGTGCGAGGCGCGCGCGGGGGAGGCGCTGGCGAAGATGACCGAGCAGGAAGCACTGAGCCTGGCGGAGGCGGTCGAGTGGTGCGGCGGTGCGGACCTGCTGACCGTGCGTGAGGCGGCGCGGCTGCGCCAGGCAGCACAGCAGGCACGAACCACGAACACGGACGCGGGGGCCAGCGGGACTGGCGGCGTGGGGTCGGGGGACGGTGGCTCGGGTGGTGGCCGTGCGGCTGGGTGAGGCCGGGTCGGTGGCGCTCGCGGCCGGGTGTGCGGCGCCGGAGGTCGTCGCGCGGTACCGGGCGAAGGTGGTTCGGGTGGAGGGCTCCGAATGCCGGTGGTGGACCGGCGCGGTGAGCGGGCGCGGGCACGGGCGGTTCTGGCTGGCGCCGGGTCGGGTCGTCGTGGCTCACCGGTTTGCGTTCGCGCTGGTGCACGGGGCGGCGGCGTTGGCGGCGGTCGAGGTGCTGGGGCATCGGTGCGACAACCCGCTGTGCCAACGGGTCGCGCCGGGTCACGTCGTCGCCTCGTCGTACGTGGAGAACCGGCGCGAATGGGCTGCGCGGCGCTACGTGACCGGCTCGCCGCTGGGGGACGCGCGCGGGGCTCGTCGTCGGGCGCGAGAGCTGCGGGACCTGGCGCGCACCGATCCGGCGTTGGTGGCGGCCGACCTGGCGCGGCTGCGGCGGGTGTTCGGTGAGCAGCCGACGTTGTGGTGACGTGCGCCCGCGCCCGGCACGAGGGGAGTGCCGGGCGCGGGCGGTGGATCGGTCAGGCAGGGGCGAGCGCGGCCCAGGCGCGGGTCTTGAGGCGGGCGGGCTCGTCGGTGGTGAGCAGCCGCACGGCGCGGGCGGTGGCGGGGTCGTGCCGGGTGCGCACAGGCGCGTAGTGGTCGACGTACTCCGCCACGGCCTGGTAGGCGCCCCACGCGGTGCCCCGGATGTCGGTCTGGGTGTCGGCGTCGTGCCACAGCCGGGCCAGCGTCTGCTGACGCCGGGTGTGGGTGTGCCGCACGCGGGCCGGGGCGTCGTGCTCAGGGACGCCGAACAGGTCGGCGACCAGGTCGAAGAACTGGGTATCGGTGGTGGCGGTGTCGATCAGCCGCTCGGCCTCGGACTGGAAGCCCTCGACGTAGGCGAACGTCAGGCCCAGGGAGTCGCGGGCGGCCTGCACGGCGGCCTTGGCGTTGCGGGTGTGGCGGATCGACCAGGACGACACGTGGTCGGCCAGCGCGGCGTGCTGGGTGTTCGCGCACACGACGCGGACCGGGGTCACCAGGACGCGGAAGGCGCTGGTGCCGTCGTGGCTGTTGAGCGCGGCGATGTTGAGGTCGACCCGGTCGGTGCCGCCGACGGTCAGGTGCTGCGGCAGGCGCATGGTGACGAACACCTGACGGCCGCCGCGCAGCGATCCGGCGGTGTCGAAGATCGCGCCGGACGCGTCGACCAGGGTGTTGAGGAAGTCGGCGTGCTCCTCGTTCTGCAGCGGGGTGTACCCGGCGCCAACGACGCCGAGGGCCTCGGGTGCGCCGGTGAACGGGTTGGTACGCACGGTGGCGAAGCCGGGCACGTCCATGGTGGTCGCGCCTTCCGCACCGACCTCGGCGGCGGTGAGCGGGACCTTGCGCACCCGCCACCCGCCTAGGTGGCCGAGGGCCATCGCGTCCTGGGCGGTGAACGCCTGGCCGGCGACGGTGGTCCCGAGGCGGTGCCACGGGTCGGTGCGAGCGAACAGGGCGGCTGCCTGGTTGCCGTGGGTCTCGATCTGATGGGCCATGGCGAGTTCCTTCCTTGGTCGGGTTGACCAGATCAAACTATTTGATCTATTCGACTGGATCTGTGGGGCTGTGGATCAGTCGGCCGCGATGTCCGGCTCGTCGTCCTCGTTCTGCTCGTCCGGCTCGTCGGCGGGGTGGTCCTCGTCGGGGGCAGCGGTCAGGATCTGCTCGACCTCGCTGGCGGGGTAGCCCCACGCGACGAGCGCGGCCATGATCGCCGCGTCGTAGGGGCCGGGGTTGCGCCACGTGTGCACGCCGCTGCGGGCCTCCCACGCGGCCAGGACGACGGCGAGCGTGCGCATGGTCGCGGCGGCGGGCGTGGCGGTCTGGGCCAGGCGCCGGATGGCGATCTGGGTACCCCACTGGTCGTCGCCGTCGACGGGCCGCAGGCCGAGCAGGTCGGGCAGCAGTTCGTGCCCGTTGCGCAGCGCCTGGGTCAGGCTGTACTGCCGCTCGAGCAGGGCGCGCGCGATGAGCGCTTCGGCTCCCTTGGGGACCTGGCGGCGCCTGAGCAGATTGGCCAGCCACTGGCGGCGCACGACCTCGGCGGACCGCCACGCGGCGTTGTTGGCCAGCGCTCGGCGCCGCTCGGCGGACTCGGCCTCGCGGCGTGCCTGCTCGGCCTGCTCCCGCGCGGCGCGCTCGTCGTCGTCGGCGGGCAGGGCATCGCGCGAGGGTGGGCTGTCCCACCGGTGGTGCAGCCCGGCGCTGGTGGGGTCGGTGCACACCCACACCGGCACGTAGACCTTGCGGGGCTCGGGGCGCTCGTGCTCGTCGTCGTCCTCGTCGTCCTGGTCCTCGTCCTCGTCGTCCTCCTGCCAGTCGACGGTGACGACGACGGCTGCGCCGGGCGTGGTCGCCCACTGCTCGACGGGCACCGGCTGGTCGACCTGGTCGCGCAGGTCCTCGAGCGTCAGCGACCGGAAGTTGGCGGGCACGTCGGTGGGGTCGAGGACCGGCAGGCCCTCGGCACGCAGGCGCTCGACCACGGCGAGAAGTGCGGTGCGCTCGGTGCGCTCGTCGCGCAGCCGCTGGGCGATGTGCGCCAGCCGGGACCGCTCCCACCGGTTCTCCCACGCGCTCTCCAGGGAGGCGATCGCGTCGGGGTCGTCCTCGAACTCGGCGAAGACCGCCGCCTGGTCCAGGGTCATGCCCTGGGCGTCCATCCGATCCTTGCTGGCCTGGTGCCCGGCGACGCTCAGCGCGGCGTCGACCACGGGGCGGGGGATGGCCGTGCGTTTGACGATCTGCGCGACCGACACACCCAGCAGCGCCAGCTGCTCCACACCGTCGCGGGCCTCGCGCTCGTGCATGTCGGCGCGGTGCAAGTTCTCCACGAGCTGGTCGGTGATCCGGTCCGCCTCGTCGGGGGCTGGGACGACCCGCACCGGCACCGTGCCGGACGGGGTGCCCACCTGTGCGGCGACCAGTGCTCGGCGCTGCCCGCGCAGCACGCTCAGGCCGCCGGCTTCGTCGACGTGCGCGTCGATCGCGACGATCACGCCGCGCGCCCGCACCGATGCGGCGAAGTCCTTGGCGTCGGGTCGGGTGTCCTTGCGCACGTTCGTGCCGATCCGCAGATCGCCCGGCGCGACCTCGTACACGCGCCCGATCTCGTAGACCGGGCCCTCAGTCTTGGTGCTCATCGCTTCTCCTTGCATCGAATAGACCAAACTGACATGTCCTATGCTTCTCCGGTGACGTGTTCCGTGGTGCCGCTCGGCCCTCGCTGTGGACGGTCACGCCCGCGCGCGGTCGCTGTGGACAACCGAGGCCCGGGCCGCGGCTCCCGGCGCTCTGACGTCGCGACCCACCGCCGATGCAGGTGGGTGTTAGCGCTGGTGGAGGGCAGATGAGCGAGACTCGCGTGGCGACCGGCGCGTGGTGGGACCCGCAGATGTGGCAACGAGCACGGGCGGCCTACGTCTTCGACCTCGACCACCACCCGGACGCGCCGGCTGGGTTCATCCAGTGGCTGCACTGGGTGCTCGAGGCGCACGTGGCACGTGGCCCTCAGGGACGCGCGGCGCTCACCGTACCGCCGCGGGCGGTCATCGCCGCGAGCGCCGGTCTGAACCGGCACCACGCGCTGCGCGCCGAGACGCGGGCGGCGATGGAGCAGGCGATCATCGATGACCGCCAGGCCGGGCGGCTGATGAGCCGCTCGTCGTGGATCCACGAGGCCGTCGCGGTGTCGGTCGCAGACGCGCAGAGGCGTGCTGGCGGCACCCTCACCCCGGTGCCGGACGGTCAGCGCCTGCCGAACCAACCGACCAAGCGGTCCGGGTGACCTGGTCGACACGGCGCGCTCTGCTGGCTGGGAGCGGATGGACCAGCTCACCCACCCGGGACTGCGGGGAACGGTCGATGGGAAGGGGTCCGCCCGGCGTTCGGCTACGACCGCCAGGCGCCGGAAGAATGAAGCGAGCCGGGCACTCAGGCATCGCCTGCGACTGGCCCGGGGGCGTCGTGGCGCTGGCGGCACCAGGTCCACACCAGCTGGGCGGCCGACGCTGAGGGCGTGATCGCCACACGCGGGTTCGCCGCCTCTGGAGGTAGACGCTGAAGGTCGTCTCTTGGCGAAGGGCGGGGAGGAACAATGCTCGTTGAGGACGGACTGGTCGTCACGGACGCCCACCTGGAGGCGGCCAGGGGTCACCTCGACAAGGTCGAGCGGACGCTGGTCACACCGTCCCCGGCTAGCGACGAAGCGCTCGGCCGGGACCCGGCCTCGCAGCACCTGCGGCCGGCGTCGATCGGTCTGGAGCGAGCCAACAGCTACTTGCGCGCGGCGCAGCAGACGATCGGTGACGTCGCCGACGACGTCGCGCAAGGCGAGGCCACCCGGATGGGCGACGACCTGCGCCTGCTGGAACGGCTGTGCGCGGTGGCGGACGAGCTGAGCGGGTATGCCGCGCGGCACCTGGCCGCGATGTCGCCGGATCTCGGTTCCCCGGGCGCCCAGGACCGCGACGTGTCGGGCGCGCTGAGCAGGATCGGGCAGGTACGCTCGAGCGCCCAGGCCGCCGGGCGGTTGGCCGCCGAGCTCGCCGTCGCCCGGCGGTCGACGCCTCCTGACGAGGCGGAGCCAGTCACGCAGCGGCTCCGTGCAGAGCAGCAGGGTCGACGGATGGCGAGTGTCCCTGCTGGTGCGATCGGCATGTCGCGCTGAGTTGCGTCGCGGCCCTGGCCGGCGCGCTCAACGCGCGTCCGGCGCTCCTCGCAGGACCACCGGTCTCCCCGATGCCGGGCGCCGCACGGCGGGCAGGACCAGTGCGCGCAGCCGTGCGCTCGTGGCGTCGCTGCTCGGACACTGGCGCAGGAACTCGACGAGCCCGTCGCCAAGCCCTGCCTGCACGACGCCCTCGTCGCCAGTGCGAACGAGCAGGTCCCGCCAACGGTGCTCCCACGCCGGCAGCGCATAGCTGAGCGCCCCGATCGAGCCGACGGTCGTAGCGAGCCCGAACTGCCCAAGCTGGACCGCCTGCACAACGGCCACGGCCACGACGATCGCCCGCAGCCGCCACGCGGCCTGGGTGAACGGCAGTCGGCGCCCGCAACGGCAGATGCCGCGGACGGCCGCGCGCATCGCGCGCCACGGTGCCGACACACAACCGATGAGCAGATCGGCGCGCGTCAGACCCTCGCGAACCAAGACCGCCGAGTGCGCAACCACCGCGGCTGCCTGACGGCTCGGCAAGTCACCGAGAACGACGGCCTCGATCAGTCCCGTCGAGACGACGACCGTGCGTCGGCCTACGCCGAGGGCGCCGATCGCCCGAGACCGCTTCACCCGAAGCTCCACCAGCGGCGGCCCGAGCCCGACCCGACACAGTTCGGTGAGCACTGCGGCGAGCTCGTCGCGCTCGGACGGTCGCAGCCGGCGTGCTCTCAGCATGACGGCGGCCGCCAGTGCTTCACACGCGCGGTGGTTGGCCACCGCGACGACGACCGCCAGCACGATCACCGCAGCAACCGCAACTTGCGTCGGGGCGACCGCCAGCATGACCGCGACCACCACAGCGCTGACCACCACGCCGGAACCAACCGCCAGGGCCTTCACCCCCCATACCGGCATCGTCGCCACCTCCATTCGCGCTAGTGCGACACGACGCGAGTGACTCCAGCTGACCACCCAGGCGTCGTCGGCCGGCCTTCGGCCGGTGAGGTGACTGTCCCCCAGATCACCAACCAAATGGCGTTGTCCACAGGCAGCCTCCGCGGCACCCGCGCCTCGGACGGGATGTGGCCCGATGGGAGCGACCTGGCCGGCGAAGGGAGCACGACGATGAGCGAGCCGGACCGCGTCGACCTGACAACCGCGTGGATGCAGATCGTCACGCTCCTGACGGTCGTCGCCGACAGACCGTCGACGAGGGGTGGCGTCGACCCCGACCTGCACTCTGTGGCCCTCGGTGCGCAGATCGTCGCGGCGCGAGCCCTCGCGCTGCTGCCCGCCGAGGTGGACGGCGACCTTGAGGACGTCGTCATCGACGTCGGCCCTTCCGCCACCGTCGGTGACCTCGTCCGGGCGGCCAGCGACGCCGCCCGTCGGCACCCGACCGAGGCGTTCCCCGCTGGTGCGGCGGCGGTGATCGCAGACCTCGACGACCTGGTCGCCGAGGTGGAGGCCGTCTCGTGACGGCGACGACAGGCCGGTCGCGTGCCACAACGCCGCCGGACCAGAACGACGAACGGACGGTCGGGGACCTGCTGCTGGACGCCGACATCTCCGCACGCGAGCTGTTGTGGGATGCGCCCCCGGACAGCGCGAAGGCCAAGGCGCGGTTGTGGGGCGAGGTCATCGAGGCAGCGGCCGACCTGTGGTCGTCGTTCCCGGACCGGACGGGCAACCCGAGCATGGAGCGGATCCACAAGCTGACCTTGGGGATGCATCGCACCCAGCAGCGCACCGGCTGGCCGGGGGTCGGCGAGGGTGACCCGCACCTGGAGCGGGTGGTGGAGAACCTGTCCCGCGCCACCGAGATGATCTCCTCCCGCCGGCACCCAACCGCGCCGCTCAGCGAGCTCGGCCACCTGGACTCCGAGGCCGCCCGGACCCGCATCATGCACGTGGTGTACGTCGCCGCCCACGGCGTCGGCCAGGCGCTGTGGCAGTACAACCGCGACCTGCGCCGCGTGCTGAATGCCAAGCACCGGCTGGACCCGGGCCAGTCGGCAGACCAGTCGCACAACCTGCTGGTGCGCGTCGGCACGGCAGAACAGCTCGCGGCGGCGTACCTGCAAGGTCGCTGGCCAGGCCGGCTCACTGGGCAGCATCGCGAGCCGGTCGCGCCCGCGCGCCTGGAGCAAGCGGTGGCGTCCTGGGACGTCCAGGCTCGTCGGACCTTGGCGGCCTCGCCGACCGCAGCGGACGTGCTGTTCACGGTCAAGGTCGAACGGGACCTGACGGTGACCGGCGGCAGGATCGTCGCGGCGGCTGCGCAACTTGGCGCCATCGACACCGGGCAGCACGCGGACCGGTTGCAGCCGGCACTCGTCCAGCTCGATGAGGCCTGGGCGCGGCTGGGCGGGGACCTCGAACAGATCACCGGTCGGGCCCGCAGAGTCGACCCGGACCTCCTACGGTCGGGGGCCGCGCTGCGTGCGTCCCTGCGGGAGGTCACCGTCGATCTCGGCGCTCACGCCGACCCGGCGACCATGGCCGAACGAGCCGACCTGCGAGCAGCGAGCCTGGAGGTGCACCGGGGGCTGGTCGCCGCGATCGACCTGGGCTACGTCGTGCGCGACGCAATCACCGATCCCGAGCTCACTGCCCCGGCTCGCGGTGTGCAGGCCGCGTGCCTGCTCTTCGCCGTCCAACCCGACGAGGGAGCCTGGGTCGACGCCGCGGATGCATATGCCAACCGCCCGGTGAGACTCCCCGAACCCCTTCGCGAGTCGCTGGCAGAGCGCAACGCCGACGTCGTCGCGGCGGCCGTCCGCGTCGACTCCGCTGGCACGTTCCTGGGCGTCAACCGCCAGAGCAGCCCATCTGACCCGTCAACTGACGGACGTGGTCATGAGGAGCGCGCCATCGGCGTCCGGCCAGCGCCCGACCCGGGCTACGAATGCGACTGGTAAGAGCCCGCGCCTCTCGTGCATCTACGGCCCCGCGAGCGGCAGAGCAACGCACGGCTTCGCCCTGATCTCGTTTCCGAGATCGGAGCGGTTCGTTGTCTCTTAACTAGGGTCGTCGGCCGCGCGTCGCACGAGCCTTTGCCTAATGGCCTAATCTGACGTGGTCGCCGCACTTGTCCACGCGTACGAGGCGACCGAGCTCGCCGTCCTGCTCGCGGCACTCGAGTCCGGCTCGCCTCCGAGCGAGGAGGAGTGGGCGGCAGCACGCGCGCTCGTCGCCGGCCTATCCAAGACGTAGACGACCGGGGAATCGTGAGACGCGCGGCAGGGCGCACGGCCGGTCGGTTCGCTTGGTCCAGCGTGCTCCGGCGGGGCAGTTGAACGAACGCCCCGCGAGCATCTGGCGCGCGCCACAGGGCGTGAGTGAACCGCCCCGGGTTCCATGGAGGCTCTCAATCCACGGAGGATGAGGGTCATGGCTGCACCGAGGAAGTACCCGGACGAGCTGCGTGAGCGCGCGGTCCGGCTCGTGCTGGACGCGCGGAAGGACCCGGTGACCCGTCCGGCGGCGTGCCGGCGGATCGGTGAGCAGCTCGGGATCAACCCCGAGACGCTGCGCGGGTGGGTCAACCAGACCGAGGTCGACGCCGGCGACCGGCCCGGGACCACCACCAGCGACGCCCAGCGGCTCGCCGAGCTGGAGCGGGAGAACCGGGAACTGCGGCGGGCGAACGCGATCCTGCGTAGCGCGTCGGCTTTCTTCGCGGCGGAGCTCGACCGCCCGTCTTCCAGGTAGTCGAGTACATCGACACCCACCGTGCCGAGTTCGGGGTCGAGCCGATCTGCAGGGAGCTGCGGATCGCCCCGAGCACGTACTACGCCGCCAAGGCCCGCCCGCCCTCGGCGCGGTCGGTCACCGACGCCGCGCTGAGCGAGGTCATCGCAGTCGAGCACGCCGCGAACTACGGGTCTACGGGGCGCGGAAGATGTGGAAGCACCTGCACCGGCTCGGGCATCCGGTCGGGCGCTGCCGGGTCGAGCGGCTCATGCGGGACGCTGACCTGCACGGGGTGGTCCGCGGCCGCGCGAAGCGCACCACGATCCCCGGCAAGGACGGCATCCGGGCGGGTGACCTGGTCAACCGCGCGTTCCGCGCGGAGGCACCGAACCAGCTGTGGGTCGCGGACTTCACCTACGTCCCGACGTCTTGGATACCAGCGATCGTCGCAACGCCTGGCGATGAGGAGTGGCGATGCCGGCGAGGAAGTACACAGAGGCCCAGCGGCTGGAGTTTATGGCGTTGATCGATCGGGGTGGCTCGGTGCGGGCGGCCTGCGCGGTGGTCGGGGTGCATCCCGACGAGGGCGAGCAGAGGCCGGTAGGTCCGGACGAGCAACGGCGCCCACGCCCCGACTGTCGCCAGCCACAACGTCGTGCCGGCGTCTCGACCCGCCCGGTACGGACCGACGACGTGGTGATCATCGCCGCGAGCCAGAACGCGGTCGTCAGCCCTTGCAACAGGTTCGGAGCGCCACCACGGGTGACCGAGTCGAGCGCGCGCACGGTCTCGGTGAGGCGGAGGCGGGTCGTCGGGCTGCGGGTCACGGTTCCTCGGCTGATCGGGTCGACCCCCAGCGTGTCACGTGCCAGGGTCCGCCGTCGGACGGCGCACCGACCGAGCGATGCACGCCGGGGCGAGCCACGGGGAGCCAGCGGTCCGACCCCTCTGCGGGCGGCCCGGCCCGCCACGGCGTCACCTGCCTCGACGTGGCGACCGGAACCCGGCCAAGGGCCGCTGCCGGGGCGGTCACCGCGAGCAGCCCGACTCCCAGGAGACGCGGCCGACGCGATGACGGCGGTCCGCGACGCGCAGCCGACCGCGCGTCGAGCTGGTCCATGGTCCTGAGGTTCCCATCGACGCTCTGCTGTCGCGTACCGCGGTCGCGGTAGAGAAGACGCTTCGCCAGGACGACGACGCTCGTCCGTCCCGCGGGCAGGCTGTGGACTGACTCCCCAGGGAGGGGAGAGACCGACGGGGGCGGCGTGAGCGCTGCTCAGAGACGAGGCGATGGATCATGACCGAGGCCCAGGGCGCCAGGAGCGTGCCGGACTACGTGGGGTATGAGTACACGACCGTGCGGGTCGCACGAGACCTGGAGTCGCTGTACCGGGACACGTACAGCAACTTCGGATGGATCGTCGAGGGCTACGGCAACCTCGTCCCGAGCTCCACGGCGGTCAGCCTCAAGCTCAAGCGCGACCGGCACATCAAGAACCGTCCGCAGGTCGTGGGTCTGCAGCGCAAGGCTGAGAACGCGCTGCGGGAGATCGGCACCCTCGAACGGGCCAAGACCAGCACGGCGATCGCCACTGCCATCGGGGTCGGCACCATCGGGTGCGCGTTCCTGGCCGGGTCGGTGTTCCTCATCACCGACGACCAGTGGGGCTGGTCGATCCCGCTGGGCGCCCTCGGACTGCTCGGCTGGCTCGCCGGGTTCCTGTCCTACGGGCGGGTCGCAGCCAGGCGGACGGCCGAGCTCATTCCGTTGATCGACCGGCAGTACGACGTCGTGTACGAGGCTGGTGAGCAGGCTGCGCACCTGCTGGCCTGAGCTGGCTGCGGCAGTCGGCTGGCCGGGTGCGCCGGGTGCCACGGGCTGGGCGCCCTCGATGAGCGGTCAGATCCCACCGGCGCCGTGACTGTCAGGGCCAAGACTTGATCGGACCTTCATGGCGTGACCGCAGAGACTTCACGTCTTGCGCTCAGGCTTGAGCCATGCACCATGATCGCGACGACCACGGCTGCCGACCGAGGCGCGCCAGCTCGGCGGCATCAGCTGAGCGGACCTGGGGGATGCGGTCCAAGGTGGCGTCCGTCCGCCGATCCACCTGGTGGACGCTGGGCAGACCCAGGGCAGGGTGGCCCGGCGGTCTGGCCGTCGCGCTCGTGCTCCTTCTCGTCACCGCGCTCGCACCGGGCGTCGCCGCGGAGGGGGACACGCTCGACGACAAGCAGCGTGCGGCGCAGCAGCGAGCCACCGACGCGCGCCGGCAGTACGAGCTCCTCCAGGAGTCGGTGGAAGATCTCTCCGCAGACCTCGCTCAGGCGGTCCTGACGCTCAAGGAGAGCGAGGCCCAGCTTCCCGCGGTGCAGGCGGCCCTGGAGGAAGCCACCCGTCAGGCCGAGTCCGCGCAACGACAAGCAGCTGTCGCGCGGGCCAAGCTGCAGGACGCCACTGACCTGCGCTCCTCGCTGCAGGTCCAGATCGCACAGGACTCGACGCGTCAGAGCGAGGTGAGGGCGACAGTCGCGCAGCTGGCGCGGGACGCCTACCGTGGCGGGCGGCAGAGCGTCACCTTGGAGATCGCGATCGGCGCGACCTCGGTCGACGACTACATCGACCAGTCCGAGTCAGCTGCCACCGCGCAGCGTCTGCAGGCGCGGTCCATGACCGAGCTCGCCGAGCTGCAGGCCAGTGCCCGCAACAGCGGGACCCGACTGGAGGCCGTGGTCGGGACTCTGTCCGAGCTCGAGACAGCTGCGGCCGAGCAGGAGCAGGTGGCCGCGGCGGCGATGGAAGCCCAACGTGAGAAGAGCGAGGCTCTCACGAGGGTCATCGCCGACCAGACCGCAGCGGCCGAGCGCCTCGAGAGCATGAAGGGACAGGCAGAGGCCGAACAGGCCGAGACCGACGCCATCCGTGCGGCCGCCGAGGCGGAGATCGCCCAGATCGCGGCCCAGGAAGAGGCTGCGGCGAAGTCGCCCCGACCGTCGACACCCTCCCAGCCGGCGCCTCCCGGTGGCGCGGGACCGGCGTCCGGTGGACCGGCCGCCCCCCGCCCGGACACGGGGATCCTCTTCTCGAACCCCACGTCCATCGAGCCCATGTACGTCACGTCGAACTACGGGATGCGACTGCACCCGATCCTCGGCTACTACCGTCTGCACGCGGGTATCGACCTGCGCACGTACTGCAACACCCCGTTGTACGCGCCCCGCGACGGGACGGTCCAGTGGTCCGAGTGGCGCAACGGTTTCGGGAACCAGGTCATGCTCAACTACGGGACCGTCGACGGACAGTCCCTGATGAGCAGCTCCAACCACCTGACTCGGTCCGTCGTGTCCCGGGGCCAGCAGGTCAGCCGCGGGCAGCTCATCGGCTACTCCGGCAACACCGGGCTGTCGGGCGCTTGTCACCTCCACTTCGAGGTGTATCTCGGCGGCAAGACCGTCGACCCTGCCCCGCTCCTGGGACTCCGCTGACCCAAGCCGGACCGATAGAGGGACGAACAGCACGCGTAGGGATGTCTCGTCACGCTAGCGGCCGCCACTGTCGCTGGCCGAGCCCACGACCCGCTACCTGACGTTCACCGAGCGCGACGAGATCCACGACACTGCGCGCGAAGAGGCGCCGGGGTGTCGGCGGCCACGAGAGACTGCCCGGAGACGGCCACGAAGCTGCCCGCTGGCGGACATGAGAACTGCCCGTTGACGGTCACGGGATCTGCCCGACACGACGTCGTCTGTCTCGCCGCCCTGCGCGGTTGAGGCCCCTTCCTCGGGTGCGATGAGCGGTGCTGATGCGCCCTATCGCCCCGAGGAAGGGATGAGTTGAAGTCTGCCGAGGAGATCATGGAAATCTTGAATGCTTACGATCTGACCGGGTCGTTGCGTGATGCCGGTGAGCTGGCCGGTTGCTCCCACCACACGGTCAAGGGCTACGTGCAGCGGCGTGCTGCTGGTGGCGAGCTGGATCAGGCGGCTGCTCGGCCGCAGCTGATCGATGAGTACCTGCCCAAGGTCGAGGAGTGGGTCGACCGGTCCAAGGGCAAGGTCCGCGCTGACGTGGCCCACGAGAAGCTCGTGGCGTTGGGCTATGCCGGCTCGGAGCGGACCACCCGCCGCGCGGTCGCGCAGGTCAAGGCGGCCTACCGCGCTGGACGGGTGCGGGTGCATCGGCCCTGGGTCACCGAGCCGGGGATGTGGCTGCAGTACGACTACGGCGATGGCCCGGTCATCAACGGCGTCAAGACGGTGCTGTTCGTGGCGTGGCTGGCGTGGTCGAGGTTCCGGGTGGTGCTGCCACTGCGGGACAAGACGATGCCATCGGTGTTCGCCGCACTGGACCAGACGTTCCGGCGGCTGGGAGGGGTGCCGACGTATGTGCTGACCGACAACGAGAAGACCGTCACGGTCGAGCACATCGCCGGGATCGCGGTCCGTAACCCGCAGCTGGTGGCGTTCGCTGAGCACTACTCGGTGAGCGTGCACACCTGCGTGCCGGCCGATCCGGCGTCCAAGGGCGGCACCGAGGCGTCGGTGAAGATCAGCAAGGCCGACCTGGTCCCAAAGGAGACCAACCTGCTGCCCGAGTACGGCTCGTTCGCCGAGCTGCAGGCCGCTTGCGAGGTGTTCTGCGAGAAGGTCAACAGCAGGGCTCACCGGCTCACGAAGCGCCCGCCGATGCAGATGCTCGCCGAGGAACACCCCCGGCTCCATCCGGTCGCGAGCACGCCGCACACGGTCGCATTCGGCACCACCCGCGTCGTCCCGCCCAACACGCCGATGGTGATGTTCGAGTCCGGCCAGTACTCGGTCCCGCACACCCTGCTGGGTCAGACGGTGTGGGTGCGCACTCATGGTGTCGGCGACGGCGAGCAGGTCGTGATCGTCCACGTCGGCAAGGACGGGCCGGTCGAGGTCGCCCGCCACCACCGGGCCACGCCCGGCACGCCGAGGATCGACGAGGAGCACTTCCCACCCCAGCCCGAGGGACCGCTGGACCGACGGCCCCGGGCGAGGAACGCTGCAGAGGTGGAGTTCCTCGATCTGGGTGAAGGCGCCCGGCTGTGGCTTGTCGAGGCCGCCGCGGCGGGCACGACGAAGATGCGAGTCAAGATGGCCGAGGCGCTGAGCCTGGCCAAGTTGTTCGACCCCGTCGAGGTCGACTGGGCGCTCGGCCACGCCGCGGTGCACGGCCGGTTCGCCGAGACCGACCTGCCCTCGATCCTGGACCACCACGCCCGCCAGCCCAGCGCCGGGCAGCATCGGGCCAGCGAGGACTCCTCCCTGACTCAGGGCACCAGCGCCTGGGCACGGCTCGGCCAGCAGTCCGCTGCGGACACCGACCGCGAGGGCGAGGTGATCGCGTGAAGACCACCACCGCCCCGCCGCTGCCGGCGGACCTGGAGGAACTGCTGCGCCGGTTGCGGCTGCCCCACATCCGCCGTCACGCCCCCGAGGTCGTCGCGACCGCGAAAGCTCAACGCTGGGAGCCCGCCGAAGTCCTCAAGGCCCTGTTCGCCGAGGAGGTCGCCGGCCGGGAACGCTCGGCCCTGGCCACCCGCAGGGCGGCCGCGGGGTTCCCGACCGGGAAGACCTTCGACGCTTGGCAGCCCGAGGCATCCTCGATCCCGGCACCGACCCAACAGGCGCTACGCACCCTGGAGTGGGTCCACCGACGCGAGAACCTCGTCGTCTGCGGACCCTCGGGCACTGGGAAGACGTTCCTGCTCGAAGCGCTCGGACAACAGGCCGTCCAGGCCGGGCTCAAGGTCACCTGGTTCACCCTGGAAGACCTCGGCGTCCTGCTACGCCGCCACCGAGCCGACGACACCGTCACCAAGGCCATCGCCCGCGTCCTACGCGCCGACCTGGTCATCGTGGACGACATCGGCCTACTCCCAGTCGCAGCGGACGCCGCCGAAGGCCTCTACCGACTCGTCGACGCCGCCTACGAGAAACGCTCCATCGCGATCAGCTCGAACCTGCACCCCTCCGGGTTCGACGAGCTGATGCCCAAGACACTGGCCACCGCCACCGTCGACCGGCTCCTGCACCACGCCCACATCTGCCAGACCAGCGGCGACAGCGTCCGCCTCACCCAAGCACTCTCAGGCCAGGGGGTGAGCCCGTTGAACTAACCGACCTTGGTCGGTGGTGGCCGCCCCCGTGGGCAGATCCCATGGCCACCACCGGGCAGTTCTCGTGGCCGTCAGCGGGCAGGTTTCACGTCCGCCACCGGGCAGTTCCCAATGTCCCTTGACACCGGGGTGCGCCAGACCGCCCGCGCCCTGCAGCGCGACCCCGTGACGATCTCGCCGGGGTTGCGGCCCAACGCTGCCACGCGCAGAGGCAAGCACGTACCGCGCGACGATCGCTCGGTGGAAGGGCGCAGGAAGCCCGCGACGGGAGGGCTGGTACGAGAGTCCGGTGAGGGGAGAACGGGGGCCGTCGCGATGGTCCTGAACACCCGCACACCCGTCGACGCGGACGATGTCCGACGTCGACGGGTGTGGTGATGAGAAGGACGGGCCTGCAACGAACAGGGCGCCGGCCGGAGGCGAGTCCCCCTACTTCGGGTCGAGCATGCCCTGCATGAGTTCGATCTCGGCCGTCTGGTCGATGATCACCTGCTGCGCGAGAGCGAGGGCGTCGGTGCTCTCACCGTTGTCTACCTCGGCCTGGGCCATGGCGACCGCTCCCTGGTGGTGGACGGTCATGAGCTGCAGGAACAGGGTGTCGAACTCGGCGCCCTGTGCGTCCTGGAGCTGCTGCATCTGGGAGCCGCTGGCCATGCCGCCCTCGCCGGTGTCCATCATCGACCCGTGATCCATGCCGGGCATCGCGCCCGCTGGGTCCAGGGGCTCTGCTCCCCATGCCCGCAGCCACGACTGCATCATCTCGATCTCGGGCTGCTGGGCCGCCTCGATCCGTTCGGCCAGCTCCTTGACGTCGGGAGACTCGGCGCGGTCGACAGCGAGCTGAGCCATCTCGAGCGCGCCCTGGTGATGGACGATCATCATCTGCGCGAACTCGATGTCCGCCAGGTTCGGGGTGTCGGCGGTGCCAGATGCTGCCGGCGCTGACTCAGCCGTGGTGGCAGCATCCGAGGCGCCGCCAGCACTGGGCGCTGAGGTGTCTGTCGAACAGCCGGCCAGGACGAGTACGGCTGCGGTCAGCAGCGCGACGCCGAGGGCAGAGGCGGGGGGTCGGTGCATAGCGGTCTCCTTGTTGGTCGGGGTGCGCCGCCCGGGAGCTGGTTCCTCCCACGGAGCGGGACCTTGGTCCCAGCGTGCGGGGCATTCGCTTGAGGTTCGCCTGAGAGACGATCAAGCCTTGATGAAGGTCTGCGGCGCGGCGTCACCTGACACGGGCTCGTCGACCCGGGGCGGGACGCCGCGCCCGGCGCGCAGGCGGCCGCGGGTGATGACCGCCACGCCGACGGCCACGCTGGCGATCGCCCACAGCTGCGGCTGGGTGAGCCCGAGCAGAGCGGGCTCGTTGATCCGCAGGTACTCCACGGCGAACCGGGAGATGCCGGACAGGACGAGATACGCCCCGAGGATCTCCAGGGGTGGGCGGCGGGTGCGTCGTTGCAACGCCCACAGGATCGCGGCGATGGCGAAGGCCGCGGTGGTCTCGTACAGAGGTGTGGGGTGTACCGGGACGTCGGTGGCGACCATGCCCTGGGGGAATGTCTGGCCCCAGGGCAGCCCGGTCGGTCTGCCGTAGGTACCGTCGCCGGACAACCAGCAGCCGACCCGCCCGACACCGTACGCGACGGTCAGCGGGATGGCCGCAGCGTCGAGGACGGTGCTGGCGGGCAGGTGGCGGCGGCGGATCATCACCAGGAAGGCGGCGACACCCCCGATGAGGCCGCCGTACCAGGTGAACCCGGAGCCACCGAGGTGATGCAGGCTGATCTCGCCGGAGTGCTCGAGCAGGAAGTAGATCTTGGCGCCGACGAAGCCCCAGAACGTGGCCCAGATGACGAGGCTGTGCGCGTCGTCCTTCTGCAGTCCGCGGCGTTCGAACGTTCGTCCGAGCAGGTAGGCGGCAAGCAGAGCGGCAGCGGCCTTGCTGACCCCGTAGGACTGGATGTCAAAGCCGAAGATGGACAGCAGGACCGGTCGCATCAGTGCATTCCTTTCGGTGCCTGGCCCCTGGAGGGTCAGGCACCGTGGTCTGGCAGTGCAGGAGTGGGCGCGGACTCGGTGTCGTCGTCGACGAGCGCGGGGGTGGGGGGCGTGTCGTGCTGGTGGTCGCATGAGCCGCAGCACTGGTGCTGCTCGTCGCGCTGGCCGTGGGTGCCGCAGTGTCCGGGCATGGCAGATCCTTGGGTCGAGGTGGTGGTGACGAGAACCCGTCGGTTCACAGGTTGTCGCGGACGATGTCGAGCAGCTTGTCGGGGTCGATCCACATGGAGGGGTAGTCGCCCTTCCAGACCTGGTTGCCGGCGGCGTCGACGAGGACGAAGCCGTGGCCGGGCAGGCCCTCGTGCATACCGGTGCCGAGCGTGCCGTACTCCTCGGAGACCGTTCCGTCGTCGAGCAGGAACGACGCCTTGGCGCCGAGTCGCTCGCGGTCGGCATTGATCTGCTCGGCAGTGTTCATGACGATCGGGAGGACGGTGATGTTCGCGGCCGCGAAGCCGGGTTCGGCCTCGATCTGAGCCTGCTGGACGATGCAGGCGTCACATCCCGCGCCTTCGCTGAAGTAGAGGAGCACCGGGGCGCCCCGCAGGTCGGACAGCGTGACGGAACCGCCGTCAGAGTCCGTGAGGGTGAAGTCGGGCGCGACTCGCACGTCTGCGGACTCCTGCGGCCGGGCGGAGAGCAACGCCGTGGTGACCAGGACCACGGCCACCACGGCGGCGACGATCCAGGCGCCCCAGACGATCGCTCGGCGGCGGCGCTGGGCCGAGGCCTGCTCGGCGAGGATCTCGGAGAGGACCTCCTTGCGTTCCTTCGCGCGCTTGGTGGCGGAACCGGACGTCATGGTTGTGTCCTCTGCGACGGGGTGGGATGACACGACGGCGCGTCGTCGTCGTGCGTGGGCGACAGCAGTCCCTCGACGGGAGCGGCCTGGGGCTCGCCGGGGAGGTCCGCGGGGTCGTCGCTACCGGGGGTGACAGCGACGGCCCCGCGACGTCGACCGGTCAGGGTGGCCGCGACCAACCCGCCGACGACGATGAACAGGAGCAGTGCCTGGAGCACCTCGGGGACCGGCGAGGCCCACTCCTGGATGCGCAGGAAGACGGCCGTCAGGCGCTCCGAGGCCCACGACTGGGCAGCGGTGCCACGGGACATGTCCGGCTCGTTCGCCAGCGCGATGACCGCGACGCCCATGGCGAGGAAGCCTGCCGCGACGATCAGGTTGACGGTGTTGGTGACCAGGACACGTCCGGCCAGCCGGATGCGAACCAGCCTTGCCCGCCAGAACCGGCGCTCGTTGAGCTTGGCCTTGTCCCAGAAGAGCGCCATGGCGAACAGCGGGAACACCATCCCGAAGACGTACGCGACCCCGAGCACGAGCCCGCCGGTGGGTGTCGCAGAGAGCGCGGACAGCGTCATGACGCCGGCGAGCACGGGTGCGCAGCAGGAGGACGCGATGCCGGAGAACACTCCGAGAGCGAAGAAGCTCGCGGTGTCAGCGCGAGAGGTGTCGGGTGCTCGCAGGAACGACGGCAGCGACCACATGCGCCCGGAGAGGGCGAGGGCGGCCAGGGCGATCATCAGGATGCCGCCGGCGTAGTAGAGCGGTGCGTGGTACTTGGCGATCGCCCCGGCCAGCACGCTCATCCCGAGAGTGAGCGGGAGCAGCACCAGCCCCAGTCCGGCGGCGAAGACGAAGGTCAGCGGCAGCAGGCGCCAACGGCGACTCTTGACCGCGGCGGCCAGGTAGCTGGGGGCGAGGAACACGATGCAGCACGGCGCGAACAACGCGACCCCACCGGCGAGGAAAGCGGCGATGACGCTCCCGGTGGTCAGCAGCTCACTACCCACGGCTGGCCCCGGCGGCGATCGAGGCGCCACGCGCGGTGAGCAACTTCGTCAACTTCTTGCGTGGGAGACGTCCGGCGCTGAAGTAGATGCCGTCGACGAGCACGAGCGGGCTCAGTGCGGGCCGGTGCTCAGCGACCAGCCGTGCGCCTTCCGGGGTCTCCATGGGCACGCGCTCGAGCTCGAACGTGAAGGAGTCGGCCATGCCCGCCAACGTCTGCTCCGCGTCCTCGCAGAAGTGGCACGCGGGCGAGGGCACGACCGTGATCCGGACCGTACCCGTCGAGGGGGGGTTCACCGGCTCCTCCTGTTGACCTAGGGCACCTCGTGCGGACGCACGTGGTTGACGCCACGATCGATGATCCAGGCGCACGCCTGCACTCCCGGTGTCGGTTCCATCAAGGTTCGATGAAGTGGCGCTGATCCACGAGAGCGGATCGCCCACCACGTCGCTCTGGTCGCCACACTGACAAGATGGACACATCAACACCCGCAGCGCACCGTGCCCTCGTCGTCGACGACGAGGAGCCCCTCGCCAGGCTCGTCGCCGGCTACCTGGAACGCGAGGGTTTCGCTGTCGATCTGGCGTTCGACGGGCATTCGGCGATCCGGCTGGCCCTGGAGCGCAGCCCCGAGGTGATCGTCCTCGACCTCGGACTACCCGGGATGGACGGGATCGAGGTGTGCCGCCGAGTGCGGACGTTCTCGGACGCCTATGTCGTGATGCTGACTGCCCGCACCGAGGAGATCGACACCCTCATCGGGCTGTCGGTCGGCGCAGACGACTACGTCACCAAACCGTTCCGGCCCCGCGAGCTGGTCGCTCGCATCACGGCGCTGCTACGCCGACCTCGTCGCGCTTCGCCGACGGCTGTCCCGGCCCTCGAACCCGTGGCGATGACGTTCGGACCGCTGACCATCGACCCTGTCGGTCGCGAGATCCACCTCGACGGAGAGCCGGTAGCGCTCACTCGTACCGAGTTCGACCTGCTGGCGACGCTGGGGTCCGCGCCGCAACGTGTCTTCAGTCGCCGGGCCCTCATCGCGGCGGTGTGGGGCGACGAGTGGGTCGGTGACGAGCATCTGGTCGATGTCCACCTGCTGCACGTGCGCCGCAAGCTCTCCGACACCGCCACCGAGCAGCGCTTCGTGCGCACCGTGCGCGGCGTGGGATACCGGATGGGCACAGGCGGATGACACCGGCCCCGCGCCTCGATCGCAGCGGCATCGCGGCCCGTCTGATGGTCGCCATGGCGCTCGTCCTCGTCTCAGCCGCCCTGGCCGCCTGGATGGCGGCCGGCGCCGTGGGGCCAGGACTGTTCCACCGGCACATGGCCCAGGCGGAGAACTCGCCCGGCACCGCGGTCGAGCACGCGGAGAGCGCGTTCGCCTCCGCCAGCGCGGTCACCCTCGCGGTCGCGCTGTCCGCGGCGCTGCTGACCGCCCTGGTCGCCACCATCGTGCTCGCCCGGCGGATCGGCACGTCGCTGGGGAGCCTGTCGGCCGCCGCGGGGCAGGTGGCCGCCGGGCGCTTCGACATCCGCCTGGCCCAGCCGCACATCGGTGCCGAGTTCGACGAGCTCGCCATCGCCTTCAACGCCATGTCCGCCCGCCTCGACCAGGACGAGGGGCGCCGTCGACGCCTGATGGCGGACGTCGCCCACGAGCTGCGGACCCCGGTCGCGACCATCGCCGCGTACATCGACGCCCTCGAGGACGGCGTCCAGGACCTGAACGCCCAGACCGTCGACGTGCTCCGAGCGCAGACGTCCCGGCTGACCCGGCTGGCCACCGACCTGGCCGCGGTCACCCAGGCGGAGAGTGGGGCACTACGCCTGGACGAGCAGCCCGTTGCCCCCGGGGCCCTGGTCGAGGCCGCCTTGTCCGCCGCCCGAGGTCGCGCCGACACGGCCGGCCTGGTCCTCGTCGGCGAGGTTGCCCCCGATGTGCCCGTGCTGTGGGTCGACCGCGACCGCATCGGGCAGGTGCTGGGCAACCTGCTCGACAACGCGATCAGGCACACGCGGCCAGGTGGTCAGGTCAGCATCCGCGTACAGCGGCGCAGCCCGTACGTGCGGTTCACGGTCACCGACACCGGCGAGGGGATCGCGCCTGAACACCTGCCGCACGTGTTCGAGCGGTTCTACCGCGTGGACACCGCTCGAGACAGGGCACATGGCGGGTCGGGCATCGGTCTGGCCATCACCAAGGCTCTCGTCCAGGCGCACGGCGGCACCATCGTCGCCCACAGCTCGGGACCGGGCCGCGGGGCGCAGTTCGTCATCGACCTCCCGCACGGCTGACCGAGATCTTCAGCGAGGCTTCATCGTCCACGACCCGGAACTTGATCCGCGTCACGGATCGTAGGTGGTGAGCGGTTCGTCCGAAGCCGCTCACCCGGGGCGAGGAGGGCTCGATGGGCCTGTGGTGCAGTCAGATGAACGTCGCCACCTGGGTCGGGATGATCGTCGTGTGGGCAGTCGTCCTCGGCCTGGCGGTGTGGGCGGTGTGCCGGCTGTTCCCTGCGAACCGAGGCCCCGACCCTCACGCGACCCTCGACGCCCGCCTCGCCTCGGGCGACATCGATCCAAGCACTTACCAGCAGGTACTCCAGCAGCTCGACGGGCGTCAGCCTGTCGCGACGAAGGGACTTCGATGAAGCACCACCTCAAGCACATGGCTATCGGTGGGGGGCTGATCCTTGCGGTCCTTCTCGTCTTCCAGGTCGATCTGCGCAACGCTCTGTCCTACGCGGTGCTCCTGGCCTGCCCCCTGGGCATGGCGTTCATGATGAGGGGTGGGCACGGCCACGGCGCCAGCGGGCACGACCACGACGCGAGCGGGCACGACCACGGCGCGAGCGGGCACGACCACGGCGCGAGCGGGCACGACCACGGCGCGAGCGGGCACGACCACGGCACCTCCACTGCGGCGCAGCACGACGGTGCGCCTGGGGGCGGCCAGTCGCTGACCCGTGAGAACCACGAGCGCATCGGCTGATTGCCGGGCAGTCGGTGAATCATGTGTCCGAGGATCGGCCGCTGACTCCTCCTGCCCTCGGGCGGGACCGCAGCGCGGCGCGTGCCGTGCACCACCGTGTGCCCCGCACGTCGCGCGCCGGGTTGCTGGTCCTGCTCGTGGTGGTCCCGATGACGCTGGCCGCGCTCGTGGGCATCGCCTGGACGTGGCCACCGTCGGTGGCCGACGCCTCGACCGGCGCGGGCCTCGTCGATGTCGACGTGCACTACTACGGCGCGACCGTGACCGACTCGGTGGCGGACATGTGCGCCGGCACGCAGGAGAACGTCCAGGCCGATGGCACGGTCCCCGACCAGGTGCCGTGCCAGCGGGTGCAGGCGCGTGTGACCGAGGGGCCGGCTGCGGGTCGGGTCATCGCGGTCTACCCGACGTTCGGGGTCGCGTCGCGCGACGTGGCGCCAGGTGCCGGCATCGTCGTCGAGCACTATCCGGCCGCCGACGGCTACGACGAGACCTGGGCGTTCTCCAGCGTCGAACGCACCGTCCCCCTGGCCACGTTGACGCTGGCGTTCTTGCTGGTCACCGCCATCGTCGCGGGCTGGCGCGGAGTCCGGGCGCTGATCGGCCTCGTCGTGGCGATGGTGCTGCTGTGGGTGTACGTCCTTCCCGGCCTCATCGCGGGCGAGAACGCCCTGGTGCTGACCCTGTCCGCGTCGATCGCGATCATGACCGTGGTCGGCTACCTGACCCACGGGCTCTCGCTACGAACATCGACCGCGCTGCTGGGCACCTTCTTCGGGCTGGTGATGGTCGCAGCTCTCGGCGCGTTCGGCGCCTGGGCCGCCAAGCTGAACCCGGTGAGCGGCGAGGAGGACTACCGGCTCGCGGGACTGCTGGGCGACCATGGTCTGGCAACACTGCGCGGGGTGTTCCTGGCGGGTGTGGTCCTCGCCGGTCTCGGGGTGCTCAACGACGTCACCATCACGCAGGTCTCCGCGATCTGGGAGCTGCGCGCAGCCGACCCGGGCGCTACCTGGCAGCAGCTCTTCGCCGGTGGCATGCGCATCGGCCGTGACCACGTCGCCTCGACCATCTACACCATCGCGTTCGCGTACGTCGGCGCGTCTGTGCCGATCCTGCTGCTGCTGGAGCTCTACCAGCTCTCACTCGTCCGGACCCTGACCGGCGGGGTGTTCGCGCAGGAGATCGTGCGCACGCTCTCCGGGTCGATCGGCCTGGTGCTGGCCATCCCGCTCACCACCGCCGTCGCCGCGGTCGTCGCCGTGCGCTCCGACCCGTCGGTGCTGCATGCCCGCGGCGGGCACTCGCATCCCGTGCTGTCCTGAGCTGCGAGACGTGCGAGGTGCTCAGCCGTGCCCAGACGGCAGGCTTCATCGAACCTCCATGGACCTGAAGCGCCGCCTCAGCAATCAGCGGTCTACTCTGGGGATACCCCCACGGGGTATCAGGATCTCGCGACCGCCGGCTCCGCGCAGGCGTGAGCGCACCTGGACGTCCGTGGGGGGCCAGTCTCCCGCCGAGGTCTCGGCGGGCATCGAACGGAGGTCGGACCGTCATGGACGTGGTCGTCATCTTGGTCGCGGTCGCGCTGACAGGCGCGTTGGGTTGGTACTTCTTCGGACCACGCTCGTCGAGCCGCGCGGTCGTGGAAGGCGGGGTGCAGGTCCTCACGGTCACGGTCAAGGGCGGCTACAGCCCGGACGTGATCGAGGTCGTGCAGGGCGTTCCGGTGCGACTGCTGTTCGATCGGCAGGAAGCCGGTGACTGCTCGTCCCGAGTGGTGTTCCCGGACTTCAAGGTGAACCAGACCCTGTCGGCGTACGCCACCACGGCGGTGGAGTTCACACCGCAGCAGGACGGCGAGTTCGGCTTCGCATGCGGGATGAACATGCTGCACGGCACGGTCAAGGTGCTGGCCGGCCCGGGTGGTGTCGCGTCGGCCACCCTGGCCCCGTCCGAGCCGGCCGTCCAGGGACCGGGTGAGCACCACACCCCGGCTGTGGCTGCGGCAGCGCCTTCTGGCCAGGACGCGCAGGGCCTGGGCGACGAGCCGGACGACAAGGAGGCGGCCGAGCGGGCCGCGGAGATCGGCGACCTGCGCCGACGGGTGATCTGGGGTGCGTTGCTGACGCTCCCGGTGCTCGTCGCGGTGATGGCCCATGAGCTGTTCGGCGCCACGTGGGTGCCGTCGCTGCTGCTGGAGCCGTGGTTCCAGGTGCTGCTGATCGCCCCGGTGATGGTCTACACCGGTTGGCCGATCCACCGCACCGGCTGGCTGGCTCTGTCCCACCGGGCCGCGGACATGAACTCTCTGATCACCCTGGGCACGATCGCCGCCTTCGGGTTCAGCCTCGTGACGACCTTCGCCCCGAGCCTGCTGCCGGTGGACTCCCGCGAGGTGTACTACGAGGCCGTGGGCGTGATCCTCACGCTGATCCTGCTGGGCAGGATGCTGGAGACCAAGGCCAAGGCGGGAACCGGTGAGGCGATCCGTGCGCTGATCGGCCTGCAGCCGCGCACCGCGCGAGTGGTCCGCGGCGAGCAGGAGGTCGAGCTCCCGGTGGCCGACGTCGTGGTAGGTGACACCGTGGTGATCCGGCCGGGGGAGAAGCTCCCGGTCGACGGGCAGGTCAGCGCCGGGACGTCCCCGGTGGACGAGTCGATGGTCACTGGCGAGCCGATCCCGGTGGTCAAGACGGTCGGTGACACGGTGATCGGCGCGACGATCAACCAGACCGGCTCGTTCCGGTACGTGGCGACCAAGGTCGGCGCGGACACGATGCTCGCCCAGATCATCAAGCTCGTCCGCGAGGCGCAGGGCTCCAAGGCTCCGATCCAGCGACTCGCCGACCGAGTCTCCGGCTACTTCGTGCCCGCCGTGATCGCGATCGCGATCTGGACGTTCGTGACCTGGTGGCTGGTCGGCCCGCCGCCGGCCGGAGTTCTGGCCCTCGTCGCAGCGGTCGCCGTGCTCATCATCGCCTGCCCGTGTGCGCTGGGACTGGCGACGCCGCTGTCGATCACGGTCGGCACCGGCAAGGGCGCGACCAACGGCATCCTCATCCGGTCCGCCGAGGCGTTGGAGACCGCGCACAAGCTCGACACCGTCGTGCTGGACAAGACCGGCACCATCACCAAGGGCACCCCCGCGCTGACCGACGTCCTTCCCGCTGCGGGGTTCATCGCCGCTCGTCTGCTCGCCCTGGTTGCCTCGGCCGAACGTGACTCCGAGCATCCGCTGGCCGCCGCCATCGTCGCCGGGGCCCGCGACCGCGGCCTGGTCGTGCCCGCAGCAGACTCGTTCAGCTCGGTGACCGGTCAGGGCGTGCGCGCCCACGTCGACGGGGTGGAGGTCCTCGTCGGCAACCGGCGCCTGCTCGCCGAGTCCGGCATCGACCCGACCGGACTGGCGGCAGATCTGGACCGGCTCGCCGCCGACGGCAAGACCCCCATGCTCGTGGCCGTCGGGGGCCGCGCAGCCGGGGTGATCGGGGTGGCCGACACGATCAAGGACGGTTCGATCGCCGCCGTCGCCGACCTCGCCGCCCGGGGTATCGACGTGGTGATGATGACCGGCGACAACCACGCCACCGCCGCGGCGATCGCCCGGCAGGTCGGCATCGGACGTGTCGTGGCCGAGGTGATGCCCGAGCACAAGGCCCGGGAGGTCAAGCGGCTGCAGGCCGAGGGGCGCGTCGTCGGGATGGTGGGTGACGGGATCAACGACGCCCCCGCCCTGGCGCAGGCCGATGTCGGCTCGGCGATCGGCACCGGCACGGACGTGGCGATCGAGTCCTCCGACATCACCCTGATCTCCGGGAACCTGGGCGGGCTGGTCACCGCGATCGACCTGTCGCGGGCCACCATGCGCAACATCCGCCAGAACCTGGTGTTCGCCTTCGGCTACAACGCCATCGGCATCCCGATCGCGGCCGGCGCGCTCTACCCGGCGTTCGGGCTGAAGCTCAGCCCGATCATCGCCGCCCTGGCGATGGCCCTGTCCTCGCTGTCGGTCGTCACCAACGCCAACCGGCTGCGCCGCTTCACACCCACGCCGACCCCAGCACCCCGTGCTGGCTCACCTGTCCGCACCATCGACCCGGTGGTGGAGATCGGACGCGACCACGAAGAAGAGGAGAACCCCATGAGTCACCACGACCACCACCAGCACAAGAACACCGCCACGTTTGTCGACCCGGTCTGCGGCATGAGCGTCGATCCGAAGACCGCCGCTGCCAGCCGCGAGCACGATGGCGCGACGTTCTACTTCTGCTCCTCCGGTTGCGCCGCCACCTTCGACGCCGACCCGCACCGGTACGGCCACCAGACCGCGACGAGCTGACGCGCACAGTCCGAGGCTGGAGGGGATGATCGTGGTCACCACCGGAACCGAACGCGACGCCCTCCTGCACCGGCTGCACCGCATCGAGGGTCAGGTGCGGGGCATCGGACGGATGGTCGAGGAGCAGGCGTACTGCATCGACGTGCTCACCCAGGTCTCCGCAGTGTCCCGGGCTCTGCAGTCTGTCGGTCTGCTGCTGCTCGACGAGCACCTGCACCACTGCCTCGCCGAGGCGGCCCAGGCGGGTGGCGAGGTGCACGAGGAGAAGGTTCAGGAGGCGTCCGCGGCCATCGCCCGCCTTGTCCGCAGCTAGCCCGGCGCTCGTTCCCCGCGACCCATCGTGGGAACGAGCGCCGGGGTCGGACAGCACCTGCGGAGCGGCAAGCCGTCACCAGCACGACAGACGAAGGCACGACGAGACGAGAAGGGTGTGAATCGGATGCCTCGACAGACAGCGGTGCTCGACGTCACCGGCCTGCACTGGGCCACCTCGGAGCCAGTCATCCAGCGGTACCTGCGGCGCAGACCGGGCGTCATCGACGTCGCGGCCAACGCCGCGACGCAGACTGCGACGGTCAGCTACGACCCGGCCCTCACCTCGGTCGCGGAGCTGACGACCTGGGTGCGCGAGTGCGGCTACCACTGCGCAGGCCAGTCCGTGCCCGAGCATCTGTGCGACCCGACCGCAGAGCCGCGCACCGGCCACCTCACCGCCACCCCGACGAGCGTTCCTCATGAGGGCCACGCCGGGCACATGCTGCCCGCGGGTCACGACCCCAGCGCGGGCCACGAGACGCACGCCGGACCGGAGGCGCCCCGGAGCGCGCAGGACGCAATGGGCCACGGCGGCCACCACGGTGGTGGGTCGATGGCCGACATGGTGCGCGACATGCGCAACCGGTTCCTCGTCGCTGCGGTCGTCTCGGTCGTCGTGCTGCTGTGGTCGCCGATCGGGCGGGAGGTGATCGGCTTCACCGTCCCGGCGCCGTTCGGCCTGCGTGATGACGTGTTCTCGCTGATCGCCTCGCTGCCGGTGGTCCTCTACTCGGCGTGGGTCTTCTTCGACGGGGCGGTGCGGGCTCTGCGGGCCAGGACCCTGGACATGATGGTCCTGGTGGCCGTCGCCGTCGGCGCGGGCTGGGTCTACAGCCTTGCGGTCACGTTGACCGGCGGCGGTGAGGTCTTCTACGAGGCCGCCACCGTGCTCACCACGTTCGTCCTGCTCGGGCACTGGCTGGAGATGCGCGCCCGTGGCGGTGCGAACGACGCGGTGCGCACCCTGCTGCAGCTGGCACCCCCCAGGGCGGTGATCATGCGCGACGGGTCCCCGGTCGAGGTGGCGACGGACGAGGTCGCGGTCGGCGACCCGCTGCTCATCCGGCCGGGCGCGAAGATCCCCGTCGACGCACTCGTCGAGGAGGGCGAGTCCGAGGTCGACGAGTCGATGGTGACCGGCGAGTCGCTGCCCGTGCCCAAAGCTCCCGGGCAACCGTTGATCGGGGCGTCGATCAACACCACCGGCACCTTGCGCGCCAGGGCCACCAAGGTCGGCGCGGACACCACGCTGGCCCAGATCGTCAACCTCGTCCAGCAGGCGCAGAACTCCAAGGCCCCCGGGCAGCGGCTGGCCGACCGGGCGGCGTTCTGGCTCGTCCTGGTCGCGCTGGTCGGCGGCGCGGTCACCTTCATCGTGTGGATGCTCGCCGGAGCCGGGCTCGCGCAGGCGATGCTGTTCGCGATCACCGTCGTCGTCATCACCTGCCCTGACGCGCTCGGTCTGGCCACCCCCACCGCGATCATGGTCGGCACCGGGCTGGGCGCCCAGCGTGGTGTCCTGTTCAAGAACGCCACCGCGCTGGAGACCGCCGCCCAGATCGACACGGTGATCATGGACAAGACGGGCACCCTCACCAAGGGTGAACCGGAGGTCACCGACGTCGTGGTCGACGGCGTGGACGAGCTGGAGCTGTTGAGCCTGGCGGCCGCGGTCGAACGCGAGTCCGAGCACCCCTTGGCCCGGGCCATCGACCAGCACGCCACGGCGCGACTCGCCCCGGTCCGGCAGGCGATCGGGTTCCGCAACGTGCCGGGGCACGGCGCGGCCGCGAGTGTCGACGGACGCCGCGTCCTGGTGGGCAACCCGCTCCTCCTGACGGACGAAGGAGTCGAGCTCGGTGCCCTGGCGGAGCGACGCGACGGGCTGGCCGCCGCCGGTCGCACCGCCGTGCTCGTCGCGGTGGACGGGCGTGCCATCGGGGTGATCGCCCTCGCTGACGCGCCGCGCCCGACTGCTGCGGCAGCAGTCGCCGCGCTGCACGAGACCGGCGTCAGCGTCGCCATGCTCACCGGCGACAATCGGGCGACCGCCCGGCGGATCGCCGACCAGCTGGGCATCGACACCGTCATCGCCGAGGTCCTGCCGCAGGACAAGGCCGCCAAGGTCGCAGCGCTGCAGGCGGACGGCAGACGTGTGGCGATGGTCGGCGACGGTGTGAACGACGCCCCCGCCCTGGCCACCGCGGACCTGGGGATAGCCATCGGCGCCGGCACCGACGTGGCGATCGAGACCGCCGACCTCGTCCTGATGCGCTCCGACCCGCTCGGCGTGCCCACCGCGCTGCGGATCGGGCGGGGCACCGTGCGCAAGGAGCACCAGAACCTCGCCTGGGCCATCGGCTACAACGCGATCGCCCTGCCGATCGCTGCCGGGGTGTTCTTCCCGGCCTTCGGCCTGTGGCTGCGACCCGAGATCGCCGCCCTGACGATGTCCGGCTCGACGTTGATCGTCACCGTGAACGCACTGCTCCTGCGGCGGCTCCGGCTGCCTGGCGCATCATGACCTGCGGGGCGGACCGGACACCGTCCGGGCCCGGTTGGCAGGGTCGGGCTGGGCCGGGGAGATTTCACGGGACCTTCAGCAGACCTCGACCAACCCGCAGGCAAGGTCCCGGACGATGGATGTCATGAGCGACACCGACCGGCTGCCCGCCGATACCGCGCACGTCTCCGGCCGGAGTCCCCGGCGCGGGCCGCTGCGAACGGTCTGGACCGCCATCAGTGGAGCGACCGGCGTGGTGGTCGGCATCGCGCCCCACGTCCTGCACCATGTCGGACCGCTGGTCGGCACCGCCCTGATCGCCGGCAGCGGCGGCACCGTCCTGTTCGGCGCCCTCGGACTGCTCGCTGCTGTCCCGATGCTCGTCAAGCTGCGTCGGCGGTTCCACTCCTGGTGGGCGCCGGCCGTGGCGCTGGCCGTCTTCGCGGTCGCGTTCGTCGTGTCCACCACGGTCCTCGGCCCGGTGATCCGCGGCGACGACCCCGGGTCGCCGAGCCCGGGCCAGTCGGAGACACGCACCGGGCACGACCAGCACCACTGACATCCCGACGACAGGAAGACGCACCCTCGTGAGCATCTCGCGACGCCTCGGCTCAAGAGTCAACATCACGCTGCAAGAACGTGCCGGCCGGGTCGTCGTCGGGCTCGTCGGCGCCGTCGGTGGTGTCGTGCTGCTGACCAGTGCCAGCTCCACCTTGTCCGTCGTACTGGAGATCCTCCTGGTCCTGGCGGGTCTGGACCTCCTGGTCACGGGCGCCACCGGTCACTGCCCCCTGTACGCAAGGCTCGGCCACGTCCCGTCGTCCCTCGATCGGCGTGCAGGCGAGCGGACCCCGTGAGGAGGCGTGCCGACGGCTCCGCCCGTCCCGACGGAGACCCGGCGTCGGGCCCCGGGCGCCGCCACGGCCACCGGTGGCTGATGCTTGCCTGCTGCGTCCCGATGCTCGTGGTCGTCGCGGCCCTGCTCGTGTCCGGGACGGCGAGCGTCGGCACGGTCGCCTTCGCAGTGGTGTGCGTTGCCCTCATGACGCTCGTGATGCTGGCGATGCCTCGTGGTCACTAGGCTGCGAGACCGGTCGCCGGCGAGAGCGGTCGCCTCGGCGCGTCGGCCCAAGACGGGACGGATGGTCTGGGTGACCGCCGCCTGGGGCGCGTGCTTCGTGGCCATCGGTTGGGGTCTGCGGGACGCTCCGGTCCTGTGGTTCGCAGCACTACGCGCGCTGGTGGCCGGCGGCGCGCTCGTCCTCCTGGGCGGCGCGCAGCACCGGCCGATGCCACGCTCACGGCGGTCCTGGGCGCTGATCGCACTGCTCGGGCTCGTCAACGTCACGCTTGCCCTGGGCGCCATGTTCGCCGGCGCCGCGGGCGGGGCGAAGGGGACAGCGGCGGTTCTGGCCAACGCCCAGCCGTTGCTCATCCTGCTGCCCGCGTGGTGGCTGTACCGAGAACGCCCGACGAGGTCGACCACCGTGGCGCTCTTCCTCGGCCTTGTCGGCCTCGCCGTGGTCGCGTCGGCCGCCGGCGGCGGCGCGGGTGCGGGTCTGTCTCTCGGCGCGGCCGCGGCGACGACCACCGGCACCCTCCTGTTCCGGCGGCTGGGGGGCGTCGACGTCATGGTCGCCAGCGGGTGGCACCTGATCATCGGTGGGACGGCGCTGGCGGCCTGGGCAGCCGTGACGGAGGGGGCGCCTCAGATCGCGTGGACCGCCCGGTTCGTCTTCTCTTTGGCATTCCTCGGCCTGGTGGGCACAGCAGCGACCTCCGTGGCCTGGTTCACCGAGGTCCGGCACGCGCGTCTCGACCAGCTCGCCGCCTGGACCCTGCTCGTCCCCGTTGTGGGCCTGGGCCTGGCTGCGGTCGTCGTCGGCGAACGTCCGACCGGGCGGATGTCGGTCGGACTGGCCGTGGTTCTGGTCGCCATGTGGATCGCCCAGCGTCCCGGCGGCATGTCGAGGCGGTCCCCGGCGGACCGACCAGACGTCGCGCCGATCCTGCAGGGCGAGGCGAGCGCGCGCGGTGGCGGCCCGGCTCGCGACACGTGTGCTGGCCCGGCCCAGAAGGATGCCGCGTGAGGCGCACCCGTCAACTGGCCGCCGAGCCGCCGCCGGCGCGTATGGCTCGAGCCCACCCGAGGACCCCGGCCCACCGATGCTCGAGCTCGCGAGCAAGCACAAGGAAGAGGAGAACCCGATGCGCCACCACAAGGACCACACCCCGGGCACCACAGCCAAGGTCGTCGACCCGGTCTGCGGGATGAAGGTCGACCCGGCGAGCGCGGCCGCCGGCCGCGAGCGCAGCGGCAGGACGTTCTTATTCTGCTCGCACGGATGCGCTGCCACCTTCGACACCAACCCCGACCATTACGCAAGCCACTGACACCCCGCGCCGCCGACCGCATGCCCCACGGCGAGGTCCACAGGTAGTGGGGTCGAGCGTCGGCCAGAGCACGGCTGTGCCCTCGCGATGGACGACGCTGGCGCAAGCGACAGCGGGTGGCCTGGTCACCGAGACCGCGTTCCCCGACCGGTCGTGGTGGCCGATGGCGGCACTGGGGGTCGCCCTGCTGGTTCTCGCTCTGCGCAGGGACTCCCCGCGTTGGTGCGCGGTGGTCGGCCTCGTGTGGGGGCTGGCCTTCTTCCTCCCGCACCTGAGGTGGGCCGACGAAGCCACTGGTCCGCTGCCCTGGCTGGTGCTGGCAGCCCTGCAGGCCGCACTCCTTGCCGTCGGCACCGCCGCGTGGGCCTGGACGCGGCGCGCACCACGGCTCGGCGGTCATGGGCCGTCGGCGGTGCTTGCGTTCGCCGTGCTGTGGGTCGCCACCGAGCAGCTGCGGTCGGGCTGGCCGTTCGGCGGCTTCCCGTGGGGGCGGCTGGCGTTCTCCCAGACCGACGGACCGTTGCTGCGGCTCGCATGGCTCGGTGGCGCCCCGGCGGTCTCGGCCGCGGTCGCGGCCAGTGGGTTCCTGCTCGCCTCGGCGTGGCTCGCCGTTCGTGGTCGCCGGCTCGGCAGCGCGCTCGTCGCGGCCGGGGTCGTTGTCACACTCCCGCTCCTGAGTGCCGCTCTGCCCCTGGCTGACGAGGCGGAAGCTGGGACGCTGCGTCTGGCAGCTGTCCAGGGCGACGTCGCCGCCGCCGGTGCCACCGACCGTGCCCGCGCCGTGCTGGACAACCACGTCGCCGGTACCCTCGCGCTCGGCGAAGCCGTTGGTGACGGTCGGCTCGACGTCGTGCTGTGGCCCGAGAACGCCACCGACATCGACCCGCGGGCAGACTCCGCGGCCTCCGCCGCGATCGACGCCGCCGCACGGTCGGTCGGCGCGCCGATCCTGGTGGGCACCAACCGGTACACCGACGCCGGCCGGTACAACGAGATGCTGCTCTGGCAACCCGGTCGCGGCCCGGTGTTCGCCTATGCCAAGCAGCGCCCCGCCCCGTTCGGAGAGTACATCCCGCTGCGTGGCCTCGTCCGGCTGTTCTCCAGCGAGGTCGACCGGGTCCAGGTGGACATGCTGCCCGGGACCCGGTCAGCCGTCGTTCCGCTGGACTCCCCGCGACTGGGCCGGCCGGTGCTGCTGGCCACGGTGATCTGCTTCGAGGTCGCCTTCGACGACCTCGTCCGTGACGCTGTCCGCGACGGGGCAGAGCTGCTCGTCATCCCCACGAACAACGCCTCGTTCGGTCGCACCCCCGAGTCCACCCAGCAGCTGGCGATGTCGCGGCTGCGGGCGGTCGAGCACGGCCGGGCCGCCGTGCAGATCTCGACCGTCGGGGTGTCGGCGGTGATCAGTCCGGACGGCACGATCCAGCAACAGACTGCGCTGTTCACCTCCGACACGATGCTCGCGGAGCTCCCTCTGCGCACCAGCTTGACCCCAGCCGACAGGATCGGTGACCGAGTCGTCATCGTCGTGGTCGTGCTGGCACTCGCGGGAGTGGCGGCAGGCATCCGCGCCACGCGCGCTCGGCGGCCGGCCCGTGCGCACGGTGGGGCGCGCTCGCCGAGACTTCGCCGGACCTTCATGGGATCTCGACGAGCCGGCTGACCAGGATCGACATCATGGACGGCATGCCGACCGCCGACTCCCCAGCGACCGCATCGTCTCCTCAGGGGGCGCCGCGGTTGCGGTGGGAACCGACCGACAGGTATGCCGCCTTCACCTACATCGCCGTCGGCGGGGTGCTGGCGTCGTCGGCGCTGGCGATCTGGGGGCTGCCGGTCCTGGACCTGCACGGCCCGCTCCACCGACTGGGGATCATGGACTTCCTGTGCGGGGGTACGCGGGCGGCGTACTTCACCACCCGTGGCCGATGGGCGATGGCCTGGTACTACAACCCGCTCGGGCCGCTCGCCGTGATCGGGGCCGCGGTGATGACGCTCCGGGCGGGGGTCGGTCTCGCGACGCGACGGTGGCTCGCGGTGGAAGGCGGCTTCCGCGGACGATCGCGCGCGGTCCTCGTCGCCGGTTGCGTCGCGGCGGTGGCACTGACGGTGCGACAGCAGCTCCTGGTCGATGTCCTGCTATGACCGGCGCCGACCAGGAGATCGCCGTCCCGGTCCGGTTCGGCGACGTCGGCCCCCTCGCCCGGGGCCTGTTGTCATCGTCCCGTCGACCTCAGGCGAGGGTCCACGCGACGAGCGAGGCGAGGAGCACGAGGGATGCGGCGGCGAGCGTCACCGTGCGACCGTGCCGCGTCGCTCGCGGCACGCCGCGCAGCGGGAAGAGCACCTGTCGCACGATCACGTAGGCAGCGACGCCGACCACGAAGAGCACCCCTGCCGACGACGGCGGGGTGCGCCACGCGACAAGGCCGGTGATGACCGCGAGTGATGCTGCCGCCGCCGACTCCATGAGCTGAACGGGCACCCGCCGGGTGCCGACGCTGCGATCCGAGGACCAGAGTGCCCAACGAGAGTCCGTCGGCACTCCCGCGCAGCATCCGCCGAACAGGCAGCCCAGGCGCCCTACGGCCTGTCCGAGGAGCAAGGCCGGCACCGTGGCGTCGAGCAGGTGGCCGATGTCCACGCCCAGCAGACTGCCGCCCACGACGAACGTCGCAGTAGCGACGATGACGAATCCCTGAACACTCAGGCCTGCGAGCCAACGCCCGCCCCTCTCGCGCAGGTGGGTCAGCCGGTAGTAGCCCCTGGCCCCCATGGCACCCAGCCCGCTGGCCAGGAGGGAGAGCATGAGCACTCGTACGGGAGCAAGGCCGTGCGCGCGGACCAGCAGGCTCTGCAGTACCAGGGCAAGCACCACGCCGACGCTGACCAGGGTGGGCCATGCCCCGAGCACCACCCCGGGCGCACGGGCACCTGCGACGGGCGCGAACGTCGTGGACCCGACTCCTTCCGCTGCGGGCAGGGGCAGACCGTCGCCCTGGGCCGCGCCCGCCGGGACCGCCATCGCCTGCGCTGTCACGTGCCAGCGTCCCGCCGCGACTCCTCGCACCCGATGGGTGAGGGCGGATCGGCCCGACCCGGACCTGATGCTGGGCAGCGACGCCACCGAGACGAAGTCGTCTGCAGCAGCCCGCGTGCCCTCGACGTCGAGCCGGTGCCCGACGAAGCGGACGACCACGCTGAACGAACCGGCGGACTCGGGCGGGTCGAACCAGTAGGTGACCCCCAGAGCGTGCGGCTGAAGCTCGGCGAGCGCGCGGGACCTGAAGCTGACGAACTCCAGCGCACCTCTGGTCCCTGCGGCGCCGCCGACCTTCGACAGCACCGGTAGCCGGTCACCAGCGGCGAGGGGAGCGGGGCCCGGTTGGACGGCAGCAGGCTTCGCCGCCGTGCGAGGGGCCGCGTCGGACGGGCCCGACTGGCGCGTGCGGGCTGGTCGCCACGCGACTGGCGCGACGCCGGCGGGCGCGACGTTGGCGGGCGTGATCCGGCCGAAGGCGCTCCCCTCGGGGGGCCTGTCCACGCCGGCGCCCGGGCGAGGCGCCACCGGTGGGACCTGACGTCGCGCGGCCGGCGCCTGCTTCTTCGTCCCGGATCGAGGACTCGGCTGCTTCGCTGGTCGACCTGGCATGGCCACCTCCCGTGCTACCCGGTGCCCGCGGTCATGGGCTCAGCACTCGCCGCGGGCCTACCGTCACGACGCTGCCACGCACAGCCAGCGCGTTCCCTTTCGACCGGGTCAAGGTTCGCTGAAGGCTGCCGAGGCACCACGGGTCGGGGACCCTGGTCTGCAGCAGCAGGACTCTCGCCCCACGTCGGGCACGACCGGCCGCATCTTCAGCAAGACTTCATCATTCCCTTGCCACAACTTGACCGCGTCCCCGCACGCTGGGTCTCGAAGCCGAGAACCGACGCCGATCGCGTCCGCCGTTCCCGGGCAGTCCACCCAGAAGGCGGCACCGTGAAGCACCCCCCTGTCGGCACGCGCACCCAGACCGGGTCAGTGAGTGCTGACGCCCGACGCGGGCCGAGACACTGAGCGGGGACCAGGCGCGTCACGGCACGGGAACGGCGTTCACGGTCCGGGCCACGGCGCGCCTGCCCGGCCGCGGACGTACGAGACCGCGACGGCGCGGCGCCGTCGCTCGCCGACTGGTCGTGCCGCGTTCGGACAGCGCCCCCAGGCATGCCACAGGCGTGGCACGTCGCGCCGGCTTGAGTGTGATGGTGGGTCGGATCGCCGTTCTTGGTGCGCTTGTCCTGTCACTGAGCGCCACTGTGCTCGCCGAGGACAGCGTCCCGCCGGCCAACCCGGCGCCCGGGTCCGAGATCGGGCCGACCACGGTTGAGGCGCTGACGTCGCGTCCGCTCGACCTGTCGCCGCCGCCGTCGTTGGTCTCGCACGCGGGCGGTGAACGCGCGCTGGACGCCCAGCGGGTGTCTCGGTCGGGATCCCGCCTGGAGCTGCAGACCGACGGCGGCTCGGTCTACTGCGACGGCATCGTTACCGACCCGGGAACCAACGGCCGGGTACCGGATGCGGAGCTGTGCGACCTGTGGCAGGAGCCCTACCGGGACAGGGCCGATGCCGCCGTGAGCATCTTCGCCCTCAACGACATGTACGTCGCCAGGTTTGGCGAGCCCATGTGTCTGTCGTCCGCCTACCGCACCTTCGAGGAACAGGCGGCCCTGCGCCGCAAGAAGGGCGCGATCGCGGCTCCGGCGGGTCTGTCCAACCACGGGTGGGGACTCGCGGTCGACTTCTGCCCCGAGACCTACACCGGTGCCCGCGGGGACTGGCTCTGGGCCAACGCCGCGACCTTCGGCTGGGAGAATCCCGAGTGGGCCCGCAAGGGAGGTTCCGGCTTCTACGAGCCGTGGCACTGGGAGTACGTGGCGGGGGTGCAGGCCATCGCTGCTGCCGGCCTGAGCTGAGCGTCGAGGCGCGGCCGGGAACGCCCCTCGGGACGCCTGCTCGCGCGGTGTTCAGGATCGGCGCTGCCGCGTCGATGGAGGCGATGAGAGAGAGGACCATCGATGGTGAGCATGGAAGGCGTCACAGGCATCGCGCAGCGCATCGCTGCAATCCAGACCCAGCTCGGCGCGCTCTCGCCTGCCAGGACCAGCACGCCCCCCAGCGACTCGACGTTCGCGCTGGCTCTCGCGCGGGCGGTGGCGAACGCCCCGGCCGCTGCGGCCCCTGCCTCGACGGCGGTGGACGCCGACGGCGTCCCGGTGGAGCTCGCGCCCTACGGCAACGGCAGGATCCCGGCCGCTGCGCTCCACGAGGTGGGCAGCGCCGGCCACCGGTTGTGGGCCCCGGCCGCCAGCTCCCTCAGACAGCTCATCAGCGACGCCGCCCGGGAGGGCGTGACCATCGGTGTCACGGACTCGTACCGGTCCTACGAGGCCCAGGTCGACGTCGCCAAGCGCAAGGGTCTGTACTCGCAGGGCGGGCTTGCCGCCGTCCCGGGAACCAGTGACCACGGCTGGGGGATGGCAGCGGACCTCGAGCTCGACGACACGGCGCAGTCTTGGATGCGCACGAACGCCGGGCGGTACGGCTTCGTCGAAGACACCCCACGTGAGCCGTGGCACTGGGCGTTCCAGGTCTGACCCACCACCGACTGCCGCGCGAGGTCGGGATCGACGGCCGGCATGCTGCACCCGACCGGCCGTCCGGAGCAACGGCCCCGGGAAGAGGGCATTGCAGGGGTGGTGGCTGCGGTGGCCGGACCTGCCGGCCGGCCACCGCAGCCCCTCAGCTAGTCGGTGGGGAAGAGGGAGACCGTCAGCCGGGCACTGTAGGCGCCCTCGGGGGTGTCGACGGGGATCTCCAGGCGGAGGTCGGCCTGTGCTGTGGCGGTGCCGAGGCGTGCCTGGCTCGCGACGGAGATCAGGGTGGCGGGCGCGGCCAAGCCGGGTCCGCCGCGCAGGCTGCCGTCGACGGGAGGGCCGAGGGTGACCCCGTCGCGGAGATCCTGCGCCCACGGGTGCCAGCCGAGGTACTCGGAGCTGAACTGGTCGGCCCCCGAGGTGAATGCGGTGGCGCGTCCGGAGACGGTCCATCCGGACTCGCCGGCCTGGGAGGCGCTCCGGGTGTCGGTGACGCTGATGGCCGGGAGTGCGCCGTCGAACCGCAGGCGGTCGCCGACGTTCGTGGGCCCGGTGAGCTGGATGCCGGCGCCGTAGTCCCGGACGGTCAGCGTGAGAGCACCGTCGGTTCCGCCGCGCTCGGGTACCTCGGCCACGATCGGGATGCCCTCGCCATCAGCCGGCTCGAGCTGACGGAGCTGATAGGCGCTGAGGAGTGCCGAGCGCTGGTCGGACCCGCCCTTTCCAGGTCCGCCCACGAGGTGGATCACCTTGGTGGTGTCGGTCGCGGTGAACCACCCTCGGACGTACTGACCAGGCGAGCCGTAGGCGCCAGCCGCGTTGTGACGCAGCGACACCTCGCCCCCCGCGTCGCGCACGATCGTCGTGAGATCGGGATTCGCGCGTGTGCCGATCCGGTCCGTGCGGTAGTCGTTGACGAAGAGCTGGACCTCGTACTCGGCGCCCGGCGTCAGGCCCGTCAGGGTCAGGTCGTACCCAGCGCGCTCGGTGTAGCGCTCGGGGATCGAGTAGTTGCCCAGCCGGACGTCGGCGACCGACTCGTCGGCGTCGTTGTAGAACCCGGTCCCCAGCAGCTCGCGATACTCCGGCGAGAGGTTGGCGAAGGGCTGGAGATCGGTTCCGCCCAGGGACGACGTCGCGCCGGCGAGCACCCGGTTGAGCTGACCCGAGATCGGAGCGGAGTCTGTGGCGAACATGGTGTCGCCATCGGCCAACGTCGTCGTGCCCGCCACGTAGGGGGAGGCCGCGAACTCGACGCCGTTGACCATGACGGGCGCATTGTGCGGGGCCTCGCTGCTGGTGAGGTTGATCGCCTTCACCAGCTTGCCGTTGGTGCTGACGTCGCCGTCGCCGGAGATCGTGCCCGGCGCAGCCCAGTCGATCGAGTCGGCCGGGCGCTCGGCCACGGGCTGGACGTGCTCAGTGCCGATGTCGATGAGGTACCGCTGGTACGTCGTCAGGGCAGGCTCACCGTCGTCGGTCACCTCGCCGATGATCTGGATCTGCGTGCCGGGCTCGTCCGGGACCACGATGCTGGCCAGGCCCGAGCCGTCCTGGGTGATCGGCACCTCGGCCGAGACGGAGTCCTGGTCGCCGTAGTGCCAGAAGGTGAACGACAGGCTGTCGCCGTCAGGATCGGTCGACCCGCGCAGATCGAGGGTGAACGTCTGCCCCGGCTGTGCGAAGGTGCTGGTGGCTCCGGTCGCCTGTACGACCGGCTGATGGTTCGCGGCGTCGTACGTGGAGGCGACCATCCAGTCGGCCCTGGCGGCCCAGTCGTTCTGGACGGCCGGCAGCCAGCGCCAGTACTGCTTGTGGGCGTCGCCGTCGTCGGAGACGTTGTACCGGTCGGTGTAGTGGTGGGGGAGCAGGTAGGGCTCGTCGAGCGCGCCGCGTCCGCCCCAGCTGCCGAGCGTGAAGTCGTCGTAGGCGTCGCTGAGCCCGTTGTTGACGGCAGCCATGAACGAGGGGGTGTCGCCCTCCGAGGTGTACTCCTGCGGGTAGAACTCGCCGAGGGGACCGTGGCCCGACTTGACGTTCTCGTAGAGCCAGGCGGTATCCATCAGCTCCTTGACGTCGTCGGGGGCGGGGCCCTGCAGGACGCGGTAGTTCCAGGCCATGTCCCATCGGAACGCCTCGAGTATCTGGATCTCCGGAAGTTCTCCTCGATCCAGCGCCCGCCGTTGTCCTGGTACCAGATCGCGTAGACCCGGGTCTTGGCCACGGCCCTGTCCCACTCCGCCTGGGAGTGTTCCGTCTTGATCGTCCAGAGCGCTTGCGCCAGGGTGTTGGCGCCGCCCCACGCGCCGAACAGGATCGGGCGTGGGTCGTCGTCCAGGAGCGCGTCGACGATGAGCTGCTCACCGGCGGTGTCCCGGGTGGTCATCTGGTCGGGGGCCAGGATCAGTCGGTTCGGGTCTCGTTGCCGACCGCGGAGACGCTGCGGAGGTAGTCCGGGGTGGGATAGTCCGGGTTGTGGACGACGAGGTTGGGGTAGACCGCCTCGTAGGTCCCGATCACCGCGACCCTTGTTCCGGGGCCGGCGTTCCAGTCGGCCAGGGGCGAGTAGGTGGTGATGCCGGCGCACAGCAGGGGAGCGGCCTTCTCGAAGGGGATGGCCTCGGGGAGCTTGAGCACGAAGTCCTCGACCACGACGACGTGCGTGGAGTAGCCGCCCTGGGTGATGGTGCCGTCCGCATCGGGATAGTTGTAGGTCTGCGTGAACCCCTTCAGGCAGTACTGCTCCAGGCCCGCCAGGCAGTTCACGCACTCACGGCAGGAGTTCACCATGCAGCCGACGCCGACCCGGTCACCCACCTGGTGCAGCGTCACCTCCGGGCCGACCTCGGTGACCACGCCCGCGATCTCGTGGCCGACGACCAGCGGGAAGGCGGCCGGGCCCCAGTCGCCGCGCACAGTGCTGATGTCGGAGTGGCAGATTCCCGCGTAGGCGATCTCGATCAGCACGTCGTGGGGGCCGAGGTCGCGCCGCTGGATGGTGGTTGGACCCAACGGCTCGGTGGCGGACGGGGCGGCGTAGGCGTTGACAGAGGCTCCTATAGGTGTCAACTGCAGTTCAGGGCGGCTTGAGGAGCTGGGCGCAGGAGGTGGTAGACCTCGCGGATGACATAGCGCTTGAGGCAGCGGATGATCTCGCGCTTGGACTTGCCCTCGGCTGTGCGCCGGGCGACGTAGTCGATGGTCGGCTGGTGGAATCGCATGCGGACGATGACGGTGCGGTAGATCGCAGCGTTGAGCTGGCGGTGTCCGCCGTGGTTGATGCGGTGCCGCCCGGAGGTCATTCCTGAGCCGGTCGGGATCGGGCTGATGCCGGCGAGCTTGGCCAGGGCGGCTTCGGAGTGGATGCGTTCGGGGTTGTCTCCGGCGACGATGAGGATCTCGGCGGCGGTGTCCACGCCGATGCCGAACGGCTCGAGCAGCTGCGGGGCAGCTCGCTGGACCAAGGTGGCGATCAGCGACGTCAGGTCCTTGGCCTCGGTGTCCAGGTACTGCCAGCGTCGGGCCAGTGCCCGCAGGGCGTGACGCAACGCGTCGTGGGGGTCGCTCAGATCCCGCGGGCGGAGCGCGGCGAGCTGCTTGGCGAGGGCGCTGTGGCTCTTGCGGGCGCTCTGGCGTCGCAGTTCGTCGGGGGCATGGACAAGCATGGCCTTCATGGTGACCATCGCCGAGGAGCGCTGCTCGACGGCCTGGTCGTGGGCGATCTTGAGCTGGCGGATCATCTCGGCCTCGCCATCAGCGCTCTTGGGTGTGGCGGTAGCCAGCCCGGCCAGCACCGCCCGGGCGGCGTTCTGCGCGTCCAGGGTGTCGGACTTGCCGTTCATCCGTCGCAACCGCCGATCCGGCCGACCGGCCTCGACGACCTTGTGGCCCGAGCGCCGCAGGAACGACGTCAGCGTCGCACCGTAGGAGCCGGTGCCCTCGATCCCAAAGGCAAGGACCCGTCCGAAGGTGCCCGCCCAGTCCAGGAGCTGCTGGAAGCCGC
Organism: Cellulomonas sp.; assembly: GCA_022013895.1. Taxonomy (GTDB): domain Bacteria; phylum Actinomycetota; class Actinomycetes; order Actinomycetales; family Cellulomonadaceae; genus Cellulomonas. The sequence continues at coordinate 2,842 of JAKLPK010000275.1, read as the reverse complement.
CGGTGTCCGTGGGGATCGTGAGAGTCCCGACGATCCCGCCGATCGTGTCCATCGCCGCAGCGACGTGGACGTGCTTGTGGGTGTCGACGCCGATCACGACGTGACCTGATCTGACCTGCTCGAGTGTGCTCATGGTCGTCCTCCCGGCGGTGGGTAGCGTGGGTTCACGCTGTCGCCGGCCGGACGGACAGGACTGTCACGGGGACGCTTCGACCAGTGGGCTCCAGGCTCCTATCAGGTCACGCCCGCCCGGCGGCAGCGCTTGCTGCACGGCCCGGCCGGACGGTCGACAGATCAACGCAAGGACACGCTGCGGGTCAGTCGTAAGCAAGAGTCAGACCGCCATGGCCGGGACCACCCGATCCTCGCGGAATCGGGCACTGCGAGCCTGACAGTCGTAGGCGTCCGCGATAGTGCCGATCGACGCCCGGATACCGAGCGCCGCGAGGCGCTCGGTCAGGGCCAGCGAGACGTACTGGGAGCCGGCGTCGCTGTGGTGGATCAGTCCGGTCAGGTCCGTGACACCGGTGCGGCCGCGGGCCCAGGTGGCCATCTCGAGGGTGTCGGTGACCAGGGTGGCGCGCATGTTCGTGTCGGCCTTCCAGCCCACGATCATCCGGGAGAACACGTCGATGACGAACGCGACGTAGGCGAACCCCGACCAGGCTTGGATTCCAGCGGTCGTCGCAACGGGGTGTCTATGTGGTGTCGAGTAAAGCAGCCATCCGCTCGGCGGGGGTGTCCCAGCCGAGGGACTTGCGGGGCCGGCCGTTGAGCTCGTCGGTGATCGCGGTGAGGGCCTCAAGGTTGTGGGAGCTCAGGTCGGAGCCCTTGGGCAGGTACTGGCGCAGGAGCCCGTTGGTGTTCTCGTTCGTGCCGCGCTGCCAGGGCGAGGCCGGCTCGCAGAAGTAGACCGCCATGTCCGTGGCCATGGTGAAGGCGCGGTGCTCGCTCATCTCGGCACCCTGGTCCCAGGTCAGCGTCCGCCGCAGCCCGGTAGGCATCTGGGCGAGTGCGGCGACGATGCTGTCGCGGACGGCTTCGCCGGTCCGCTCGACCGGCAGGTGCCCCAGACGACGTAGCGGGTGGTGCGTTCGACGAGCGTCGCGACGGCCGAACGGGACCCTGCCCCGAGGATCAGGTCGCCCTCCTTACGGTTCAGGGGTGGGTGGTTCGGGCTGTCGTAGTGACGAGGACCCCGCTGGCTCGTTGACGCTTCCCTGAGTCGTCGGGCTTGGGGACGATGGTTGCTCTGATCGCCCTGGGAGGGCTGATGAGCGAGAAGCGCTAGTACCGGCAGTTCACGCCGGAGCAGAAGACCGAGGTCGTCCTGGCGGGTCTGCGCGGGGACCGGTCGGTGCGGGATGTGTGCCGCGAGTACGAGATCTCCGAGACGCTCTACTACTCCTGGCGGGACAAGCTGCTCGAGGGCGGCAAGGCCGCCCTGGCCGCCTCGAACGCCCGGACCCCGGAGCGCGTCGAGGTCGTCGAGCTCAAGAAGAAGGTCGCCGCCCTGGAACGCACCCTGGGGCGCAAGACCTACGAGCTGGAGGTCGCGGGGGAACTCTCGCGGGACTGGACGTGAGCACCCGGGTGTCCAGAGCCCGCGCCGTGGTCGCCACCGGGCGCAGACCCACCGTCGTCGCGCGCGTCGCCGGGGTGTCCCGTCAGGCGCTCTACCGGCCGATCAGCCGGCGACCACCCGGCGCCGGCCCAGGCCGTGGCCGACCAGGGGACGACACGATCGTCGAGGTCGCCCGCGCGAACCCGGTCGACGGGACCCGGATGGTCGCCGCCCTGGCCTCCCGGCAGCTGGGCGTCCCGGTCAACCGCAAGCGGGTGCAGCGCGTGATGGGCGCCCACGGGCTGCTGCAACGCTCGAGGAGCACCGACCGGCGACGCCGCCCGGGCTACTTCCGGGTCCGGCGCCCGGACGAGCTGTGGCACCTGGACATGACCAAGGTCTGGACCGCGGCCCAGGGGTGGGTCTACCTGCACGTCGCCGTCGACTGCTGCACGCGCGAGGTCGCCGGCCGGGCCCTGGACGTCCGCACCCGCACCACCGAGGCCATCGGCTGCGTCGAGGCGGCAGTCCTGGCCCGAGCCGTGCCGCCCGGGCAGCTGACCCTGGGCACGGACAACGGGTCGCAGTTCACCTCCCGGGACTTCCGCACCCACCTGTCCGCCCGCGCCATCACCCACCGCCGCGGCGGCTACCGCGACCCGGAGTCCCAGGCGTTCATCGAGTCCTGGTCCGGACAGTTCAAGAAGCGCTGCGCCTGGCACACCGAGTGGGAGAACATCGAGGCTGCCCGCGCCGAGATCGCCACCTACATCCAGACCTACCACCACCGGCCCCACTCCGGGCTGGCCTACCGCACCCCCGCCGAGGTCGCCCGCACCTGGGCCGACCCCGAACCCCTACACACCACGCCGACCTGACCCGTCAACGCAGACGCGGTCCACGTCAAGGCACAGCGGGGTGCTTCCCAATTGATGCTGAGTCGAGGACAACATAACCCCCAGCATCAAGGACGTGTTGCGACCGCTGGAACCCACCCCGTCGTTGGCGCCACGGGTTCCGAACGAAGGCGACATAGTTACGGGCACTAGATGCGGGAACCCTCTGGTGAGATGCGGACTCTAGACAAGCCACATCTCACTCGGGGGTTTCTGCCCGATCCTGCACCCCACTGGGAGTCCGCAAGAAGTCCGCGAGAGGTCCAACAGCGTCCGCGAACGACCGCAAGCGTCCCGGGGTCGAGGTGCAGGTCAGGGGTGGATTCACCCGATTACCGTGGATCATCGTCGTCGAGGGGTGCGTTCCGCTTCAACGTGTGAG